>CATYEN010000018.1 GCA_958405565.1 uncultured Collinsella sp. | reverse complement strand
CAAAAAAGCTCCCATTGCTGGGAGCTCTTTCATTTAATGGTGCGGGCGAAAGGACGTCCGCGTATCCGCTTCGCGGATCCGCACCGGCTTCGGCCGCCTGCCGGCGTCCTCGCCAGCTCGCTAAAAACGCTCCGCGTTTTCTTAACGCTCGCTCCTTCGCAGGTTCAAGTCCCTGCGATGGGCCCATAACAAAAAAGCTCCCATTGCTGGGAGCTCTTTCATTTAATGGTGCGGGCGAAAGGACTTGAACCTTCATGGGGTTGCCCCCATACGGACCTGAACCGTACGCGTCTGCCAATTCCGCCACGCCCGCGTGCAGGAATTAGAATAACGGAGCGCCAGCGCGAACGCAAGAACTATTTTTGAAAAAGTTGGCAAGCGTTATTGCACATACATTTAAGGGTTCTCACAGCCCCATCATGAATTTAGTATGCGTCCTCTTCATGCCGTGATTCTCGTAAAACCGGTGAGCATCCAACCGTGCGGCATTTGAGGTCACCTCGATAACCTCGCATCCCTGCTCTCGTGCACACGCAATGGCTCTCTCAAGCAGCAGTGTCCCGCGTCCACCACCACGGTATCCCTTGTCAACCACGAGCTCGCAAATCTCGGCCACGGGGTGTTCATGGTGAAGCTGCCGCTCGACGCGCACGTTCACAAACCCGACAACGTCATCCTCCTCGAGCACAAAAGCGAAAAATGGTTGACGGGCAAGCTGCCAGCCAAAACGCCTACAGAACGTCAATCGGTCAAATCGAGTGTCCTCAAGCTGGCACATGAGCTCGTACACCGCGTCGGAATCGGCAACAGTCGCCGTTCGAACTGTCATCTTTGGACCCCCTAAGCAAGCAGGCGTTCTTGGTCGAACAGCTGCGCAACGGACTCGCCGGCTTCATCCGGCGTGATGAAACAAGCCCCGACGCACTCGGGGGCGCCATAGCGCCCATGGTAATCGCTACCGCCGGTGCACAAGATTCCGTACTGTCGTGCAAGTCTAAAGGCCTCTTCGGTCGCAACAGCATCGTTATCGGGATGAAACGCCTCGATGCCCATCAGACCCGCCTTAACAAGTGCGGGGATAGCCCCCCACGAGTCCATCTGCTGGGGATGTGCGAGCACGGGCACGCCGCCCTGTTCGCGAGCAGCCCGCACAATTGCAAGTGCGTCGGGATAGGAAATGTCACGCTCGGCAATACCGCCGTTTTTAAATAACCGACGATACACGCGCTGATATTCGCCATCGCGATAGCCCAACCCCGTAAGCGCCTGCATGACGTGCTGTTTGTAGACACCAGTGCTTGCCCGCGAGACTTCGACCACGTCAGCCACCGATGCTTTTCGCCCGCAGGGGGCTATCCCTGTACGCTCGAGCGTCCATGCCTGCCACAGAGTGTTGGCAGTACGGCGGGCAAGCGTTTCGTTTACCAAGAGCTCAAGCGGACCAGATTCATCCGCCGTAGCCGCGAGACCGTAGCAAAGAATATGGATCTTGCGTCCGGTTTCCGCGTCAATGCAAGAAGCTTCAACACCCGCAATCACGGGAAAACCCATCTTGCGGGCTTCGGCGCGTACGGACGACAGCTGGCGCAAACTGTCGTGATCGGTAACGGCAATACCCGAAAGACCCCGCTCACGAGCCTCGGTAATCAATGTCTGCACCGATTGAGAACCATCGGAATAAACTGAATGCATATGCAGATCAAATGACCCCTGCACGGATCTATGTTCTTGCATCCGTCCCTCCTATGCCTGGACAAACCCACCAATCTGCATGTTGTACTCACGATCGCAAACGCCTTCCATAAACTCCAAATCATGGAAGATCCCCAGCATCGTAGTACCTCCGGCCTTGAGTTGCTCAATCAAATCGCGGACTCTGACCTTGCTCGCGTTATCGAGGCTGGCAGTCGGCTCGTCCAACAGTAATAGACGTGGACGACGCACCATAGCACGCGCGATGTTGAGTCTGAGCTTCTCACCACCCGAGAACGTATTGGGATACAGGTCCCACAGGGGCTTGGGGAAGTCGAAATGCTCGAGCATACGCGTCGTCTCCTCCTCAATCGCATCTTCATCGGCAAACGCCTCGGCGGCACTCGCGCGCACGATTTCACGGGCCGTGGTACGTGGCACGGCATCGAGGAACTGGGAGACATAGCCAATCTCGTAGTTGCGCAGATAGATCACACGACGCTCATCGAGCGTGACAAGGTCGACCGGGCCAAAGGCCTCGGAATCGTACACGATGTGGCCGCTTTCCGGCAGATTCGTACGATAGATGCACTTGAGAATCGTTGATTTACCCGAGCCCGAGCGGCCGGTAACGCCCACGAACTCGCCCGGCAGCACGCTCAGCGAGATATGCTCACAGCCGCGCACGCGACGGTCGGCGGTATGCAGGGTAAAGCCCTTGGAAAGATCCTCGATCGCAAGGAGTGGACATGCATCAGGCTGAAAGGATTCGATTGAATCGCCCATTACTTGTCCTCCGATCCATCCGTATCCACCACGGCTGCCGGCACGTGGTCGGCGGTCTCGGCGATCGTCGCGGCATCGGTGGCAAAACGGGCAGACATGCTCGGCAGCGCCGGATACCACATGCGCGAAACCACACGGCCATCCACCAGCGTCGCCGTGATCACGGGATAGGTGCGCTGGCCTTCCTCAACCTCACGAATGACCAGAATATCGGCTTTCTTGCCCTCTTCCAGACTGCCAATCTGGTCGTCGGCATGCACGGCGCGCGCCGGGTTGATGGTGAGCATGGCAAACGCCTCTTCAAGCGGCAGCTTGAAATCATGGTGCAGGGCAAAGGCGCTCTGCAGCATTGCCGTGGGATAGTAATCGGAGCACAGCACGCTCGCCACTCCGTTGGACACGGCGTCGCGCGCCGAAAGATTGCCCGAATGGCTCTTTCCCAGCAAGATGTTGGGTGTTCCCATGACGGTCGACATGCCACGCTCGCGAGCAGCGCGCGCCACCTCTAAACTCACCGGGAACTCAGAGATCGTGCAGCCGAGCTCACGCATAAGGTCCAGATGCTCGACCGAATCGTCATCGTGGCTCGCCAGCGCAATGCCGTTTTCGCAGGCAACATCGGCAAGATATTTGAGCTGCTCAAAGGAAAGCTTGGGCGCCGCCTGCTGAGCGGCAACGATCTGTGCCGCTTCTTCATCACTCAGCTCATGATCGCCACGAACGCTCTTGCGCCAGATCTCGATATCGCGATATTGACCCTGGCCGGGAGTGTGGTCCATAAATGAAAGCTCGTCCACCTCGCCCGAGCGCAAATGCCCCTCAACTTGCTCAACCAGATTGACGTTATCGACCTCAAGACGCAGGTGCAGGCGATGACGAATCAGATGGGCGTTTCGCCCCTCGGTGCGTTTGCAGCCGGCGATAAGCGCCATGATTTTCTCGGTGTTCTCCCAGCGCCGGACCGGCTTGGCATCCATGATGTCCTGCGCATATGCCGAAAGCGAGTGATACATTGTGGTGATGCCATGGGCGATGAGCTCACGCTCGGCCTCGAACAATGCCGTCGAGAAGTCCATGAGCACCGTCGGGCGCGGCGAGATAACGGTCTCGATATAGTCGGAATGGATATCCACAAGACCAGGCGTGACATAGCCACCATGAGCGTCGATAACGCCGGCTCCCGCGGCGGTCGCATCGAATTTGCCTTGGCGCTGAATTGCGGCGATCCTGTCGTCTTCGACCACAAGCTCGTAGCCAAAGAGCAGGCGGTCGGGTTGAACAATGATTCCGTTGCGGATGACGTACATCGGCGAGCCTCCTAAAGAAGCGAATAGACGAGTTCTTGGGTGTAAGCGTGTTGCGGGTCCTGCATGATCTGGTCGGTCAGGCCATGCTCGATAACCTGCCCGTCAAGCATGACGATAGTGCGGTCGGCAAGCAGGCGAATCACGCCTAAGTCATGGCTCACCACGACCATCGACACCCCCAGGTCACGTCGCAGCGACAAAATCAGGTCGAGCACGCGCGCCTGAACCGAAAGGTCCAAACCGGTGGTGACCTCATCCAAGAACAGCAGCGGAGGACGGTTGGAAAGTGCCTTGGCAATCTGCACGCGCTGCTGCATACCGCCCGAAAACGCGCGCGGCGGATCCTGTTCACGCCGCAAGGGGATGTTCACGCGATCGAGCAGCTCGCGACCGCGATCGACCATGGAGGAAACGTCTCGGATACCGGCAGCGATCTGCTTCTCGGCGATATTGGAAAGGCTCGAGAAGTTCATGCGCAGGCCCAGGTAGGGATTTTGGTAGACCATGCCGAAGATCTCGTCGCGGATAAGGCGTTTTTGCTGACGCGAAAGGTCAAAGCAGTTGCCCCGGCCCTCGTCGTATGCGGCAACGCGCATGTCGCCCGCCGTGGGCTCCTGGTCGAAATAGAGGCACTGCATGAGCGTCGACTTACCCGAGCCGGACTCGCCCACGATGCCCAAAATCTCGCCGCGATGCACCTCGAGCGAGATGTCGCGTACCGCGTGCACCGTGCCGCACACGGGGCAGATGTTGCGCTCGAGTTGGGCATGCGGGTCGCGACAGTAGTCGCAGCCCGCGCCAAAGCGCTTGGCCAGATGGCGAACGGACAAAACCGGAGCCTCATCCTTAAATTCATGATGAACCGTAGCGGGAAGCATCGTCGTGCCTTTACTCATCACTTCCGCCCTCCTCGAGACGCTCTGCGCAATAATCGGTATCGGAGCACTGCCACGCCTTCTTGCCCGTAACGGGATCGATGGTTTGAGTCATATAGACACCCGTCGCCCCACAGATGCAGCAGCGCTTGCCTTCAAAATCCTCACGCACAAAGGGATGGTCTTCGAAGGCGAGCGATTCGACCTTGGTATGCGGCGGCACGGCGTAGATCTTCTTCTCGCGCCCCGCTCCAAACAAAAAGAGATTCTCGGCATCGTTGAGCTTGGGGTTATCGAAACGCGGAATGGGACTCGGCGCCATAACGTAGCGATCCTGCACCATCACGGGATGGTCGGCACCGGTGGTCGTGGAGCCATAGCGCACAATCTGCTCAAAAAGCTCCAGATATGCACCGGTGTACTCAGCTTCGGCGTGCAGACGGCGCGTTACGCTTTCGCGCGCCTCGTAGGTGCGCAGGGGCTCTGGCGTGGGAACCTGCAGCACCATGAGTTGATCGCGCCGCAACGGACGCTCAGGGATACGGTGACGGCTCTGGATGAGCGTCGCGTCCGCCGTGGACGTAGTGGTCTCGACGCCGGTAGTCTCATGCACGAGGCTGCGAATGGACACGGCATTGACGCTCGCGTCCGAGCCCTGGTCGATTACCTTGAGCACGTCATCGGGGCCGATGCACGACAACGTGACCTGCAGGCCACCCGTACCCCATCCGCGGCCGATGGGCATCTCGCGGCTCGCAAACGGCACCTGGTATCCGGGAATGGCGACGGCCTTCAAGATGGCGCGGCGAATCTCGCGCTTGGAGCCCTCGTCCAAAAAGGCAAAGTTATAGTTGCGCTGCACGAGAACCGTCCTCCTTCTGTCCCTCGGCATGATTCATAGAGCGCAGGGCTGCATCGAGCTTGCTCTGGAACGTCACGTAGTGCGGCAGCTTAAGATGGCTGATAAAGCCCGTGGCTTCCACGCCGTCGATGTGATAGAGCACGAACTCCTGATCCTGCGTGGGATAGCGAACGTCGTCGACGCGCAGCGAATGGTCGAGGACGCTCATGGCGATGGCCTTGCTCTCGTCGCTGCCGGTAACGAGGCCGTAACCCACATCGAGCGCGTTCACATGCTCGCCCGTCTCGGTCACCTCGTCGTCGGCGATCAGGCTTTCGACCTCACAGACCGGAAGTGCCCCCAGATAGTACACGTCGTCGGCAGAAGCCTGGGCGGGGTCGGTTCCGGGGGCATCAATCGTCACCGGCACGCTGCCGCGGCGAAGCTCGCCCACCGTGGGATGGGAAATGCCAAAGCCTCGAATGGCAGCGTACCCGATGGCGACAACCGCCTGTGTGAGACCACGCGAGAGGGCCTGCAGGATAACGCTGCGCGGCGCCGGCGTGAAAAGCGGGGTCTTGGTGATATCGACGGGTTCGGTGTCATCGATAGCAACGGGGCGGATCATACCGATCTGGCGCAGGTAATCGCACACCTTGGGAACGCGGTCGAGAGGCGTGGTCTCGGCCACAGCGTAAAATGCCTTGGACGCTTCATCCAGACGCTCATCGATGGCAGCACGCGCGGCACGAACATCGGCGTCGGTCTCTTCGCTTAGATCAAAATTGATAAGGCGATGACTGTAATCGCGTGTTGCTCCCAGAATCTGTCCGCCCTCGATATCCTTGAACGCAGCGGAGATACGACGCGAAACGCGCATCTCGCCCGTATCGATCACGCGCGAAGTATAGAGGCGCTCGAGGGTGGAACGGTAGGCGCGCACCAAAAAGACGGCTTCCTCGATAGAACCCGACGCCTGCTTGAGAGCAATCGCAGCAACCTCGGGAGCCCAAACGGAACCCTCGGACTGCACCTGCTCGACTGCGCGCGGCATGCTCTCGATGATGAGCGCAGGATCGAGCGCACGGCCGCCCGCAACACGCTCGCACTCAAGCAACTCAAGCGACGAGGCAATTGCCTGTTCGCCACCGGAGACAGCTACATATCCCATGATTCAACCTCCCTGCAAGCGCTAGAACGGGGAACGGAAACGATATGACCAAACCCGTCCACAAACATCAAGTCGATACCGCAGGGGAACTCGTCCAGGCGCGCGATACGCGAGCGCAAGACGTCGCCGCGATCGCACGAGAAGTGCGAAGTGCCGTCAACGCCGGGGCCAGTGAGCTCCCAGGAGCTCTTGTCACACGCGTGCGAAGCGGAGCCGACGCGCAAACCCTGCGCGTCCAGCCCCAGGAGCACCGAGCACTCGACGATAGCCGTCGCGCCGCGATGCGGCTGTTCAAGCGTCCCTGCCGTAAGCGCAGCGATTGCACTCGCCGCGCCCTCATCCCGAAAAGCCTCCGGAACGATCACGCACGCAGCTTCGCTCGGCGCCGCAGGAGTCACGTGCGTTCGGCTCGCAATCTGCCGGGCAGCGCGCACAAAGCCCGTAGTCGCCATGCAAAAAGTCGTACCGCTATCGAGCAGCATGTCCGCCAGCATCAACGTCGCGGGGAATAGCCCGCAACGCTCAGCCTCCGCCCCATAGGCGTCCGTAATGGAGAGGCGGCAAACTTCGCCGGGGCGCGCCATGCAATCCAGAACCGTACGAAACGTTCCCTGCAGCTCGAAGGCGCGCTCGTCAAGGGACGGGTCGCGATCGAAAACCTCATCCTGCTCGTTCATTTGACCACCGCCTGAACACTCATGTCCTGGCCAGACATCTCATCGAACTCGACACGCGACACATAGGTGCGAGCATCCTGCGCAGCCGTGCGCTCAAACATGGCAGCACGCGCCTCCTCGACGCGGCGCTCAAGTTCCGCCAGGCAGACCGGCGCCGGATCCATTGCATAAGCGGCATCAATCACCGCAAGCGCGCGAGCGTGCGCGGCGTCGGCTCCCATAAGCACACCCAGACCATCAGCATCACCAATGCGCACGCGGCTCTCGGTAACAAGCACCTCGGTCAAGTAAAAACGGGTATTGCGAGCCGTCTCGCGCACCTGAGTCATCACAAGCCCCTGATGCGCAGGTACGATATCTTCAGGCGACAGCTCGGCCTCGACCAGCCTCTCGAGTTCGAGCGCAAGCGCAGGGCCGCCCTCAACCAGAACCTCGGTTCTCTCTCTTCTTGTTAGCATGCAAATCTTTCCTTAGTTATCGGAATCGATGATGTAGCGGCGGCGCAGGCGAACCGAAATGTATTCGAGCGCAAAGGACACCGCCAGGCACACGTAGACAATCACGCCGACTTCGTGCAGGTTGTAGTAGTAGTTGCCCGCCTGATACAGCTGGAAGCCGATACCGCCCGCGCCCGCGAAGGCGCCCACGGCCACCGCGTTGGCGAAATTGATCTCAAAGCGAATGAATGTCCACGAGAGCAGCTTGGTAATGGTTGCCGGACAGATAGCCTGGAACACGATCTGCCAGAAGCTCGCGCCACTCGCGGAGAGCGCCTCGATCACATTGACATCGATTTCTTCGAACGATTCGGAATAGCTCTTGGTGAGGTAGGCGATGGAGTGGAAGGAAATCCCCAGCACCGCTGCCTCGGATCCAAGGCCGATGGCCACGGTGAAAACGAGCACCCACAGGATCGTCGGGATCGCTCGAATAACGGCAACAAACCCTTTAACCACGTTGGAAACAAGTGGACTCGAGAGGTTCTCGGATGCCGCCAGCGCCAAGAAAAACGAGATGATGGCCGAGATGATGGTGCACAGCACGGTGACCGCGATGGTCACCAGTGTGCTCTCGGCAACCTTTGACCACGTAAAATGCGCGGCTCCAAGCGGCGGATCCAGCGCTGGCTGAAACATCATGGCGCAAAAGTCAGACCAGGTTTGGGCAACAGCGCGGTCAAGGTCAACCGTGCCAAAATCCATACGCACAAACGTTATGACCGTCAAGAGGCACAGAATGCCCAGCGTAAGTACGACAGAATAGTTGCGCCCCCGGCGAGACACGAGACGAATATGCCCAGCGTGCGAACGCTCGATCGCACCGGCCGTGGCGGGAGTCAGCTCAAAAGTATCCATTAGATCATCGACCTTCTTGCTGCGTTGGAAATCGCCTCGACCACGAGCACCAAAACAATGGTCACGAGAATCACGAGGCCGGCGCAGTCATAGCGAAAAGACGCGTAGTACAGGTTAAAGGCAAAGCCGATACCCGTACCGGTAAGCAGGCCCACCAACGTGGCCTCGCGAATATTGGTCTCGACCATATAGAGCGTCCAGCTCATAAGCTCCGCCACGGCAAGCGGCAGACCCGCCTGAAAGACAATCTGCCAAAAGCTTGCTCCGCAGCTGCGCAACGCCTCGATGGGACCGCAAGGAATTTCGTCGAGCGTGTCCAGAAAAAAGCGCGTGATCTGGCCAAACGTCGCCAAAAAGAGCGCGAGGAAGCCCGTGAACTCGTTTTGCTTGAACGAAAGGAGCAACAGCAGCGCCCATGCGATCATGGGAACAATGCGAAAGATATTAGCGAAGATGCGAATGACACCGCGCACGATGCCATTTTCGACACCGACGCTCGAGCAGCCCAGTACCGCAAGAACGATACCCAGCAAGGCCGCGAGCATCGTAGCGGCGATGGAATCGAACACCGTCGAAACCACCTGCGCGGCAATCATGCCCAGCTGTCCCAACGACGATGCCGTGGGGCAAAAGTTCTGCAGCATCCATGCAAGAGCAGCAGGTACCGAACCCAGGGCATATCCAAAGCTGAAGTCGCTGACAAGCGATGCCCCCTCGGCAACCAAGACAATGGCCGCGACCGCTGCGAGCGTGCGAAGCTGACGCCGTCTAAACCAGCCCAAATCGGGGGCTTTCCCCGCTTTCACATTGCTAAAAGAGCCTGTGGACATGGCGCCGCACTCCCCCGCGTTCATTGCAAGGCTCCAGAAGGAGCAGCAGAGGCCATACCAACGGATGCAAGCGCCGAGCCGACGATCGGCTCGGCAAGAGGAACGCAAATACGGCCTTCTTCGTCGTCACCGTAAATGGTGGCGATCGTCTGGGGCGTGAGCTCGGCAGGGGCGCCCTCGAACACCTTCTCGCCCGCACGCAGGCCCACGATACGGTCGGAGAACTCAAGCGCCATATCCACCTGATGCAGGTTGACGATACAGGTAATGCCATGTTGACGAGTTACGCGGCGCAGGTGTTCCATAACAGCACGGCTGCTTTTGGGGTCAAGGCTCGCAATCGGCTCGTCGCACAGGATGATGCGCGGGTCTTGAATGAGCGCACGGGCAATACCCACGCGCTGCTTCTGGCCGCCCGAAAGCTGGTCGGCGCGACGATAGGCAAACTCGCCCAGGCCAACCTCGTCAAGCAGCTCGAACGCACGGAGTTTCTCACCCTCGCTGTACAGGCCCAACGATCCAGCCACAGCCCCCTTGTAGCCCAGGCGACCATGCAGCACGTTTTGAATAGCCGTGAGACGATACACCAGATTGTAGTTCTGGAAGATCATGGCGATCTGCGTGCGCACGCCGCGCAGCTTGTTGCGGCGCAGATGCGTGATGTCCTGGCCGTTAAAAACAACCGAACCCTCCGTGGGCTCGATAAGGCGATTGATACAGCGCAAAAAGGTCGACTTGCCGGCGCCCGAAGGGCCGATCACCGTAACGAACTCTCCCTCGCCGCAGGTAAAATCCACACCCGAAAGCGCGTGGTGCTGTTCTTGAGACCCTCGTTTGCCCTCATAGCTTTTGGTCAAACCGCTCACCTGCAAAAGAGGCTGTGCGTTCTGTGGCATTCCCATGCCCTCCCATCAACGTCGAGGCCGGACGCAGACATTCGCGTCCGGCCCGTTTTGGCAGCGGCGAATCGTCTACGCGATGCCGCTCATCTACACGCACACGTGCAGGGACATGTATTAGTCAAGCGCACGAATGGGGTCGTACCAGGAGTCCTCGACCGCAATGAAGCCAGCAGTGTCGCCCAAGCTCCAAACGGCACCGGTGTCCTCTTTATCCTCAGGGGCAAAGAGCAGCTCGTCCTCAGAGGTCTCCTTGGAGGTCAGTCCCTTGACGAGCTTGTCGATGATTTCCTGAGGAACCTTCTCGGTATTGACGGCGATGGGACCGTTGAGGACCGGTGTGGACTGGATGATGCCGAACTTCTTGCCCTGGACGCGGTCGAAGGGCTGGGGAGCGTCGGCCTTGACGGAGTAGACGGAACCGGCAGCATTCACGGCGTCGCGCTCGCCCTCGGGAACGTCAAGGTAGGTGTCGACGTCGACATCGTCAAAAGCGGCGACGTCGGCATCCCCCTGCAGCAAGTTGACGGCAGAACCGGGGTGGGAGTTGCCAAAGAGCACCTGGGAGAAGAAGCCCGGGGTGCTAAGCTCGTCGGCAGACTTCACATCGTCCGGGAACGCCTTCATGATGGCATTGCAGGGAACCTTGAAGCCGGAGGTGGAGGTGGCGGAGACAAAGCTCATACGCTTGCCCTTGATGTTCTTGATGGAATAGCCGGTCTCCTCGGCGCTATCCGCATAGGTGCTCATCTCGGCCTCGGGCACGCAGATGCGGCTGTAGTACTTAGCGCCGTCGAGCTTGCCGTCGGTGTCGGAGGTGGTCACGAGAGGAAGCACCTTGCTGTTCTTCTTCTGCGCCTGAATGAAGCCCTCGGCACCCATGTTGGCCAGCTGGGCCTTGCCGGAAGCGATGGCCTCGATAGCAACGTTGTAGTCGGTGGTGGTCATGAGCTCGACCTTGACGCCGGCATACTTCTCGAGGACTTTGCCAAACTCCTCTCGGCCCGCGTCGAACTCGGAGCTGGACTCATTGGGCAACCAGACCATAGTGAGTTTATCGATGGAAGCAGCATCCGAGCCAGCGGTCGCCGCACCACCCTTACCGGCGACGCTGCCGCAACCGACGAGACCGAGGCCGAGCGTCACAGCGCTTGCGCCAAAAAGACCCAAGAAGGATCGACGGGAAATTTGCTTGTCCTTGATATCTGCCACAATCTTCTCCTTACAGCTCAAGAATGCACCGGAGGGACTGGGGGTTCTGTTTGTCCCGTCCGGCGATGACGTGGTAGATATTAGGGTTGTGGACAAGCCGTTTTTCGATCAACGACAATCGCTTGTCGTATGCTTGCGCGAAGATGCGGGGACATGACGCGAACCGTAGGCACTTATTAATAGAAACGCCCCGTCGTAAGCTTAAGAACAGGCAAAAATCAGGTAATAGACCAGTTTTGTCAGCCTCTTGGCAGCCGCTTATAGAAAAAGTTTGCGGGCGTTATCCCAAGCGGCTTGAGCGATTGCTTCGGCGCTCTCCCCCATACGGTCGACACGGTCATTGACCAGCGCATTTGCCGTGATGGATATCATCGCAGGCTCGCATTCCAGGCCACGGATGGGTTCGGGCGCCATGTACGGGCAGTCCGTCTCGAACAAAATGCGATCGAGCGGGGTTGCCGCGAATGCCTCGCGAACCTCGTCGTTACGCTTAAAGGTCGCCGCGCCGCCATAGGCGATGTAGCAACCCAGGTCCACAAAGCGCTCCATCGTGGCGCGGTCCTCACCAAAGCAGTGCAGCACGCAGCCGGCCTGGGGCACGCCCACCTCGCGCAGCACGTTGTACGCATCCACGTGCGAGGTACGCCCCTCGTCCGCGTCTTCGTGACGCAGATGCAGCTCTACCGGCACGTTGCGGCGCACGGCGACCTCGAGTTGGCGTGCCATGCAGTCGATCTGCACGCTGTGAGGCGCCGGCGCGATGTCGTCGTCATAGTCCATGTGGTAGTCCAGGCCGATCTCGCCAATACCGACGCATAAGGGGTCGTCGAGCGCGGCAACAACCTGTGCATGAATGTCCTCGGTGTAGTCAGGAGCGCCATACGGATGCACACCGGCAAGATACTTAACCTGCGGGATATCCTGCATCGGCAGAATCTCGCGCGTCAGCCAATCGCTATAGTCCGTCACGCTGCGCTTATCGGCAATGGGATCGAAGACCGTCACCAACAGGTCGATGCCCGCCGCCTTGGCACGCACGAGTGTCTCGGGCACATCCTTGCCCCAGAACGAAAGCAGATGCGCATGTGTGTCGGCAAGCGGTGCCAAGGGCACGGGACAAGCAACCGTCTTCTTTTTCTTGGTAAACGTCACGCGTTCGGCATTAAGCGTCATGGGAAAGCTCCCGAGCCAGGCACACAAAGGCGGCGACGTCGAGCGTCTCGGCGCGCGTGGTGGGTGCGATACCGCAAGCCTCAAAGGCGGCATCGAGCACGTCCTTGGCAAAGCCGTTGGCGCTCATGGAATTGCGGATGGTCTTGCGACGCTGAGCAAATGCAGCGTCAATCACACGGGCCACAAATTCGCGATCGAGTCCTTCGGGCACCACACCGTCAACACGGTCGATACGCACGACGGCCGAGTCCACGTGTGGCGCCGGCATAAAGCAACGCGGCGGCACCTCAAAGCGACCCGTCACCTGCGCATACAGGCCAAGCTTTGCCGTATAGCCGCCATAGGTCTTGTTGCCCGGCACTGCGGCAATGCGATCGGCAACCTCCTTTTGCACCATGACGACGGCGCGCTTGAGCGCCGGCATCGTCTGAAAAAATTGCAAAATGATCGTCGCCGCCACGTTATAGGGCAGATTCGCGACAAACACCGTGGGTTCGCCACCGGCGGCCTGCTCAATCTGCTCCGGCGTCACCTTGAGCGCATCGCCCATGATAAAGCGGAAGTTGGCATAGTCGGCGGCGTGGGCATCGAGCACCGGCTCAAGCTCAGGATCGGCCTCAATCGACGTAACGCACGCCGCCTCCTGCAGCAGGGCCAACGTCAGCGTACCGCAACCCGGACCCACCTCGAGTACGCGCTCGTCACCTGCAAGCTCAGCGAGCTCACAGATGCGTTCGATCACATGGTTGTCGATCAGGAAGTTTTGGCCCAGGCGGTGCTTGGTCGCAAGGCCAAACTCCTCTAGCAGTTCCCTTGTTGCCGTGGGGTTTGCCAAAGGCGAAGTTGTCATAGTTGCCTCCTTAGCATGGTGGCGGCGTCTTGAACAAAAGGGCATGGACCGTTGCGGCCATGCCCTTACATCTAAACAGCAAATTGCCGATATGGCGCGCGGTCTCTACGCCAGACGCGGGAACAGCGGATCGCCCTTCTCGACGGGCTGACCGCCGGCAAGCAGGCCCCAAGTGCAAATGCCCTTGAGGTCGTCGCTCGCGGCCTCGCCCTCACAGGACAGGCGGCGCAGAGCCTCGACAGAAGTCTGGGGCATGAGCGGCATCAGCAGGTGGGCGGCGATGCGGATGGCCTCGAGCAGGTTGTAGATCACAAATGCCAGCTCGTCAGCCTTGGCCTCGTCCTTGGCAAGCGCCCAGGGCTCGGAGTCCTCGATGTAGTGGTTGGCGGCATGGATGAGCTCCATAACCTCATCCTTGGCTCCACCGTAATCGAGCACGTCCATCTTGGCCATGTAGCGCTCGACCAAACCGTCGGCAATCTTTGCCAGCGGGTTATCGAACGCGTCGGCAGACGCCGGTTTAGCCGGGGCGCAGCCGTCAAAGTACTTTGCGCTCATGTTGAGCGAGCGCGAGATGAGGTTGCCCCAGCTGTTGGCCAGATCGGCGTTGTAGACCTGCTCCATGCGATCGAAGCTGATGGCGCCGTCGGTGCCGGGGACCACGTCGGTCATGAAGTAGTAGCGGTAGCCCTCGACGCCCAGCATGTCGATAACGTCCTGCGGAGCGATGGCGTTGCCGCGGCTCTTGGACATCTTCTCGGCCTTGCCGGTCTCGGCATTGCGCACGGTCAGGAAGCCGTGGGCAAAGACGTGCTCGGGCAGGGCCTCGCCGATGGCCATGAGCATGGCGGGCCAAATGACGCAGTGGAAGCGGATGATGTCCTTACCCACGATGTGGAACTGCGCGGGCCAGCGATAGGCCAGCTCGGCACGGGCCTCGTCGGTGTCGACACCGTAGCCGACGGCTGTCATATAGTTGAGCAGCGCATCGAACCACACATAGGTCACGTGACCCTCGTCAAACGGGACCTGAATGCCCCAGTCAAAGCTCGTGCGGCTCACGGAAAGGTCGTTAAGGCCGCCTTCGACAAAGCTACGTACCTCGTTCATGCGGAACGCAGGCTCGACAAAGTCGGGGTGCTCGTCATAGAGCTTGAGCAGTTTGTCCTGGAAGGCGGAAAGCTTAAAGAAGTAGGACTCCTCCTGCACGCGCTCAAGCGGACGGTGGCAGTCGGGGCATAGATGCTGGCCAACGCTGCCGTACTCCTCGTCGCCCTTCTGAACCTGCGTATCGGTGAAGTAGGTCTCGTCGGGCACGCAATACCAACCGTCGTAGCTGCCCTTATACAGATAGCCGGACTCCTTCATGCGCTCCCACAGGTACTGCACGGCATGATGCTGGCGCGGCTCGGTGGTGCGGATAAAGTCGTCGTTGGAAATCTCGAGCTTGCTCCAAAGCTCTTTGAAGTGCGGGGCTTGGCTGTCGGTCCACTCCTGCGGCGTCATGTTGTGCTTGGCTGCGGCCTCGGCGACCTTCTCGCCGTGCTCGTCCATGCCGGTCAGGAACTTAACGTTATAGCCGGCGGAGCGGCGATAGCGAGCCTGAACGTCGGCGATGATGGTGGAATAAGCCGTGCCCAGGTGCGGATCGGCGTTGACGTAGTAGATGGGCGTCGTGATAAAGAACGAAGGCTTGCTTTGATCCATGGGGTTTGTCCTCCAGAAAAACGTTGCATACAGGGGATGATTCTAGCGCAAGGGCTGGATATCCTCCATCTATTGCATATCGAGCACCATGGCATAGACATCGCGCTTGCGGCGCGAATACTTCTGAGACAGGCGCTTGGCCACCGCAGAGGCGGGCTCCCCCTCCTCGAGCGCGGTGCGGATATCCTCGCGCAGGGCCTCGTCGGGATCCGCTACCGCAGCGCCAACCGGCGCGATGCCGGCCTCCTCATCCTCGCTCGGTGGCGCGATGACCAGCGCAATCTCGCCCTTTACCTCGCCGCGAGCACGCAGCTCCTCGGCAAGCTGGTCAGCGGGCCCGCGCAAGACCTCCTCGTGCAGCTTGGTGAGTTCGCGGCAGACGGCAACCTCACGCTGGGGAAAGACCTCCGCCACGGCCTCGAGCGTCGCCACGATGCGATGTGGAGACTCGTAGAAGATGAGTGCGCCGGGCACCACGGCAAGGCGCTGCAAACGGCGCACACGGTCGCCGTGCTTTCGGCCCAAAAAGCCCTCGAAGAAAAAATGCTCGCAGGGAATGCCGGACGAAACAAGCGCCGTGACGCAAGCAGAGGGCCCGGGAATAACTTCGACGGGCACATCGGCCTCACGCGCCGCCTCGACCAGCGCCTGGCCGGGATCGGACACGCTCGGCATGCCGGCGTCCGAGGCAAAGGCGAGGGTCTCCCCCGCCAGCAGACGGTCGACCAGGCCGGTGGCGCGGCTGGCGATCACATTCTCGTCGCAACGGACAAGCGGCTTGGAAATGCCCAGGTGCATCAGCAGCTTTGACGTCACGCGTGTGTCCTCGCAGCAGATGGCATCGGCGGCGGCAAAGGCCTCGCCAACGCGCGGGGACAGGTCACCCAGGTTGCCGATGGGCGTGCCGACCACATAGAGTTTGCCCGTATGGGCGCTGTTTTGCGTCATATCAACCTATTCAATCATGCCGCGCTCGAGCGTACCGAGCGCCGCGCGGGCGTCCCATGCTGCAATGCGCTTCTCGGTCTTCCACGTTTGGAAGAACCAACCGGCAGCCGGCGCAAACGAAGCCAGCTGGTTGGCGATAAACACGCGCTCGTAGGCATTGCGGCCCTCGGGCGTAACCGACGAGTTGGCAAAGATCGCCGCACCCGACCATTCGCCCACCAGCACGGGGAACCCTGTCGAAATCGCTTCTTTAAGCTCGCGCTTGTTACGCGAAATCGCCGTCGTCAGCCCGCGGGGGCTCGTGATGTCGAGCGCATACTCGTCGCGGTAATGGTACAGGTGAAGGTCCATGTAGACGTTCTTGTACTTGGCGCCGCGCATAAAATGCTTCCACTCACTGGGATGCCCCGACGACGAGAAGACGACGATCTTATCCTCGGGCATATACGAACGGACGAGCTCGTAGGCATCGCGATAGAAATTGCGCAGGTAGTGAGCAGGAATGCCATCCGTCATGGTGAAGAGGCTCTTGCGAACGCTCATCTGCGGCGTGTCCAGCAGCTCAATGCCCAGCAGGCTCTCGGCCTCGCCATAGCGATCGGCCAAGCGCTCAAGCACGTCGAGTGCGACATGACGGCCGTTGGTGGACGAATGCCACTCGGCGACAGCCTCCGGCGTGGTGGGTGAATCGTTGGAATCGCCCTGGCCACCGGGCACAGTTGCCAGATCGAGCAGCACGCGGATGTCGTACTTGGCAGCCCACTCAATCGCGCGGTCGATGTAATCGACAACCGATATGTAGGAGGCATCGGACTCCTGTGAGCCAAAGGCATACCAGGGCACCGGCAGACGCACGGCATTGAGACCGATCTGCGCCATGCGACGAAAATCGTCCTCGCTCACAAACGTCTCGTAATGGCGGCGCATGCGCTCGTTATAGGCGGCGGTACCCATGGCCTCCTGTAGCTCGGCCGCGTTGGATGCACCGGTCGCCGCGTACAGCGACGGGGTCACCCAAGGCTCGGGAATAAACCAGCCAGAGAGATTAACGCCGAGTATCCTCTCCATCACTGCCCCCTTCGGATCATGCAGGTCGAACCCGCATCGTATTGCATAGGATAAGTATCGTTTTGAGTATACCCGCGTGTGCGGACAGGCGACCGAACGGTCTGTAAAGTGACGCGAAAGTGGGAGGAATGTCTGGGAGCAGACGGGCTCGGAATGGTGCGACAAGGTGCGTACGCGCGCCGGAGGCAGGCACCGGAAAGCGCGTCCCGTTCTATCGCTCAATAATGGGGCGCATTTTCCGTTAGCAGGCCCAACCGGAAAGCGCGACCCGCAATTTCGCGTCATTCCGGGTCGCGCTTTCCCAGACAGGCCCGAAGCGGAAAGTGTGTCCCGTTCTGAGCCCTTATTCTGGGACGCAGTTTCCGCAGAACCCTACATAAAAGAAAAGGACCCCTTTACAGAGGTCCTAGTCAATTCAAGGTGGCGGGGAAGGGAATCGAACCCCTGACACGAGGATTTTCAGTCCTCTGCTCTACCAACTGAGCTACCCAGCCATTTGAGGTGTGCCTTGTTTCAAGGCTTGATTAGTATAACCAAGGACGCGTTCCGGTCAACCGAGAATTTCAAAAAAGTTTTTGAGCACAGCCTCGGTTCTTTAAATCGGCACGTCAGAGGCATCAGCCGGCAGCAAGAAGTTTTTCGCTCAGAGCCGCACGGGCAAACTCACTTGGCGTCATCCCCTCGGCAGCCGCCCGTCGACGAATGGCCTCCTTCATTCCCAGAGGAATCTTGACCGACAACGTTGCCGTCCCCTCACCTGAGAGCGGGGGCCGTCCATGCACGATCCCACCAACGGTATGTTCGCCATCCGGAAACTCTCCGCGCTCGTACGACTCGCACCACGCGTCAATCAATTCATCCGTTACAACCTGACCATTAGCGGCCGTATACGTCTTGCCCATCATCGACCCCTTTGCCGAGCCCGTTCAATCTCCTGCCAAAAATTCTTCTGGACTGGAGACAAGGCATGAATGATAAGCCACCCACGGACAAGCTCGACCGCGACAAGCTCCACGCTTCGTCCGTCTAGGAGCCATCCAATCGCAAGCCATCTCGGCGGCTCGTCCTTCGACTCGCGACGAATGCACTCAGTAACCGCAAGCCAAGCGCTAAGCACCTGCTTTTCCGTCAGGTGCTTTTTACCGTTGGGATGGATCTCAACATCCATGCATCTTCTCCTCCATCTTACCCAATTTCGTATGACGAAAGTCCGCTGTCGCCAATTCTTAAGCCGGCACGCGTTGGAGAGCAGGGGTCGAAACAATGATTGAAAGGCGCTCTAGTGCGGCCCAGGCGCCGGGGCAGGAGCACATACGCCAGGGACGTACGTTTTCGTAGCGCGCGAGGATATTGCCGTCGCGATCGATGAAGGCGATGTCGATGGGATAGGCCATAAAACACGTATGGACCGAAGAGCAGCGTGGAAATGCCATGACGAGCGGCAGACCGTTGGCGGCAACCGGACACCGTCCCAGCATGCCGCGCAGGCGCACGGCAAACGACTCCGCCACCGCAAACTCGGCCGGCGTCCAGCCCAGCCTATTGAGTGCCCGCGCGTAGGCGATGTAGGACGAGACCGCGGTCACATGACCACCCCCGGACGCCATGGATCGACCGTCACCGCGCGCTCGTGCGACAACGTTGTCGGCGCCCCCAGCGGAACGCCAGCGATGCTGAGAGAAGTCGGCCACGGCTCATAGTGCATGGTGCAGGTGTAGGTCCTAAACGTACCGGATAGGGAGAGCAGGCCACCATCCGATGCCTCCGCGCCTTGCTCGCTTGACACTTCGATCTGCAAGTCATAGCCTTCCATGGCATTCAGAATTTGAGTCTGGACCGTCGCCGAGGCATCGACAGAGCTTTCGTCGCCCTCCCCCTCCGACGCCACGGCGTGCGCCAACACGATGTCGGGCACCACGCGGTCGAAGCGCGCGACAGCGCTGGCAAAGATCATGACGTTGTACACAATGAGTGCCAGCACCAGCAAAACGGGCGTAACCACTGCCATCTCCACCGTCGCTTGGGCGCGCTCCTCGCGCAGACGCATGCGGATACTCATTACGACCCACCGCCCAGAGCGCCAACCAGCGTGGCGACATCGACGGTGAGCGGGATGGAGCCGCCGCCGGGCAGAGGAATCTCCGCAAGCGTGAACACCGTACCGCTGATGGTGCGTTCGACTTGATATTCCAACGCCTCGCAAAGCGCCTTGGGATCGGTCACGCCCAACGGAATACTTCGCAGTTTGTCTTGCGCTTGAGAGAGGCCAGCAATGTCAGACCCCGGGCTCTTAATGACGTTGGCGGAATCAGTCAGCACCGGCTTTCGCAGGCGCAAGTCGCACGGTTCCAAACCCAGCGCCGCCACGGACGCCGAAACGGTATCGCCGAGCCACGATGCAATGGAGCCCAACGCGCCGCTGTCCCCTCCTAGGCCTTTAATCATCTCGTCCATAAGTTCGTCGGCCGAACCTTGGATGTCTCCGTATCCCACAAGCAGCCGTCCCCAGACATCCATGACGCCATCGAGTACGCCGGCAACGCCACCCGAGCGTTCCTTCAATGTCGAGAAAAATCGCGAAAGCACGTTGTTTTGCGCCGTCGCCTCATCGGGCGCCAGCACCGCGGCAGAGATGGCACCGCGATCGCCAAGCCTGATTGCCGTGTTAAACGAAGAGTTGAGCTCATCGGAGCTCGAGATGGCACCCGAAACCGAAAAGGCAACCACGCCGTTGCGACCGGGCGGCGCGATACGTGGACGCTCACCCGAAAGCGCTTTAATGGCCTGGTCAAACGCATTGCCCGCACGGTCGGCCTCATCCTCGGTCTGACGCATGAGCTCAAGCTCTTTGTTCCGACATTTGACGTATTCCTCCAAGGCCTTTTTGAACTCGTCGAAGTGATATTCGAAGCCGTTTTCGATAGAGGTTGAAGGCGCCGCAACAGCACCAAGCGACAAAACGCCAAAATGGCATTTGCTGCATTTATCCTGTCCATCGTAATCGGCAACCGAAGCAAACCCGCTCGGCGTCCCTTTCTTATAGTTAGGGCAGGTCGTCCCGTAATGCAGATACGCCTTGTCATCGTTCACGCTCGTCGGCCACACCGCATCGGTATAGAGTTCCGTCGCCCGAACCTCATCAGAGTTGCGCGGCAGCAGCGGAATATAGGAGGAAACCCTGTCTCCGTTCTCGGTTATATGTGCCCGATCGACCTCCGCGCTCGCATAGGTATAAAACGCCTTACGCGCCGCAGACTCTGCCTTCATCTCGACACTCGAGCCGTGGGGCTTCTCATTTGTCAGACGCCAATGGTAGTAGTCCTTCGCGCGATCAAGGGCAACTTGGGGCTCCCACGTAACGCTCGATGAGTAATGCGGATTTTGAACACCGGAGAGATCCGTTAGGCTTTTCGCACGCTCCCACATGCAAGAACAGCTGCCGACCGAGCCCTTGTCAGACCCACCACAATCCGCCAGCCAAGCACGCTCTTTAGCCTTCGCCGTGTCCTCAGAAGCCTTCCGCAGCTCCTCGGCCGCACACTCTAAATCATCTGATGTGTCTTTAATGGTATCGGTCGAGATCTCTGATCCTTTGAGCGCAGCGAAGTCAGACTCGGATGTCCTGGGCACGGCAAGCGCCGTACCGGTATAGGTCACACTATCGGTATCCTGCGCCGACACCGCCTGCGTGGCACGCGCGGCGATCAGATACGGCAGAGCCGTCTCGATTTTCTGTAAGCCTTCCGATGCGCTTTTGGCAAACTTGTTGCGCGTTTTAATGATCTCAATCCCAGTGTCGACCATATTGCCGGCAACCGGCTCGGCACCCGGGATGAGGATGGCGACCAGGCCCGTCCCGATCGTGGCAAACCCCGCCAGCCCCAGACTCAAGATGCTCGCATCAACCACCGTGGCAGCCGTGTGATAGGACGACACTACGTTGGCACCCGCCAGCGCGCCGCTATCAGCCGCCACCTGGGTATCCCCGGCACGCGACATGCTCCATATCGCCGCGGTCGACGAAAACAACAATGTGAGCACCACTAGGATGACCACGGCAGAAGAAAGCGTGGTATAGGCGCCGTCTTCGATAAACAGATCGACACCGGCTCGACCCATAAAGCCGCCTCGCTTGCGATGGCAGCTCGGACGGTGCGTCAAAACGCGTCTAGACCAGAAACGCTTAATCCCATGTAGCAATCCACGAATCATAATCTCCCTCCAGCCATTCGGGACGCGATTGATACGAGACATCGACCTTGAGCTCAACGTAGCCGCCCTCGGCGGTACCACCCATAGCCTGCGCAAACGCACCGATCACAGGCAACGGCTTGACCTCGCCGGAAACGGACACGGACGAGACGCCACCCGCACCGGCCCGGCCAAGCTCGATATCCCACGACAATGGCCCGCCGGCATGAAAGATCGAAACGTTGGGCACTGCGGCAAGCCGGCGGCGGGTGAACTCCTTAAGATCGTCGTCCTCCTCCGTCGTCGTGGTCATGAGCCGCGCAGTCTCGGCGGCGGCAGACTCCATGACCGCGCGCGTATAGAGCAGACACACCGGTTGCAGTGCGAGAAGGATGAGCGTCAGAAACGTCGGCAGCAAAAAAGCGGCCTCGACCGTAGACTGCGCCCGGTCCTCGCGCGCGGCATCAATACAACGCGATGTCCTTAGCGGCCGCAGCGGCGTCGATAACCGACGTCGAGGCGACGCCATGGGATGCCGCCCGCTCAACCAGCGCCGCCAAGCGCCCATCGGTGCCGGCACGCCAAAGTCCCGCGATCGCCAGCACGATCGATAACAGCGCCACCGTGACAATGGCGTATTCGACCGTCGCCTGGGCAGATTCCTCACGCAGGACATCATGCATTTCACGATCCCTCCTTTGAGTCCGTTGCCTGCGGGCTCAGGCGCACGGCGCGCAGACGACACGAAGCATCGCCAGCATCCGCGGCAATTGTCACCATATCGACCCAGCCGCGTCCGTCGCGCACGATGGCGCCCCACACGTTTCCCTTGATGTCGAGATAGCCGCTCAGAGCAAGTTGCGCCGTGGGTACCTCGCGATAGGAACGCAGCATATCCGCCGCCGCTTCGGTCATCGGTCGGTCCTCGGACCATGCAAGCCGGACCGCAATCGCGTTGCCCTCAGGCGAATCCGTCGCAGTGCCAGACCGCTTGTCGAGCGTCCGCAGAAAGGTTTGCGCCGTGACAGCGACATCCGAATCGTCCGCATCTCGCATCTCATCTTTTTGAGAAGCCACCGCCGAATCTGAGCCCAAATCGGAGGCGGTCCCAGGACGCTGCTGCCGCGCGGCGTTAAGCCCCCAAAGCACCGCCGCTATCGCCACGGTCAGGCAAGCAAACACCAGCAGCACCCCGATGGGGCGCTCGCCCTCTACAGGCTGTTGATGCCCTCGCTGATAGCGTTCCATAGATCTTGGACCTTGCCCTTAAATGCGACGATGGCGATAATCGCGATCACCACGAGCACGCCGACCAAGATGGCATACTCGGTGGTACCCTGTGCACTCTCCTCCTGCAATAGTTCCTTAGCGCGCTGACGAACATGTGCCGCCCGGCAAAACGCCCAGCCCTGGACCTTGCCAGCAGCGTCAGTCATCGTGTTCATGTATTCCTCCCTACATCATCCCGCCTGCTCCCAGCAGCGGGCCCAATATGGACAGAAGCAACGCCGGCAAGATGAGCGTGCCGGTGGGAATCAGCAGCTTGACGGGCGCACGCTCGATCTCGCGCTCGACCGCGGCGCGATGAGCCGCACGGATCTCGCGACTTTGAGCGGCCAGCGTCTCGGCAAGTGGGGCACCCAGGGCGAGCGCCTGCCCCACCGTGATGGCAAAGGTCTCGAGCGCTCGCACGTCCAGGTCGCGCGCGGCGGCCAACAACTCGTCCTCACGCGTGCCCACGCCCACCTGCCACGCCATGCAGGCGCGCTCAAGGCGAAGAGCCAGCACTGACCGGCGGTTGGCGCAGAAAATCTCAAGCGCCGCATCAAACGAAAGACCGGCCGAAAGACCCAAGCGCACAACATCGATCATCTCGGACACTTCGCCGAGCGACACTCGCGCCGGGCCGCCCGCTCCAACCGCGCCCTTCACTCGCGCGGTCAGAGCATCGACCACCGAGCGACCCGCGGCAGCGACCAGCACCGCCTCGCGCTTGCAGGCCCCTGCGATCTTGCGTGCATCCGCCCGATCCAAACCCGTCGCGACAAATACACTCAGGGCGCACAGGCAAGCCGCAACTGCAACCGGGGCGCTCATAGCTCCACCCGCATAATGCGCCGGATAACCACCAGGGCAACGGCGTTGAGGGCAAGACCCAGCACCACAGCGCCCGCGCCGGCAGGCGTCGCAAGACCGCGACGAAAATCTGCCGAAAGCAGCGCCAACACCGCGCACATGCCCGCCGGCATCGCCGCGACCATATGCGCAGACATGCGAGCCTGCGACGTCTTAACATCCAGGCGGCGCTTGAGCTCAATGCGCTCCCCCACCATGCTCGACGCCTCGGACAGTAAGTCGGCAAGCGGAGCGCCGGTGCGCTGAGACACCTTAAGCGCCAAGGTCACAAGCGAAAGACCGGGGGCGTCGATACGCACGAGCAAGTCATCGAGTGCGTCGGTCGCCGAGATGCCGCAATCGATCGCCGCCGCCACCCGCAAAAACTCGGTATGCACTGGCTCTTGCGCATGAGCGCCCACAAAGCGCATGCCCTGGGCCAGCGAATGTCCCGAGGCAAGCGACATGGAAAGTGCGGTAAACGCCTCGGGCATTGCCTCTTCTGCATCGTGTTGCTCGCGCCGGCTCTCAAAGCCATCCCGAGCGGCACCAACGGCAAACGGAGCAACAAGTCCCAAGGCAAATCCGAGGGGCGATAACGACACCATCGTTAGTAAAACGCAGCAGACACCGCTCGATAGCAGCAGAAACGCCAAACGTCCCGAAGCATCTTCGATCACGAGGCCAAGGCGATGCGCCGGAGCCAGCGATGCCCACGAACGGGCGATCTTTTTCAGCAGATCGTTTTCCACCAGCTCACGCGGCAGCTTCTCTGCCACCGTCTCGAGCGCCTGACGTGCCAGCTCCGCCGGCGGTACCTGCGGCACACGAGGTTCCGCCCCGCACGCCGTCGCGACAGAAAGCCCTGCCAAGCCCCCTACGACGAGGGGCACAGTAATCTCCATTCGTCCACCTCCTCTTGTGTGAGCGTCCCCGACCGCAGGCCTTCTGCGATAAACGGCGGCTCGCGGTCAAGCGTCCAGGTGCGCTCGGCGGCATCGAACGTCACATAGCGCTCGAGCTCTACGCCGCCCGATGCGGCGCGTCGCACCCCCGAATACGAGGAGACGAAACGCCTGCCATCGGCGTGGCGCTCGGACATCACGATGCCGTCGAGCGCCATGGCAATCTGCTCCTCGATGAGCTCGCTCGGCAGATCGATGCCATAACGTGCAAGCAACGTCAGACGCACCACGGTCTCCTGTTCTGAACCCGCATGAAGTGTGGTGAGCGACCCGTCGTGGCCCGTGTTCATGGCCTGCAACATGTCGCAGCACTCGGCACCGCGCACCTCGCCCACCACGATGCGGTCGGGGCGCATGCGTAGGGCATTAGTTACCAGGTCGCGGATCGTCACCGCGCCCTCGCCCTCAATTGAAGCCTCGCGCGCCTCTAGGCGCACCACGTGCGGATGATGCGCAAACTTGAGCTCGGCAGAGTCCTCGATCGTCACGATGCGCTCGCCGGTGGAAATCTCACATGACAACGCGTTGAGCAGGGTGGTCTTACCAGATCCCGTGCCTCCCGCAACCGCCAGGTCCTGTCGCAGCGACACCGCACACGACAGCAGCTGCGCATACCAAAGCGGCAGCGATCCCAACCCCACGAGCTCGTCCAGCGAGCAGATACGGTCCGAGAACTTTCGGATGGTGAGAATCGGTCCGTCAATCGCCACAGGCGGAATCACCGCGTTGACGCGATAGCCCGTTTTGAGGCGGGCGTTGACGATGGGGCTGCGCTCGTCGATACGGCGGCCAAGTGGCGAGATAATGCGGTCGATAAGCACACGGATCTGCTCATCATCCTCAAACGCATGCTCGATGGGGTACAAGACGCCGCCGCGTTCAAAGAAAGCCGAGCGGCAGCCGTTGATCATGATCTCGGTAACGGTGTCGTCCTCGATGAGCGGCTGCAACGGCCCCAAGCCCACCACGTCATCCAAAATCTCGTCGATGATAGTCTCGCGCTCGGGCGTCGCGAGATCGGTCGGCTCCTCAACATTGAGCGCCGCCTCCACCGCAGGACGCAATTCCGAGCGGGCAAGTGTCGGGTCGATATAGGCGCTGATACGCGCCACTTCGTCGTAACCCATGCGGTCCATCACGGCGCGCTTGGTGCGTCGTTTCACCGCGCGGCGACGCCCCGCATCTACAGGCGCTGCCGCCGCTGCAGCGCCGGCAGCCTTAATCCTCGTTTGCAGGCTCATCGCTGATCACCCTCGCGCGACCAGGGAAGGCGGATACGCGGGCGTTCGGTGCGCGTTGCACGGTCGGCGACCATATCGCTCCAAGGGCCGACGGCGCACCCCAGTTCCACGAGCATCTCGCGCGTGGCCTCGCGCACGCTAGTCGCAAAAGCGCTGGTCTGCCCCACTGCCTCGTCAGCGCGCCCAAACGCCATGAGCGCGGCGAGATCCTGCCCGCCATCGGCGATACGAATCTTGGAGCTCAACGCACAGGCAATCTCAAAGCGCATGGCGACGTCCTCGTCTGCCCCGCGCGCACCGAACCGGTTGAACACGGCGCTCATGCGCGTGCGCGGCACACCTACTCGACCTGCCAGCTCAATGACGCGCGATGCCGATGCCGCGGACGACACCGCCGCATCGCCAACGACCAGGCAACGGTCGCTCGCCGCCACCGCAGCCGCCACGGCGTCGCCCCAAAAGACCGAGGTATCGATAAAGACCACGTCGGATTCGCGACGCAGAACATCAAGCAGTAGCTCCACCGGACGTGCCATGAGCTCGGCTTGCTCGGGCGCCGCGACGGGACCCCAGAGCGTAACGCCCGGTGCCACGCGCATCGAAGCGGCTACGATATCCGGCTCGGTGAGCGTGCCCGCTGCCGACGGCTCGATAAGTGCCGCCATATCGCGCGGAGCATCGACGCCTAACAAGTCGTAAAGGTTTCCAAACATCAGGTCCAGGTCGAGCACGGCGGCACGCAAGCCCAACAGCGACGATGTGTGTGCCATGGTGGCAACGATCGTCGACTTGCCGCAACCGCCCGAACCCGAAATAGCGCAGATGACCGGAGCTCGATGCGGCGGAGCGGCAGTGTCTGCCGGCGGCATCGGAGGCGGCGGGACGGACGTCGGTGGCAGCGTCCCCGTCTCCCCCGCCGCAACCACACGCTGCGTCCAAGCCGGCATGGCAGCTTGTTCGGTCTGCGAAGCAGGCTCGTTCTGTGCAATCTGCTCATGCTGCATCAGCGACAACTCGCCGCGCCCGGCAAAGCCCTCAACTTCGTCGAGTTCATCCGCCAGATTCACGCCGTGCACGTATCCCATATCTACAGCCGGGGAGTCGCCAGCATGTTGCGCCGGCCCTCCAGCATCATCGTATACAAGGGGGTTCCGGGGGCGCCGACCATGCTCGGCTTCCGCTTTTCCATAATCATCAACACGCGGGCCTCTTGTAGCGCGAGGCGCCCCGGGTTCCCTATCAACAAAAGCATCGGGCTCAATCGTCATGCGCCGATCGGAATCAACCGCTCCCTCGCCCGCGCGCCCGTTGCCGCATATACTGTGTGCAGCGATGACCTCGGTCGCCCCCGCGCGAAACAGCCCCTCGATATCCGACGGATCGAGCGCTTCTATCAACACGACCACGCGACTCACGCGGCCTTCGGCCGTCAGGCGCGCAACAGTCTTGCGCACATCTTCGGTATCAAACAGAGACGCCGCGATGATGGCAGCCCCGCGGCGCGACGGAAACGCCCGCGCCATGGAAACCAGCCCGTCCAGGTCACCCACGCGAAGCACCTGTGCACCCACATCACGGCCCTCGACTTCCCGCTGCAACAGTCCGTAATCGCCGCACGCGCAGCACGCAAGCCAGATCGCCTTCATCACTCGTCGCCTCCGCTCTTTTTGCCGCGCGCCGTGGCGGGAATCGTCAAGCTGACCGTTCCCTTGCCCGAGGCTCCCAGCAGTTCCTTGACGTCTTCGGGGTCAGCCGCCAGCGTCACCCATTCGATCTTGCCCTCGCGCGTGGCACCGGAATCCTCACTGGTATCGATCACGTACGCGCCGCACAGCCGATCGGTTACGCCGTCTTTTTGCACATACACATCCACGTAGCTGCCCACGCCCGTAGCACCGCCGACCGAGTGCTCGGCATCGACCGCCACCGAAACGGCAACCTTGCCCTTAGGCACCTCGAGCTTGCGGCTCTCGGCCTTGGTGTAGACATTGCAGATCACGGCGTTTTTGGGAATACGCGAAGTCGTCACGTCGCCGCGCACCTGGCGCAGCTCGGTCGCCGCGTCACGCGGCAGCAGGCTCGTCAGCCATTCCTGGGTTATGACATTGGTCTCATCGAGGGTCTCGCCCACATCGATATCGCGCGCCGCGACGCATACCTCGACGCGATCGCCACCGTACTTGGCCAAGGTCTCAGCCTGGACCTGTTCGGCTCGTAAGCGAATCGACGAGCCGTAAGCCATGCAGAGCAGCGCAGCGAGCACGCCCGCGACCAGACTGATGGCGATGCGCTTGCTCTTGTTCACGGCCGCTCCTCTCATGGCAGTGCCGGGCGAATGCCCGTACCACCATTGTCTGGGCGGCCAGAGTGCAAAGCGGCGCAATCGCAATCTTGGTTTTCGATGTCAAACCAATCGCTGACCAAAAGCTGACCAGCCCGTCAAGCTCGTGGCAAGGTTTTGGTCAGCACGTCAGCAAACTGCATGTTTCGAGGCTTTTCCGCAGCAAAAAAGCCGTCTCCCGAACAGTTGGGAGACGGCTGTCATAGGAAAAATCAATTACAGATGGACATCGGGATCGAGCATTTGAGCGCTCACGCGCATGGATGACGCCAGGTTTTGGAACGTTTCCAGACGCAGGCTGTCAATCTGCCCGGCGTCCTCGGCCTCGCGAACGGCGCAACCCGGCTCATGGGTATGCGTGCAATCGCCAAACCGGCACGCGCGCGATGCCTCGACAATCTCGGGGAAGGCGCGGGCCAGTCCCCGCTCGTGACCCACGAGCGGTAGGCTGCGCAGGCCCGGGGCATCGGCGATCACGCCGGCGTCGCCCGGCAGCGTCACCATCACGCGCGCGACGGTAGTGTGACGGCCCTGGTCGTCGCGTTCGCGCACACCGCCGGTCGCCAACGTATCGTGGCCCAGCAGTGCATTGAGCAGCGTCGACTTGCCGGCACCCGACTCGCCCAGAATCATGGCGCAGCTCCCGGCGGGCACGCAGGCACGGACCTCGTCCAGGCCGCGGCCCTCGGCAGAGGACGTCACGATCACGCGCACGTCCGGACCCACCAGGCGGCGCACGCGGTCCAGATCGCGCTCGAGCTCCTCGGCATCGCAGCGGTCGGCTTTGGTGAGTACCACCACCGGTTCGGCATCGCAGTCGAGCGCCAACACCAGCGAGCGCGCCACGCGGTCGAGCAGCACCTCGCCGGCACCGAGCGCCTGCACGATTAGCACGCTATCCACGTTGGAGCAGAGCACCTGGCGCTCTCCGCGGGCACGGCCGCGCCAGCGCTCAAAGCTCGTACGGCGCGGCAGCACGCACTCAATCACGCCCATATCGTGCCTGGGAGCGCGGCGCACCGCCACACGGTCGCCCACGGCAGGCAGCAGGACCTCGTCCTCACCGCGTGACTTGGCAAACCCCACGGCATGCTCGGCGCGAAAGGTATCGTCGGCAGTCGCCACCAGCGGAAACCCACGATCCAAGCGCACCACGGCGCCAAGCTGCATTTGCTCGGGCCCCTCGGCATGTGCGCAAAAGTCATCGAAGGCAGCCTGCTGAGCCGCATCGACCGGCAGGTCGTCGAACGCCGGAACGTCCTGCAGCGCGTCGAGTCCCGGCACGCTTGCCAGCAGCTCCTCAGCAGATGCGGGAGCCTCGGTCGCGAGCTTCCGACGACGATCGCGCTTAGCCCGCGCCCCCGTCGTCTTTTTCTTCGCTTTAGCCTTAGCCTTGCCCACAAGCGCCTCCCAGCACAAAACCACACAACTGAGCAGGTATTTTACCCACAAAAAAGAGCCGGTCGAGCAAACGCTCGACCGGCTCACACACTTTCCCTCAGCCCTTTTCATCCGCACGAGAGAAAAGCCAGCAAAGTCACCGCAGGGCCCGCCCGCCGAGAGGGGTTTCCTAAGGGCACATCCCGCAGCCGCAACGCGGCGAGGACGTGCCCGTGGAAACCCCGCAGGCGGGCAGGCCCGGGCAGGTTAACTTACTCCTTTTCCACCGCGCGCATGATCGCCTTGTAGATCTCCATCAACGGAATGATCAGGAAGGCCAGGCCCAGAGCAGCGACAACGCCCTTGAGCTCAAGCGTCACGGGGCCAAAGAACATCTCGGCAAGCGTCGGCTGCACGGTTACGATCACCGTCAGCACCAGTGCCAGCGCGGCGGAAGCCCACAGCCACTTGTTCTGCTTCTTCATGGTGAACAGCGACGCACGACGGCTGCGCATATTGAAGCAGTGGAAAATCTCGACCATGTTGAGCGTGATGAACGCCATCATCACGCCTTCCTCGTCGGCATTGCCGGCGATCATATCGGCGATGTGGATGTAGCCCATGTCAAAGTACACGCCCACAAAGAAGCTCGCCAGCACCAGCACGGTGATGATTAGGCCCTGGACCACACAGTCCAGGCCCATATTGCCGGCAAAGACGCCGTCCTTGGCGTTGCGCGGCTTGCGCTTCATGATGTCGCCCTCGGCATCCTCCATGCCCAACGCGAGCGCGGGGAAGCAGTCGGTAACTAGGTTCACCCACAGCAGCTGCACCGGCTGGAAGATGGTAAAGCCGATGAGCGTGGCGATAAACACCGAGAACACCTCGGCAAGGTTGGCCGAAAGCAGGAACTGGATGACCTTGCGGATGTTGTCGTAGATGCGACGGCCCTCTTCGCAGGCACCGATGATGGTGGCGAAGTTGTCGTCGGCGAGCACCATGTCGGCGACGTTCTTGGTGACATCGGTACCGGTGATGCCCATGCCCACGCCGATGTCGGCGCGCTTGATGGACGGAGCGTCGTTGACGCCGTCGCCCGTCATGGCCACGATCTGGTCGCGCGACTTCCAAGCCTCGACGATGCGGGTCTTGTGCTCGGGCTGGACGCGGGCGTACACGCCGTAATCCTCGATGTGCGCGTCGAGCTCCTCGTCGCTCATGCGATCGAGGTCGGCACCGGTGATGGCCTGGCTGCAATCGGCGACGATGCCCAGCTGCTCGGCGATGGCCACGGCGGTGTCGATGTGGTCGCCCGTGATCATGACGGTGCGGATACCGGCGTCGTGCGCCTCGCGGATGGCGTCGGCGACCTCGGGGCGGACCGGGTCAATCATGCCGGACAGGCCGCAAAAGACCAGGTCGTGCTCGAGCGCGGCGGGGCTGCAGTCGGCCGGGACCTCGGTGTAGGTGCGGCTTGCCAGCGCCAGCACGCGCAGGGCCTCGTCGGCCATGGCCTTGTTGGCGGCCACGAGCTCGGCACGACGCTCCTCGGTCAGTGGAACGACCTTGTCGCCGTCGTAGATATGGGTGCACAGGCCGATCACCACGTCGGGCGCGCCCTTGGTGTACTGCTCATACTCGCCGTCCAGGGTCTCGACGACCACGGACATCATCTTGCGGCCCGAGTCAAACGGGGCCTCACCCACACGCGGATGCTCGGCGGTCAGGCCGGTGAGCCCCGCCTTGCCGGCGTCGTTGACGAGCGCGCACTCAGTCGGCTCACCCACGGCCTCGCCCAGCTCCTCATCCCACTGGGCGTCGGAGCACAGAGCCATACCGGCCAGGAACTTCTCCTCAGGCGCGGCGAGCTCGTGCTTGACGACGGTCATCTTGTTTTGGGTAAGGGTGCCGGTCTTGTCGGAGCAGATGGTCTGCGTGCAGCCAAGGGTCTCGACGGCAGAGAGCTTGCGGATAATCGCCTGGCGCTTGGCCATCTTGGTCACGCCAAGCGACAGCACGATGGTCACGACGGCGACCAGACCCTCGGGGATGGCAGCGACGGCGAGCGAGACAGCGACCATAAAGGTGTCGAGCAAGGCAGTCGGATCGGTAAGGACGTTGCCTACGCCGTGGCGGAGGATGTCAACGCCAAAAATCACGACGCAGATGATAATCACCATGATGGTGAGGATGCGGCTGAGCTCGGCAAGCTTCACCTGCAGCGGCGTGAGCTCTTCCTTGGCCTCGGCCAGGGCGCCGGCGATCTTACCCATCTCGGTGTTCATGCCGGTGCCGACCACGACGGCGCGGCCGCGGCCGTATACCACGGTGGAACCCATGTAGCACATGTTCTTGCGGTCGCCGAGCGGCACGTCATCGGTGCCCGCGGCAAGCTCAATCACGTCGGCGTGCTTCTCTACGGGCACCGACTCGCCGGTGAGTGCGGCCTCTTCGATCTTCATCGTGGCGCTCTCGAGCACACGGCAGTCGGCCGGGACGGAGTCGCCCGCCTCGAGCATGATAACGTCGCCGGGCACGAGCTCAACGCTCGGCAGGTGCACGAGCTTGCCGTCGCGCAACACCTTGGACTGCGCCGCGCTCATCTCCTGCAGGGCCTCGAGGGCCTCCTCGCTCTTGGCTTCCTGGACCACGCCCAGCACCGAGTTGACGATAACGACGAACATGATGATGAAGACATCGGCAAAGTCGGGCTCGCCCTTGACCATGCCCGTGAGTGCACTGATGACGGCGGCAACGATCAGCATGATGACCATGGGGTCGGCCATCTGCTCAAAGAAGCGCTTCCACAACGGCGTCTTCTCGGCTTCCTCGAGCTTGTTAGGGCCTGTCTTGGCGAGGCGCGACGACGCCTCGTCGTTGCTCAGGCCGAGGTTCTCATCGACACCTTGGTCGCTGAGTACCTCCGCCGCGGCGGACAGGTATTCCTTTTGCATATAGAGTCCCCTCCTGGGATTCGGGCCACTCAGCAGATTGATGCCCGATCATAATTCCCAGGAGAAGGGCAAGGGCTCATCAAGGCTGCCGTGCTGAGCGGCAGTTGATAGTGGAGCTATGGTACCCCAAAGCGGCGCGTCTAGCCAAAACATTCCAATTGGAAACACGGCTCGAGTGCAACGATGCAGACCGTGTGATGCTCAACATTGATAAAACGTTTTTTCTTCGGCGCATCGTCAAACTGAAATATCGCCCAGATAGCAGCGGTCAGAACGGATGGTAAAGATTTTTCATATACCGTTTTTACCGCGAAAAATGAACTTCTAATTCGGCATACGGTCGATTTTTTGGGGTATTCGGTCGGCATTTCGTTATAATCATCTCAGTTTTATTTCTTATGGTTTATCTATCAGCGCAAGACGATGTCAGATGGAGGTCTGAATGTACAAGCGCACCAAGATTGTATGCACCATGGGTCCCGCCTGCGATAGCGACGAGACCATCCGCGAGATGATCAAGGCGGGCATGAACGTCGCCCGTTTTAACTTCTCGCACGGATCCTACGACGAGCACCACGGTCGCATCGAGCGCGTCCGTCGTATTTCCAAGGAGCTCGGTCTGCCCGTCGGCATCCTGCTCGACACCAAGGGCCCCGAGGTCCGCACCGGCCTTCTGGTCGATGGCAAGAAGGTTGCCGTCAAGACCGGCGATAAGATCGTCGTCACTGCTCAGCCCACGTCCGAGGATTTCCACGGCACCGCCGAGCACATCTCCCTCGACTACCTGGCTCTGCCCTCCGAGGTCGAGAAGGGCTCCCTCATCCTGATCGATGACGGCCTGGTTGCCCTCGAGGTCGAGTCCGTCAGCGGCCAGGACATGACCTGCGTCGTTAAGAACGACGGCCTGATCGGCGAGCGCAAGGGCGTCAACATGCCCAACGTCAACATCTCGCTGCCCGCCATCACCGAGCGCGATCGTCAGGACATCCTCTTTGGCCTGACCGAGAACATCGACTACATCGCCGCTTCCTTCATCCGTGACGGCGAGTCCGTCCGCGGCATCCGCGAGCTTTGCCGCGAGAACGGTGGCGAGCACGTGACGATCTTCCCGAAGATCGAGTGCGCCCTGGGCGTCGAGAACTTCGACGAGATCCTCGAGGCTTCCGACGGCATCATGGTCGCCCGTGGCGACCTGGGCATCGAGATCAAGCCCGAACTCGTTCCCCATATCCAGAAGGAGATCATCGCCAAGTGCAACGCGGCCTACAAGCCCGTTATCACTGCTACGCAGATGCTCGACTCCATGCAGCAGAACCCGCGCCCGACGCGCGCCGAGGTTGCCGACGTTGCTAACGCCATCTACGACGGCACCGACGCCGTTATGCTCTCTGGCGAGTCCGCTGCCGGTAAGTACCCGATCGAGGCCGTCAAGATGCAGGCCAGCATTGCTCTCGAGACCGAGAAGTACCTCCCGGCTCACGCTCCGCTCGAGGTTCCGGCCGATGCTCACGGCACCCGCGTCGTCAACAACGTTGTGGGTATGTCCGCTGTAAACATGGCCACCACCGTTGGCGCCAAGTGCATCACCGTGCCGACGACCACCGGTCGTACCGCTCGCCTGATCTCGCACTTCCGTCCCAACATGCCGATCTGCGCGTTCTCTCGCCACGAGTGGGCCGTCCAGCAGATGATCATGTACTGGGGCGTTATCCCGCACCAGGCCGAGATTACCCAGGGCACCGTCAACGGCACGATTGTCAAGGCAATCGAGACCGCTAAGGAGCTCGGCTACGTCGAGGCCGGCGATTTGACCGTCGCTACCGCCGGCGATCCCCGCATGAGCGTCCAGCTCGAGGACAAGGTCTCCTCGACCAACGTCGCTTACGTCGCTCAGGTGCGCTAAATCGCACTTGCAAGCAGATTTGCATTGCAAAGGGCCCGGAAGGCTTTGCCTTCCGGGCCCTTTTTTAAACCTTCTTCGTATGCCGCTTCATCAATTTGTGTTCAGTCGCGAACCTTTCCGATGCCGAGCATACCACCGAAGATGCCCTGCGACGGGAGCTGTTGGTCAATTGGGATGAACTGTTCACCGTTAAGCCGGCCGGCTAGCAGCTAGCGATCAGGGGGACTGCGGGAACGTCAGAAGCAGCAACGCGGGCCGCAAATCCCGCCTCGGTTAGCTCGATGACCTCGGTAAATGTTGCATCGAAGAACTCCTCGGTTAGCAGGCGATACGGCGGATGATCGGGCTCACCGGGGTTTTCGCGCACAATCTCGTGCATGACGCCGATGGTCTTGAGCACATATTCTTTATGGATGGGATACTGCCCAAAACGCGTCGCAGCAGTATACAGGCGATCGGTCGCGCGCGGGATGGAAACAATGCCCAGCGTCTTACCAAACCAGTCAAAGTCGCCTTGCTTTTTAATGCGGAACTCCTCGCACGGCTTGCCGCCGTGTGCTTCCAGATACTGGTTCACACGCGTGTTCCATACCGTGTCGGCCACCAGATGCGACCAGACGCCCAGCGTTAAATCGAGCAACGACTGCGCCACATCTTCGGACGCAAGTGAGAACTCACAGGCGCCGGGACCGACAACCGGCTCGGCATCCCTGTAGCGCTGGGGATAGTGCACACGATTCAGCCGCTCGCGCTCCTCGATAATCGAGGTCGCCGCGGCGGGTTCGCCCGCGGGTGCGCCTTTAAGCAGCGGCGCCACATAGGTATCCCAGAACTCGTGCTCGCGCGGCTTAGGGATAGGCTCGGGCTTTGCAAAGTGCGTAATGCGGTACGGAATGGGATCAGCGATACCGGGAACCATATAGCCCACAAAAATGTCCGGAACCACGCAGCCAAACAAAAAGGCATTGCGGTCACGCACGCTATCGGCAAGCACACCAGCACGCGCCAGCAAACGCTCCGTCTGAGCGATATGAATGTTCCAGCTTGGCATAGCCACCCCCATAAAAACCTGGATAACTATACCATCACGGCAAAGCCGCGCGGGCGGCTTCGCATCCTCTACGCAGCAACTAGTCCGTAGCACCGTTTTCGGTTCCATACGACGGCACGGGCGCCTCGACCACATGGTGATATCGATCGATATAGATTGCACGGGCACCCAGGCGTCGCACCAAATCTTGATGGTGCGTACTCATCAAAACCGTCTTACCGGCAGCAACGTAGGCCAGCAAAAAGTTGACTACGATGTCGCACGAGTCCTCATCGAGACCGTTGGTGGGCTCGTCGAGCACCAAGATATCGGGGTTCATCGACACGACCGCAGCCAGCGCCACGCGCTTCTTTTGCCCACCCGAAAGCTGATAGGGCGAGGCATCGACCAGGTCGGCAACTTGAAACAGTTCCATGGCATCGCGCACGCGACGGTCGAGCTCGCCCGTCGGCAACCCCATCTGAGCCGGGCCAAAAGCGACTTCCTCGCCCACCGTGGCGCAGAACAGCTGAGCATCGGCGTTCTGGAACACAAAGCCCACGCGCTGATGGAACCGCTGAGCGGCCGCGGAATCCCTTAGAAACGCCGCATCGATCACGTGCCCGTCAAACAGGTATATCCCTGCGTCCGCGAGTTCAAGGCCGTTAATAAGGCGCATAATCGTCGTCTTACCGCAGCCGTTGGGACCGAGTAGGGCAACGAGTTCACCACGATCGACCTGCAGCGAAACGCCGTCGACCACCGTATGCCCCGCATAGGAGAACACCACGTCGCGCAGCTCGATGAGCGGCGCGACCTCGGCGCCCGCACCGTTCGTGCCCGCCGCACTATTCATATCGATCGTCAAAACGTCGCCCTTCCCTATTTCCATCCCCAGCCAGAACCAGCAGCGCCTACAGCACGGCGCACAACACTGCCAGCAGCGCCCCGCCGGCCGCATAGACCGCATCGCGCCAGCCAAAGCCGCTCCGCGCGGGAGTCGGATACGCACCGGCAAAGCCACGACAAAGCATGGCCTCGTCCATCGCGCGGCTGCATTCCATCGCCTTGATAAAGGTCATGCCCATGATACCCGCGACCGAGTCGGTGCGCGAAAATCCCTCAGGCGCACGGCCAACGCTGCGTAGCATGACCGATTCGCACAGATTGTGCGCCGTGCGACCCAGCACCTCGATGTGCTTGAGCGCCATATCAAACGTAAAGATAACTTCGTCGGGTAAATGCAGCATCTTGAGCGCCGCCGACATGCGGCTCCACGTGAGGGTCCACGAAACGCCCAGCACCAGCGACACGTTAATGAACGTCTTGAGCGCGATCTTGAGCATGGCACCCGTAGCAGACGCGCCCAGCAGCAGGGCGGGCAGTGCCAGAACAACCGCAAGCCCCGTGGCGCCGAGCGCCGGTACAAAGGTCGCGCGCAGCCCGCGTACAGGGCGCACGGCAACGAGCACCAGCGCGATAGCCGCCATCAACATGAGGTACAGCGGGCTTTGCGTCAGACACACGCACAGAACGCAGACGAACATCCCCATCAAACGTACCGGAGCCGAAACGCAAGAAAGGGCGCGGTCGACCATCGACCCGCCCTCGTGCGCGCCTCCACCCAGGCGAACCCGCTCAAGCAGGCTCGCCAGGTGCAGGACATTCTTTTGCACCACACGATGCCGAGCCCCCACGGGCTCGTAACGCTGCTCGACCGCAAGCCAGCTAGGCAGCTCGGCTATTGCCATGAGCACCGCTTTCCTTGACCGTCAGCGAGAACAGGCGGAATGCGATGGTGAGCACCGCCACGCCAATCACGCCCGAAAGAATATACATCGCGGCCTGGCCGGCAAAGCCAAGGCCCTGCTCCTCGGAATAGGCCTGCAGATAATCGCCCGTGGGCAGGGCATCGGCAAAGGTCGGGGTATCGAGACCGACCGAAGCCTGCAGGCTGTCGTCGCCAGCCTCCTGAACGGCGGCCGCGGCGCCCTCGGCGTCCCACTCGCCCCAGGCGTCACCCGTGGCCAGCAGGCCCAGCGGCGTGGCCACGACAAGCACGGCAACCAAGATGAGCGTGGGGACCAGCGAGGTCTTCTTGGCAGCAGCGCCCTCGGCAGCAAGCTGGCCATCGACGGCCTCGGGCCCGACGATAACGCTCGGCGCCGTCTTCTTAATGAAACCGTAGATGGCGGCCGTCGCAACGCCCTCGATCACGCCGGCAACCAGCATATGCGGGATCAACATGGCCGGAATAGCCACGGACAGCGGGAAGGGGCAGTACAGCGGCGCGCCCGAAGCGTTGGTGAAGAGCATCGGCTGAATGCCAAACTCGATCGCCGCGCACAGGGCCGCCAGACACAGGCCGACCCAACCGCTCACGATGGCAGAAACCGAGGTGCCCCAGCTCTTGTCGTGCAGACGGCTGTTGAGCGCACGGAACACGATAGCAGCGGTAAACGGCAGCACAAAGGCCATGTTAAAGCAGTTGGCGCCAAAGGACAGAACGCCGCCGTCGCCAAACAGCAGCGCCTGCAGCGCCAGCGCGACCGAAACCGCGATGGCAGCGGCCTCGGGACCCAGCAGCAGTGCGATGAGCGCACCACCAACGGCGTGACCAGTGGTGCCACCGGGCAGCGGCACGTTGAACATCATGAGCAAAAAGGAGAATGCGGCGCAAATGCCCAGGAACGCCATGTGCTCGCGATCGAGCGTGGCGCGTACCTTTTTGATGCAATGGACCCAAACGGGCACCATCGCCACCGCCATAACGGCATCGGTCTGCGGGGACAGATAATTATCGGGAATATGCATGAGCCCTCTCAATCAGAACGTTGCGTGTTACGTTTCCAACAATCCGTAACACCGACTCTGCATACTAACAAAAAGGCGCACCGCCCACAACGCAGCACGCCCTTGCAATACGTACGTTATTAACCCAGGTCCACGCACCGTCCAATAAAGGCCCATGCACTCCCAACTTTCCGGTCACCCGGAAGAAGGTGCAGTCCGCTCGCAACAAGGTTAACACAGGAACCCGCCCCCGAGAGGGGTTTTCTAAGGCAACATCCCGCAGCCGCGAAGCGCCTTGATTATCAACTTCATCCGAACACTTCCCACATTCATCCGTACATGTACGGA
>CATYEN010000017.1 GCA_958405565.1 uncultured Collinsella sp. | reverse complement strand
CGCTGCAGCTGCTCGCCCGCGAGGTCGCCATCCTGCGCGGCTGCGACGTCGACCAACCTCGTAACCTCGCTAAGAGCGTGACCGTGGAATAACTAATATTCCGCCGTTCTAACGACCAAGGCCCGGCTCCGCGTCATCAGACGGAGCCGGGCCTTTTTGTACGGAGAAACCACCTCAAAGGTGCCTGTCCCCTTTGTGGTGGTTTTGGCAGGTTAGCGGAGTTTGCTGGTCTCGAAGTACTCGGGGAACTGGTCCAGAACCTCGGTTTGGTTGCGGAACATCATGTGCAGGTGCTTGCTGACCAAAAAGCTCGCTTCGATGGGGTCGCGACCGGCGATAGCGCGGCGAATCTGCTTGTGCTCGTTCACGATGTCCTGATTGTTGAGAACCTGCGTGGCGGCGCGCAGCCAGCGGAAGCGCTCCAGGTCGGCATTGGTCTCTTCGAGCCACGACCACACGGTGCTGCGACATGCGATGCTAAAAATCATGTGATGCATGAGGTTGTCGCTCAAAAAGAAGCCGATGCGATCCTCTTCGGCCATGGCCTTTTCCTGCAGCACGATGGCGCGGTCGAGCTGCTCGATGCCGGCCGACGTGGCGCGCGCACAGCACTCCACAATCACCTGCTTTTCCAGATGCTCGCGGATGTAACAGGCACTCTCGGCAAGGGTGAGGTTGATGGGTGAGACGTAGGTGCCACTCTGGGGCACGGTGCGCACCAGGCCTTCCTGCGCCAAGCGAACCAAAGCCTCGCGCACGGGCGTGCGACCCATATCCAGGTCGTCGCAAAGTTGCTTGACGCCCAGCTTTTCGCCCGGCTTGTAGTCCAGGTAGACGATTTTGCGTCGAATGGTGTGGTAGGACTGGTCCTGTAGGCTCGTTTCCTGCTCGCCGACGTGCATCGATTCTTCCATAGCGCCTCGCAACCGTTCTATCAAACTCATATGTCAGTTGTTTATTATGCCGCGAATCAGCTCTCCGCGGTGAGTAATTCGACTGTCGCCCGAGAACTATTGCGACATCTTAGTCTTTGTTTGCGCGAGACTGTGCTCGATGTTGCCGTATCATAAGCCGTCGCAAACGTGAAAGAGAAAGAAGGAATCCCATATGCAACTGGCAAATATCGTACGCGAGCGCTGGAAGGGCGTCTTGTTCTGCCTGATCATCGCTATCCCCGCGACGTTGCTCGGCAAACAGATTGAGGTGGTCGGCGGGCCGGTATTTGCCATCCTCTTTGGCATGGTCCTGGCGCTCGTCTTTCCCAAGAATCGTCGCGAACAGCTCGCTGCCGGCGTTACCTATACGTCCAAAAAAGTCTTGCAGTACGCGGTTATCCTGCTTGGCTTTGGCATGAACCTCTCCCAGATTCTGTCCAAGGGCGCCCAGTCGCTGCCGATTATCGTGGCGACGATCTCGACCTCGCTTGTCATCGCCTTTGTGCTCTGCCGCGTCATGAACGTGCCGGGCAAGATCGCGACGCTTGTGGGTGTGGGTTCGTCGATTTGCGGCGGTTCGGCCATCGCCGCGACCGCACCCGTCATCGATGCCGACGATCGAGAGATTGCCCAGGCCATTTCGGTTATCTTCCTGTTTAACGTTATCGCGGCGCTCGTGTTTCCAACGCTCGGCGGTATGCTCGGGCTGACCAACGAGGGCTTTGGGCTGTTTGCCGGCACCGCCATCAACGACACCTCGTCCGTAACGGCTGCGGCGAGCGCTTGGGACAGCATGCATCCCGGCGCCAATGTGCTTGAGAGCGCCACGGTGGTCAAGCTCACCAGGACGCTGGCCATCATTCCCATCACGCTGGCGCTTGCTTGCTGGCAGATGCGTCTGGCGCGCAAGGCCGGCGGCGACGCCAAAAATACTTTCTCGTTTAAGCGCGCGTTCCCCATGTTCGTGCTGTTCTTTGTGCTGGCGAGCGTAATCACCACGGTGTTTCAGCTTCCCGTGTCCATCACGGCGCCCATCAAGGAGCTGTCGAAGTTCTTTATCGTGATGGCCATGGCGGCCATTGGCTTTAATACCGATATCGTCGAGCTGGTCAAAAAGGGCGGCAAGCCCATCGCGTTGGGCTTTTGCTGCTGGATTGGCATTGCGTGCATGAGTTTGGGGATGCAGCACGTGCTGGGAATCTGGTAGAGAAGTAGCTTATTCGCGTGCTGATTGCTGGTCGCTGGTGAGCGCAAGCCTGCGGTGGAGCGATAGGAGCTCTTGCGGGTATGGCTTGTCCGCAGGTTTATAAGTCCCGAAGAGCTCTTATCGCCCCGCCAGGATGGCGATGCGGGGCAACACCTATACTCGCAGGACGGCGCTTTCTGCCCTATAGTGTTTGGTGAGCAATATCGTTCAATTTTGAAACACTCGACAGCAGGGGCGGCGGGTATGGCGCCGCGCTAAGGACGGGGTGGAACATGGATAGCGACGCTAAGCTGCAGATTATGATCGAGGCCCTGGCGGCTGCCGGGGCCTCGGCGTTGGCGATCGACGAGCGTGGCGGCATTGCAATCTCGACCATAGACGACCCCGCGCTCGAGCGGGATATGGCTGCGTTTGTTGCCGAGCGCCTCGACCGGGTGGGCGATGGCGCGCGTCTGGTGATGGGGCACGGGGGCGCGCGTCTGAGCCTGGCGGTGCATCCGGTTTCTACAGAGCACGAGGCTCTTTGGGTTATCGTGGCGCGCGAGGTGCGCGGCGCCGTTGCGCATGCGGGCATCGAGTGGCTGAACGCCGACGAGGTGGAGGCGCGCTACGAATCGAGTGCGTACGGCATCGTCGAGGGCGCCGCCTCGGTGGCCGCGCCCGTCGCCGAGAGTTACGCACGCGGCGTGCCCCTTATGTTCGAGGGCGAGCTGGGCGCGGGCCAGGCCGAGATCGCAAAGCGTCTCTACTTGGACGGTCCGTTTGTCGACCAGCCCTTTGTGTCCGTCGCGCTCGATGAGCTCACCGATCGTGGTTGGCGTCATATGCTTAAAAGTCCCGAATCGCCGCTGTTCCAGACGGATCTGACGCTGTGCATGAGCGGCTGGCATGCCGTTGAGCCCCAGCGGCTGCGCGAGCTTGTGTCCACCATGGGCGGCGCGGCGCTTGCTGCGCGGTGCCACGTGGTACTGACGGCAAATGATATGCCGGGCGGCGGTGAAAGCGATCAGGCGGCCTTTGTGACCGAACGCTTGGCCTGCGCGGTGAGCGTGGCGCCGGCGATTGCCGAGCAGGGCGGCGCGACGGAAAAGGTCGCGCGCTATTTGGGGTATTTGGCCGATATGTTTGGAACGGCAGCCCCCGTGCTGGCACCCGCGGCGGTAAAGACACTCGATGCTTACCGATGGCCGCGCAACTATCTGCAGCTTCGCGAGGTCTCGGAACGACTGTATATATTGGTGGGGGCAGGCACGGTGGGTCGCACCGTGGCAGAGGAAGTGCTTGCCCAAGAGGACGTGATTAAAACCGCGACCTTTGGCGCCCCGACGCTCGACAGCGATCTGTATATCCTGCGACCCCTGGCCGATACCGAACGAGATATCGCGCACCTGGTTGTAGACCATCTCCACGGCAATCGAACCCGTGCGGCGGAGGTGCTGGGCATAAGCCGAACAACGCTGTGGCGCTTGCTGAAGGACGGTGACCGTTGAGCGAGGCGCCCGTGACCGCGCGCGGTGCGTGTGCTACAGTCCAAAGCGATAATGTTTCGATTTGGTTACGGCGTGCGGGGGCGTATGGCTGAGACTACAAAACCGAGCCGCAGAAGGCGGAGTGCCGCGCCGGTTAACCGACGCACAACATCGGTGACGTGGGGCAAGCATGCCTCGGGGTTTGACGGCTCATTCAAGCGCACTAAATATGGTTATCCTTCGGCAAGCGCCCGCTTGGCCATGCAGGCCGAGTCGTCGCTGTGGGGTCGTAAGCGCGTGGTGGGCTCCAAGCTCAAGCACGACGGAACGCTTGGCTACATTAGCCGCGGGGCAGCTCGTCGCAGTGGGCTCAACCCTGCCGGCTGGCATCGTTATGTTCCGATCGCGGTCGTCGTTGCAGTGATTGTCATCGCGCTCGCAGCGCTTGGCTACGCCGGCGGCGGTGCCAACCTGGACGCAATGTTCAAGTCGCCCGAGCTCGCCCATGCAGGTACAGAGGTTGTCGAGGGCGCACAGGTCCAAACGGGTGTAGCGCCCCAGCGCGGCATCGTCGCGGCGGCCTCCACCATCGCCGATGCTCAAAAGGACGAGGGCGAACAGGGCGACGACGCCGAAGCGACTCAAACAAACGAAACGACGACAACTCCACCGGCAAGATAAGTTGCGAGCGGGTCCGCCGTTCGTTAGAACGGCGGAACAAACACCACGTTGTCGCGGCGGGGTTTGGGCTCGGGTAGCGTGTCTTCGGCATAGCCCAGAATGCAGTGACCGACACCGCGCAGGCTGCCGTCGGCGGGCAGGCCCCAGCTGGCCAGCAGTTCCAGGCCCTCGGGCGAGTCAAAGACCTCATGCGCGCGGTGAATCCAGCACGAATCGACACCCAGTGCATAGGCGGCGTTGAGCAAGTTGCCCATGGCGAGCGAGCCGTCTTCCAGATGCGTGGGCACGCTGCGGTCGACCAGCACCACCACAACGGTCATGGCGCCATAGAAGGGGTCGCCGTTGCTGCCCATGACCTGGGCGTTGAGCTGTGAGAGACGCTCGACGGTCGCGGGGTCGGTGACGGCGACAAACGTCACCGGCTGGCGGCCCATGCCGCTCGGTGCATACTGGCCGGCTTCGATAATACGTGCAAGCTTTTCGGCCTCGACGGGACGATCGCTGTATTTGCGGCAGCTGCGGCGGTGGATGAGCGCTTCGATAGTCTCCATGGTGTCTCCTTGTAGTGGCGTTGCAGATGCCCCGTTCATACCCGTCGGGCTCAAACGATAGACGGTCAATTGCCCGGCCAAAAGGATAGATTCCAATTGGGAAAGTAGGTTTGCATAAAAGTAGCTTCAGAATGTGACAAACAAATGGGATGGTTAAACGTTTTATCCCGTCTACCCTGCGGTTTTTTACCACTTGCCTAAATGATGCACGCATAAGCTCTGATAAAGGTTTTACTAAAGGAGTACCAACGTTTATCAACGCGCCGTGGTGGCGCCGGGCCAGGAGGTAACCATCATGTTCCAGGCTGGAGATGTCGTCGAGACCGACTTCGAAGGATTTCTGAAGCTGCTGCGTTCCAAGACGCGCGCTTTCGTGTCGATCAACGATCACGAGTACTACATCACGCACACCGATGGCTATTGGCGTGTTCAGGATTGCGAGGCCCTCAACGATAAGGGCCACTTTACTGACTGCTCCGAGCTGGTCAACACGGTCTGCGAGGTCGTCGAGCTGCCTTGGATCTGCGGCAAGAGCCTGCACGACAGCTTCTCGGGCGCCACGGTCTACGAGGCCGTCGCCGCCTAACAGGCAACACATCGCTTTTCTTTCGTGACCGCCGGCGCTGCCCCCGCGCCGGCGGTTTTTCTGTCGATAGGTCATGAAGGTGCACCCATTTTCGGCACGTCTGTTGACGATGGTCAAAATTCGGACTAACCTAATTTCGAAATAGTCAAAACTCGGACTATCGAATGGGGGAAGAATGGAACGCGCGGTTACGCTGGTCGATCTGGACCGGATGTTCAATGCGATCGACCATATCTATTCGGAGTTCTCGCGTACCTGCGGTCTTTCGGACTGCGCCTATTGGATGCTCGTCGATACCGACAAGGCGGGCGGATGTGTCGCGGTGAGTCGGCTGACGAGCGAATGGTATTACAGCAAGCAAACCATCAACTCGGCAATTAAGACGCTGGCGGCACGAGGGCTTGCGACGCTGGAGTTTGCCGAGGGCAGCCGAAAGAACAAGGTCGTGTGCCTCACCGAAGAAGGCAAGCGGTTTGCAAAGCGATGCGCGGCGCCGGCGCAAAAAGCCGAACAGCGAGCTTTTGACGCGCTCGAGCCGGGGGAGCAGCAAGAACTCATGCGCCTGTTCGGTAAGTTTTCTCGTGCGCTGGGCGATGAATGTGAGGAATTTAAACAGCACATCGCCGCAGAGAAACAGGCAGAGGGTCAACGTGAGGGGGAGTCGTGCGACTCTTAATGAGGTTTATGAAGCCGTATCGCGGGCTGATCGCGGTGACGCTACTGGTGCTGCTGATAGACAACGTCGGCACGCTGCTGGTGCCCACGATGCTGGCGAACATGGTCAACACCGGCATTACCACGGGCGATGTCGACTACATTTTGCGCAATGGCTTCTACATGCTTATCGCGACCGGCATGGCCAGTGGCGGCGCGGTGCTGGGCTGCTATCTATCGGCGCGCCTGGCGGCAAACGTGGCCTGCGATATCCGCAATGCCGTCTACGACAAGTCGCTCGAGCTGTCTGCCAGTGACTTTGAGCGCTTTGGCACGGGTTCGATGATCACGCGCTCGCTCAACGACATCAACGTGATCCAGCAGGCGATTCTGCAGACCATTCAGCTGGTGCTGCCGGTGCCGTTCCTGGCGGTGGCAGGCATCATCTTCGCCTGGCTCATCGATCCGGCCATGGGCATGCTTCTGGGCGTCGTGGTTGCGATCGTGCTGGTTGCGGCGGTCTTTACGGTTGCCAACGCGGCTCCGATTTTTATGCGCTTGCAGAGCTTTATCGACCGCATGAACGTGGTGCTGCGCGAAAACATCGTGGGCGTGCGCGTCATCCGTGCGTTTAACAAGGAGCGTCATGAGGAACAGCGCCTGGACGAGGTGTTTAGCGACTACGCCGCCAACGCCATAAAAGTCAACCATCTGTTTGTGGGCCTCGACAGCTCCACCTTCTTTCTGATGAATATCGCCGAGGTGGCGGTACTGTGGGTGGGCGGCAACCGCGTGGGCGCCCACGCCATGCAGATCGCGAGCATCTCGGCGGTGCTGGAGTACGCGCTTCTGATCCTGTTCTTTGTGATGATGGCCCAGATGGTGGTGCTGACGCTTCCGCGCGCCGCGGCGTGCCTAAGTCGCGCACAGCAGGTGTTGGAGATTGAGCCGAGCATCGTGGACGGCGAGCGTATGCTGGGTGACGAGGCGCCTGCCTCCGAGGGAGATGCGGATGCGGTCGCCGTGTTCGATCACATGTCATTTCGCTTTGACGATGCCGACGAGGACACCCTGTGCGACCTGAGCTTTGCCTGCCGTCGCGGGCAGACCACCGCGATCGTGGGCTCGACCGGTTCGGGTAAGTCGACGGTGGCAAAGCTCTTGCTGCGTTTTCACGATGCCACGAAGGGCGCCATCCACCTGGACGGTGTTGACCTGCGCGACCTTTCGCAAGACGAGATTCGCGGGCGCATTGCCTATGTGCCGCAGAAGGCGTGGCTGTTCTCGGGCACCGTGGCAAGCAATCTGCGCTTTGGCAACGAGGACGCGACCGAGGCGGACATGCTTCATGCGCTGCAGGTTGCCCAGAGCACCTTTGTGCTCGATCAACCGCAGGGGCTCGATACCCCGGTTGCCCAGGGCGGTACGAACTTCTCGGGTGGTCAGCGCCAGCGCCTGGCCATTGCTCGCGCGCTCATGAAGCGCGCCGACCTGTATATCTTCGACGACAGTTTTTCGGCCCTGGACTTTAAGACTGATGCGGCCCTGCGCCATGCGCTGCAGGACGAGACGCGCGACGCCGCGGTGCTTATCATCGCGCAGCGCATCTCGACGATTCTGCACGCCGACCAGATCGTTGTGCTCAAGGACGGCGAGGTCGTGGGCTTGGGCACGCATGAGGAACTTATGGAAACCTGCGAGGTATACCGCGCCATCGCGGAATCGCAGATGAAGGGAGGTGAGTAGCATGACCGAGGAGCTCAAGAAGCGCGGCGACGCTATCGATGCCGCCGCTGCGGACGCGGCCGAAGCGGTCGAGCAGGCTGCCGCGCCGACCGAGCTGGATGACGTTGCCAAGGCCGCGGCCGAGCGTGAGGCTCGCCGCCAAGCGCTGTACGAGGAAAACGAGCGTGCCGAGGACGAGCGTGCCCGCGCGGAGGCAGAGCGCATGCGCGATGTGGACGACGAGGATGAGGACGAGAAACCCCGCGATACCTGGGCGACGGTGCGCCGCTTGTGGGGCGAGGCCGCCGGCGACCATTGGCGCTTCTACATCGTGTTTGCGAGCATCGTGTTCTACGTCATCTTTAACACCGCCGCGCCGGCATATAGCGCTCATGTTATCGACGAGCTGTGGGGCCATATACAGGTGGCGTTTGCCAACGGAACCACCTTCAGCATCACCTGGGATCAATGCGGCAAGACCATCTTTGTCTACTTCTTGATCTGGACGGCCGCCGGGTCGTTCTATGCGTTGCAGAGCTTTTTGATGTCGAGTGTGGCCGAGCGACTCAACCTGCGTCTGCGCAACCGCATCGCGCAAAAGCTCAGCCGCCTGCCACTCGCCTACTTTGACGCGCATCGCCCCGGCGAAGTGGTCAGCCGTGCGACCAACGACTTGGACAAGATGTCCGAGAGCATGCAGCGCGGATTGCTGCAGCTGCTGGTATCGATCGGCACCGTGACGGGCGCCATCATCATGATGTTCGTCTATAGCGTTAGGCTCACGTTGATCTTTTTGGGTTTTACGGCGGTATCGCTGCTGGTGACCAAGGTGGTTTCGCGCCGTACGCATGATGTGACGGGCGAGCGTCAGGAATGGGTGTCCAAAATCACGAGCGCGGTCGAGGAAGGCTATTCGGGCCGTTTGGTGATTCGCGCATTCAATCGCGAGCACCAGAGCTCTGCCGAGGTGCACGAGGCCTCGGGCGAGCTGGCCCGCGTGAGCACCAAGGCCGACTTTATGATCAACGCCGTCGGACCCGCGGTCCGCTTTATCGGTCGCCTGGCGCAGATCGTGATTGCGCTCGTGGGCTGCAGCATGCTGGTCGCCGGTCACATGACCGTCGGCGTGTTCCAGGCGTTCTTCCAGTTTATCTACGAGGCGTCCGAACCCATGACGCAGCTGTCGTTCACTTTCAACTCGCTGCAGAGCGCGCTAGCGAGTGCGGAGCGCGTGTTCGACCTGCTCGATGAGCCCGAGATGGGGGCCGATCCACTGCCGGACGAGGCCGCCAAGCTGTCGGGTCGCGTGGAGGGCCGTGTCACTTTTGAGCATGTGCGCTTTGGCTACACGCCCGAAAAGCCGCTCATGCGCGACGTGTCGTTTACCGCCGAGCCGGGCCAGAAGATTGCCGTGGTGGGAACCACGGGCGCAGGCAAGACGACGCTCATCAACCTGCTCATGCGCTTTTACGAGATCGACGGCGGCCGCATTACGCTCGACGGTGTGGATACGCGCCTCATGAACCGCGGTGAGCTCCGTCAGCAGTTTGGCATGGTGCTGCAGGACGCCTGGCTGTTCGACGGCACGATTGCCGAAAACATCGCCTATGGCTGTCCCGAGGCAACGCGCGAGGAGATTGTTGCGGCCGCTCGCGCCGCGCAGGTCGACTTCTTTGTGCGCACCATGCCGCAGGGTTATGACACGCGGGTGGCCAACGATGTCGAGAGCATCAGCCAGGGCCAGCGTCAGCTGCTGACCATCGCACGCGTGCTGCTCAACAACCCGGCGATTCTCATCCTGGACGAGGCGACCTCAAGCGTGGATACGCGTACCGAGCTTGCCATCGGTCGTGCCATGGACGCGCTCATGCGCGGGCGCACGAGCTTTGTGATCGCACATCGCCTGTCGACGATCGTGGATGCCGACCTGATCCTGGTCATGGACCACGGCAACATTATCGAGCAGGGTACGCATAAGGAGCTGCTCGCAGCCGAGGGTGCCTACGCCGACCTCTATCTGAGCCAGTTCGCCTAAGGTGGCAAGGGGGCAGCCTCTTTGTCACATCGAAAAGAAGGCGCGCCGGGGATGAATTCCCTGGTGCGCCTTTTGCGTTGATGCCGATGCCGTTTTGTGTCGCTTGCGTTCTTAGCGTTCGTCCATGAGCTTTGCGACGAGGGCTTTGAGCTCGGCCACCTCTCGCTCGAGTTCCTTGACGCGGCGGGCGTTCTCGGTGATGCCCTGGCGGTTGAGGGCACTCTGCTCGGCGGCGTCATCGGGCATGTACTCGCGATGCTGCTTGGCGTCGAAACTCTCCTCGAACACACGGCAGCCGTTGCGCTTGATGATGCGTCCCGGCACGCCCACGACGGTGCAGTTGTCGGGCACGTCCTTGACGACAACCGAGTTGCCGCCGATTTTGACGTTGTTGCCGATGCGGATGTTGCCGAGCACCTTGGCGCCCGTGCCCACGGTGACGTTGTTGCCGAGCGTTGGGTGGCGTTTGCCGGTCTCGTTGCCGGTACCGCCGAGCGTAACGCCCTGGTAAAGCACACAGTTGTCGCCCACAATGGTGGTCTCGCCGATGACGACGCCCATGGCATGGTCGATAAAGAAGTGCTTGCCGATCTGTGCGGCGGGATGAATCTCGACGCCGGTGATGTGGCGGGTGATTTGTGAGAGCACGCGGGCGAGCGAGCGATGTCCATGCTCCCACAGCCAGTGCTCGGGCACGTGATTCCACTTGGCATGCAGACCGGGGTACGAAAGGAAAATGACCAGGCCGTTTTGCGCGGCGGGGTCCTGCGCTTGGACGGTCTTGATGTCCTCGCGAATGGTATTGATAAAGCTCACCGGCCGTCCTCCCTTAGCGCCATGGCAATGCGATTCAATAAAGTATAGCGATTCGCTAGGGATTAGAAAGGACAATCTTGGTGGCATTGCGCGACAGGTGTTAGTTATGCAAACTTGCTGGTAATGGAGTCATGCTTTTGTGGGGTTGCGCACGAGGGAACGCCGCAACCGTATACTGGTCAACTTGGACGTATCCGCGCCCACAACTGAGAGGTTTTACTTCATGGGTTTCATCAATTTCATTGCCGAGCTGCTTAAGGATCCGCGCACCGCGATCGCCAGTTGGATCGCCGCCGGCCCGCTTATGGCCTACGGCTGCGTGTTCCTGATCATCTTTATCGAGACGGGCGTGGTGTTCTTCCCGTTCCTTCCCGGCGATTCGCTGCTGTTCGCCTCGGGTTTCTTTGCCCACAACGGCGGCTTTAACATCGTGGCTTTGCTGGCCGTTGCATGGGCCGCTGCCATCTTGGGCGATCAGTGCAACTTTATGATCGGCCATTTCTTTGGCAAAAAGATCATTGCCTCGGGCAAGGTCAAGGCCATGACGCCCGAGCGCATCAAAAAGTCCGAGGACTTCTTGGACAAGTGGGGCCACCTGGCCATCTTCCTGGGCCGCTTCTTTCCGTTTATCCGTACCTTTGTGCCCTTTATCGCCGGCATGGGCGGCATGCATTGGCGCAACTTTGTCATCTTTAACGTGCTGGGCGGCATTACCTGGTCGACGGTCTTTACGCTGCTGGGCTACTTCTTTGGCGGCATTCCCTTTGTGCAGGAGCACTTTGAGCTGCTGATTATCGGCATCGTCGCCGTGTCGATCATCCCGACCGTGGTCGGTCTGGTTAAGGCTAAGCTGGGCAAATAGAACGCGTAGCTCGAGCCAGCGCGCAAACCGTGCAGTTGAGGCCCGTCACCGTTTACGGTGGCGGGCCTCTTTAGTTTCGGTCAAATGAAAATACTTTACTTAGTTAAAGAAAAGCGTTTTATCAGACGCGTACGGGGAGTACAATCTCGTGCATGCGAATCGACGTGCCATCGGCTTTGATGCTGCTCGCGTGTCCCGTCCGGCTCTACGCTCCGGGCGTGCGACGTTGCGACGCGGTCGGCCTCGGTCCTTGCGTGCGGGTTCGCGAGTTTGCAACTGTGTATGTAAGGAGCGACATATGACTGTCGAGAAGAAGGATATCGATTGGGGTAGCCTCGGCTTTGGCTACATGAAGACCGATTACAGCTACGAGGCCCATTGGAAGGACGGCGAGTGGGACGAGGGCGGCCTGACCACCGACCACACCCTGCATGTCTCCGAGTGCGGTGGCATCTTCCATTACTGCCAGGAGGTCTTTGAGGGCCTGAAGGCCTACACCGCCGAGGACGGCAGCATCGTTTGCTTCCGTCCCGACATGAACGCCGAGCGTATGTACAACTCTGCGCAGCGCCTCGAGATGCCCCCGTTCCCCAAGGACAAGTTCGTTGAGGCCGTCAAGCAGGTCGTTTCTGCCAACGCCGCCTGGGTTCCGCCCTTCGGTTCCGGCGCGACCCTGTACGTGCGTCCGTTTATGATCGGCTCCGGTGACGTGATCGGCGTGGCTCCCGCTCCTGAGTACACGTTCCGCATTCTCGTGACCCCGGTCGGTCCGTACTTTAAGGGTGGCCTTAAGCCCGTCAAGCTGCGCGTTTCCGAGTATGACCGTGCGGCACCGCACGGCACCGGCAACATCAAGGCCGGCCTCAACTACGCCATGTCCCTCAAGCCCACGATGGAGGCCCATCGCGAGGGCTATGCCGAGAACCTGTATCTCGACTCCGAGTCCCGCACCTATGTCGAGGAGACCGGTGGCGCCAACGTCCTGTTCGTGAAGGAGGACGGCACGCTCGTCGTTCCGCAGTCGCACACCGACTCCATCCTGCCCTCCATCACCCGCCGTTCGCTCGTTCAGGTTGCTCAGGACCTGGGCATGACCGTCGACCAGCGCCCCGTCGAGTGGGCCGAGGTCAAGGCCGGCACCTTTGTGGAGTGCGGCCTGTGCGGCACCGCCGCCGTCATCTCCCCGGTGGGCGAGATCGACAATAAGGTTTATGGTGCCGATGAGACCGTGACCTTCCCGGCTGGCTACACCGAGATCGGCCCTGTGATGAAGAAGCTCCGCGAGACCCTGACCGGTATCCAGTCTGGTGCTGTCGAGGATAAGCACAACTGGGTTTACACCGTGGCGTAAGCTGCCATAGCTGTTCGGCCCGAGGGCAACCTTCCTTTCCGGCGCGTCCTCGGACATGAAAGAACCTCGGCTGCGCACTTCGTGCGGCGGAGGTTCTTTCGTCCTGCGGAGTGCGCCGGAAAGGAAGGTTGCCCTCGGGCTTGCGTTACCTCGGCGCTGCCGTTACGGGCAATATAGATCTAAATTAAAGATGGCGCGCGGCCTTTTAGGCCGCGCTTTTGTTTTGCTTCGCGCCATGTGGGGGTGGTGGCGACGTGCATTTTTGCGAGTATTCTGCAATCGAAGGCCCCTGCATACCGACCTCGGGCAAAAATTCGGGATTTCTCGATGTTTTCTACGAATGATGGGCGGGGTTATGGGCTGACAGCGGGTGATTTGCAGGGATATTCGCGGTCTTTGGCCTTTGTCGTGGCGCCCGATGCTCTTGGTTATGTTGAATACTCCCAAAAATGCACGGCGCTTAGAGGGGGACCTACGCGAAAAAGGAAACCGCCCCGTCGAAGTATGCATTCGACGGGGCGGTTTATGCATATACCCGATTAAGGATACGCTGCGGATCTGTTAGAACTTGACGGTCGGTGCCTGGCGGGCTGCTTCGGCGGCTTCGAAGCCCTGACGCTCCTTAAACTGGAAGATGCCGGCAAAGATGACGGCCGGGAACGTCTGAATGGCGTTGTTGTAGCTGAGCACGCAATCGTTGTAGCTCTGACGTGCATAGCTAATCTTGTTCTCGGTATCCTCGAGCGATGCCTGGAGCTGCGTGAAGTTGGTGTTTGCCTTAAGGTCGGGGTAGGACTCGGCAACGGCGAAGAGCTGGCGCAGGGCACCGGTCAGCACGTTGTCGGCTTCCATCTTGGCCTCGGGCGTGGTGGCCTTGACGGCGGTGTTGCGCGCGCTGATTACGGCGGAGAGCGTCTCCTGCTCGTGCTTGGCGTAGCCCTTGACGGTCTCGACCAGGTTGGGGATCAGGTCGTTGCGACGCTGCAGCTGCGTGTCGATGTTCTGCCACGCGTTGTCGATGCGATTGCGCTTGGTGACCATGTTGTTGTAGATGCCGGCGATGGCGCAGACAATCGCAATGACAACAACGATGCCGATGATGACGGTAATCATGATGTCTCCGTTTCGAATGGCCGCGGCGGCATGCGCCAGCTGCCGTTGGTATAACGCTACTAGTATACCCGCAACGTTTTGCCGTGCCGAACTTTCCGGTAAGCGTTATGTTTTCGGTAAGGTCGACCGCACGGCGAGGGCGGGGTACAGGTGTAAGATATGCGACAGATTACCGAGCGCTGTCTTTGCCCTGAGGATGCGATGCAGATGGACCTGCGCATTAAGAAAACCTATCGTGCCTTGTTCGATGCCTTTACCGAGCTACTCGAAGAGCATCGTTTTGAGGACCTAACGGTTGCTATGCTGTGCGAGCGTGCCATGATCCGCCGCACGACGTTCTACAAGCATTTCCGCGACAAGAACGATTACTTTGCCTTTTATGTCGACGAACTCATGTCGGGGCTGCCGCAAAAGCGGACCGGTAAGGGGAGCGCGGTGTCGGCCGACGACGTGCGCGTGCTTCGCCATGAGGTGTTTGCCGACGCCATGGACATGATCCTGGCACATGAGCAGCTCATGGATAACATCCTGGAGAGCAGTATGTCGGGCATGCTGACCAGCATGATTTGCGACCGCATTGCCCACTCCATTCGCGAGCGCGTGATGAGCACGCTTGACGAGGGCGCCTTGGCCCCTGTGTCGCTCGAGACGACATCGGAGTTTATCGCCGGCGGCATTATTCGACTGTTCACCAAGTGGTGGGAATCGGGTCACGATCTTGAGAGCCGACCCGAGATTGCCGACGTGGTCGATGCGCTGTTCGAGCGAACCATGACGCCGGTGCATCACTAAAAGTGGCGGAGAGAGGGGGATTCGAACCCCCGGAACGCTCTCGCGCTCAACGGTTTTCAAGACCGCCGCATTCAACCGCTCTGCCATCTCTCCGTGAGTCGTAATGATAGCATCGTTTTGAATTTGCAACAGGGAAGGCGAACGATGACGATCACCGAAATCGACGAGAAGTTCATGCGCGAGGCGCTGGCTGAGGCGCGCGCTGCCGCGGCGGTGGGCGAGGTGCCCATTGGTGCCGTGGTGGTGTGCGCGGGCGAGATCGTCGCACGGGCGCACAATCGTCGCGAGCTCGATCAGGACCCTTCGGCGCATGCTGAGTTTGCGGCGTTGTGTGCTGCCGCTCAGGCGCTCGGCCGTTGGCGCCTTTCCGACTGCACCGTCTATGTGACGCTCGAGCCCTGCTGCATGTGCGCGGGCCTTATGGTCAACGCGCGCGTGGGGCGCTGCGTGTATGGTGCGGCCGATGCCAAGGCGGGCGCGCTGGGCTCGCTATACGACCTTAATGCCGATTCGCGCCTGAATCATCGCTTTAATGTGACGGCCGGCGTGCTGGCAGACGAGTGCCGTGCGGTGCTGAGCAGCTATTTTGCCGGTTTGCGTGGTGCGGATGGCGGCGGTTGCAGTTGCGGATCCGATCTCGAGGCGCATGCCGCCCATGCCGCGGCGCTGGCTGATGCCGACGAGGATGCTGGTGCGGCGCCTGACTTTGGCCCCGTGCGGCGCCGACCGCGTCGCGTGCTGCTGGCGATCGACTCCTTTAAGGGCAGCGTGTCGAGCGCGCAGGCGGAGTCTGCGGTTGCCGAGGGCGTGCGCCGCGTGTGGCCCGATGCCGAGGTGAGCACGCTGCCGCTGGCGGATGGCGGCGAGGGAACGCTCGACGCCGTTGCCGCGTGTGGCGGTGAGATCGTGACCTGTGAAGTGGCAGGCCCCTTGGGCGAGCGCGTGTCTGCCCGGATGCTGGTGGATGCCGAGCGCGAATCGGCGGTCATCGAGATGGCCGAGGCCGCGGGCATTGGGTATTCGCCTTGCACGGAGTCGGCGGCACTGGCAGCCTCGACCTATGGCGTGGGCGAGCTCATGCTTCGTGCGGTTCGCGCAGGGGCGAAGACTCTATATATAGGACTGGGCGGCAGTGCCACCAACGATGGTGGTGCCGGCATGCTGCAGGCATTGGGCGCGCGCGTGGTCGATGATCAGGGCTGCGATATTGCGCCGGGACTCGCGGGTCTTGAGCGGGTGGCCGGTGTTGACCTGATGCTGGCGCTTCGAGCGCTGGACGGCGTGCGCATCGTCGTGCTTTCCGATGTCGAGAATCCGCTTGTGGGACGTCGTGGCGCGCTGGCGGTGTTCGGCGGGCAGAAGGGCCTGCCGACGGGTGACGCCGAGGCGCTGCGCAAGTACGACAGCTGGATGGTCGGCTACGGCCGCCTGCTCGATACGGCGATTGCCGAGGCTCGAGCTCAGGGGTTACTGCGCGTGTCCGAGGGCGCGCGGACGTTTGGTTCGGTACTCGGCGTGCCCGGCGCGGGCGCTGCCGGTGGGCTGGGGGCTGCCTTGCTGGCACTTGGTGCCGAGCTGCGCTCGGGCGTGGAGACGGTGCTTGACCTTGTGGGATTTGACGAGCGCGTGCGCGATGCGGACCTGGTCATAACGGGCGAGGGCAATATGGATGAACAGTCCGCCGCCGGTAAGGCGCCAGTGGGCGTGGCGCGTCGCGCCAAGCGCCATGGCAAGCCGGTGGTCGCCGTCGTGGGCGGTCGCGCCGACAACCTGGATGCGGTATACGGGCAGGGCATCGACCTGGTGCTGCCGATTTGTCGCAAGCCTATGTCCCTCAACCAAGCGCTCGATCCGCAGGAAGCCACAACCAACCTCATCTGCGCCGGCGAGTCAGCCGCCCAAGCCTACGACCTCGCCCGCATCTAAAACGCATCCCTCAATAAGTTGCGGTGAAATACGGACTGTTGGGTGGCTTGGAGCCGGAAAACAGTCCGTATTTCACCGCAACTTATTGGTCGGGTGGGTGGATGCGGCGAAAGTAGTCAAAAAGGCCCCGTCCCAAATTAGCTACCTTGTGTGGCGCGAATGGTTCGCTATTACGCCTGAGTTGCAACCTGATGGAGAATTTCGGGTCACTCAAATTGCTACAATTTTAAGCATATAGCGATGACCCGCCTTGCGTTTCTGCGCGGGGGGGCGTATATTTGCATCGATGGGGACGACGACACACATATAGCGAGCCACTGCTTGCCGTCCTCATGGATTGGGGAGGGCCTTCATGAATCGCGTATGTGCGAGAGCTCAAGAAAAGCTGGAGCTTTTTGGCGAAAAAACCAATACAGTCAAGCGCGCTCTAAGGATTTTGACCGTCCCGCTGGTGGCGTGCGCGCTCATGTTTGGCGCGACGAGCGCGTCGGCTGCCGTGAGCGACCATACCGTGCAGACGGTGAATCCTACCGGTACCACGGTCAATCTGTTCGACTACTGGGTTGTCGATGGCGATAACGATAGCTCGAAGAACGTAAACAACGACAACAGCAATAACAACGCCGGCATCAATAAAGACCATCAGCTCAAGTTCAATGGTGGTGCCGGCACGGGCATTAACAGGTGGACGGGCAAAAGCGCCATCAATGGCTATGGACGTCTTTCGTTTGTGAAGAACATGCTGGTAGATGGTTATCCAGAGATCAATGCTGGCACCTACGCCTCCTATAACACGCACGGTACGTACAAAGACGAGTCGCTCGATTATCTCTTTAACAGCGCCAGCCAGGCAAATGGCAAACAGGACGGCAAGGCGTCTACAACAACGTGAAGGGCCTCTTCCAACTCAAGGAAGGATACTACGTATACGACTCGTACGGTTCTAAAGGCAACTATGCCGTGTACAACTCCACGACCAATTCCTTTGACGTCTACGATAAGGCTGGCGTATATAAGGGCGATGCGAGTAGCGAAACCAATCTGGGTCAGTTCTTCCCCTTTGACTCGGCTGAAAAGGTTTTTGATGAGTCGGGCAATAAACTCTCCCCTAAAGGAATAACGGACGGAAGCACGGACGGAAGCAACAGTACCCTCAACCACCACTTTGGCATGTCCATGACCACGGAGTTTGTTCAGCCTAACGGCGGCAAGACCGCCGATGGCAAGGAAATGGTCTTTGAGTTCTCGGGCGACGACGACGTCTGGGTGTACATCGACGGCGTGCTCGTGGGCGACCTGGGCGGCATTCACGAGAAAGCGACGCTTGATATCAACTTTGCTACCGGTGTGGTGCGCGTTGGCCATATTGACGGTGCAAATGGTTCACCAAAGTATTTTCCGGATACTACCATCAAAGCGATGTTCGACGCCGCCGGTGCAGATACCACCAACTTTTCCGGCAACACCTTCAGCAACAGCACCAAACACACCCTGAGCTTCTTCTATCTGGAACGCGGCGCGGGCGCATCGAATATGTCGCTCAAGTTCAACCTCACCACGCTGCCGTCGTCTGAGGTTGAGAAGGTCAACCAGAACGGCGAGGCGGTCAATGGTGCAACCTTCGCGTTGTATCGGTCCGGTGGACCAAGTGCCGACTGGAACGAGGGCGAACTCATCGCTCAGGGCACGACGAAAGACAGGGGTCAGCTGATACTTAAAAAGGCGGATGGCTCCGTTCTTTCTTTCGACGAAGAGCACAATACCAGCCGAAGCGATTACTTTGTACTCAAAGAGATAAGCCTGCCCGCGGGGTACCGCTCGAGTCTGACCTCGTCGACCTCCGCAAAGTCAGGTGAGCTGCATCTGCAGTACAAGGAAGCTGCGAGCGGCACGGGTGGCGTGGTGGTTGCACCGCAAGCAACGGTCACCACGGCCGACGGCAGCCCATGGACAGGCAGCCGCATGTGGCTGAACGGCGGCTATCTGGCCGCCAAGGAGACCATCTCCCTGTCCAAAGAAACAAAAGACAATAAGAAAAATCCCATTAGTTCGGGTACGACCTTTGCCGTCGTGCTCAAGCTCACCGGTGCGGGCGAGGACCACACAAGCGAAGACGCATGGACGCCGGTCACGGGCAATCCGCTCGATGGCTACAAGCTGTGCTCCAAACACGGCATTGCCGGTGCCGTCGAGGCTGCCAAATCGGCCGACACGAGTGTTTTTGCCGTCAATACCAAGGGCGACTACGAGGTAACGGTTAGGTCACTGCCCGGAGATATCGAAAAGTACGCCGCCATGATGGAGGATGAGTCGAAGGCGGAATATACCGTGGCGGTGTATCACACCACGGCGTCGTCTCTGGCAGAGGCAACCACGGAGAACACCTCCATGGTCCAATACCAGTCGATAAACAGGCAGTTCTCAACCGTGATCCACCTTACGAACGTTCAGAACCGTCTGTTTGTGCAGAAGATCGACGACCTGGGCAAGCCTGTGAACGGCGCGACGTTTGAACTGTATAAGTCCGACGACGTTACCGGCGAAAGCCCCAGCACGTATGCCATCAAGCCCAATGCCGAGCCGTATGACACCGTGCAGGCAAACGGCATGACCTATCCGTATGACATTGAAGGTGCTGCATGCTTCCCGCTCGATTCGAATAATCACGCACCTCTTACCAAAGGTACGTACTATCTGCGCGAATCGTTGAGCCCGGATGGCTACGAGATAAATTCCACCATTACCAAGGTGATCGTGGACGATTCGGGCGTGTACGTGGATGCCGGTGAGAAGAACGACGGCGTGCGCAGTATGAGCGGCCCGGGCTCGCTGATTGCCTCGTTGGCGCAGTTTGGCTCTCCTGGCTCGATCGACAACACGCTTACACACATCAAGGGCAAGCTGCAGAGCGCGACTGGTGCAGATGTCAAGGGCAACCTGATGTGGGACCAGACGAGCACCGCCGAGGGCGTGACGCCTTCGCTCAAAAATGACTTGATGCACATGCGCTATGACAAGACACCGCAAGGTGCCAAGACCGTCTTGCGCTATGTCGAGGACGGCGAACCGCGCGACGGCCAGCTGGCGACGATCTTTGCCGACACGGGTATCAACCGCATGGCCCTTTACCAAGACGGTAAGCCCACCAATGGTACCGACCTCGGTACGCTTCAGCTCAACCATCTCTTTACCACGGCAACGGCCGTGCAGTATACCGATCGTCGCGTGGCACGTCTGCAAGTGACCAAGACCGTGACGGCGGACAACGGCCTTACCGCGCCTACCAAGGATGCGAAGGGCGAAGACCTGACGTTTACGTTTAAGTTCACCCTGCCGGATTCCGAGAAGGGCTACGAGGCGCGTGTGTTCGACGCGGACGGCAAGCCCGCAGGCACGTCCTTTACGCTCAAGAACGGCGACACCCATTCCATCAAGGCCGGCGAGACCATTCGCGTATACGACCTTATGCAGGGCGACAAGTATAGCGTGAGCGAGCTCACCACAAGGGGCGGGGCGTCCGGCGGTAACGTGCTGGCCAACATCGTCAACGCTGTGACCGGTTCTGCCGACGAGTCAGTGCTTCCGGCTGGCTTTAGCCTCGTGAGCCGCAAAGCCGGCGGCGAGGAGCAGGCGGGAACCGGCAATACCATTACGGGCGAGATTGCCGCGCTCGTGGATGGAAAGATGCCTGCTGGCAATAAGCTTGAGTTCGTCAACAACTACAGCGCCGGCTCGGTAACCCAGAACGGCCTGAGCGTCAAGAAGGTCCTCGACGGCCGCAATTGGAATGATTCCGATACCTTTACCGTGCAGCTTACGGCCGATGACGGTGTCCCCATGCCCAACGGCGCCAAGAGCAAGGTGTCGACGGTCGAGCTCACCAACAATGCCCCGACGGAAACGGTTGACGGCATCACCTATAAGACGGCAACGTTTGGCGACATCACCTATAACAAGCCGGGCACCTACACCTATACCATCTCGGAGGTTGTCCCCGGTTCCGATGCCGGGGCAGATGGCATAAGCTACTCCGCCGCCTCCTATACTGCGACGGTTGTGGTGGAGGACAACCATGCCGGTGCTCTGGTTGTTACGAGCGTGAAAGTGACGCAGGTGCGTGACGACGCGGGCGCCGAGACTAATAAGGAGGTTAGCGAGAAGGTAGCGACCTTCACTAATCACTACGACGAGCATGAGAGGGACATCATCATCCATGCTCAAAAGAACCTGACCGACAAGGTCGGTACCCTCCCGTGTCCCCAGAACGCCTTCAGCTTTAAGCTCGAAGGCATGGGCGGCTATGCGGATGCCAGCGCAACGTTCAGTCCCGATACAGTCGATACAAGCATTAAGGCTCCCATGCCCCAGGGCGCCGAGGGCAACATTGCGACCGTGGGCAACAACGCCGACGGTACGGTGACGTGGCCGGCGATCTCCTATACCGCCAGGGCAGATGCGGGACGCGCCTACGTGTACAAGTTCGCTGAGAATCCTGGCGGTGTCGCGGGCATGACCTACGACGAATCGGTCTATTACGCTGTGGTGCGCAACGCCGAGAAGGGTGCCGGCATCCAGACCTCGATCGAGTTCTACAAGGCCGCGGCAGACGGCTCGGTAAAGCAACTGGGCACGAACGTCACGCCTTCCTTTACCAATATATATAACGTGGAGCCCACGAGCGTGACCCTGCAGGGTCAAAAGACCGTGAGCGGTCGCGACTGGAACCAGGACGAGAGCTACACCTTTAACCTTGCCGCCGCTACGGACGACGCCAGCGTGACTGGTCTGGACAAGACCACTGCGCAGGCAGTGGCGGACGGGGCTGTCGCTATTAACGCCAGCCAGGCTACCGCCACCGCGCCCGAGTCGGGACGTGTGGCCTCGTTTGCCTTTGGCACCGAGGCTGCCCCGACCGTGACGTTCAACCGCGCGGGCACCTTTAGCTTCAATATCACCGAGAATGCCGCGCAGGACGGCCAGGCGGGCATGTCCATGGACAAGCACACCGCGCGTGCGACCGTTGTGGTGACCGATCTGGACAAGTCGGGCAACCACACGGGCAAGCTGCACGTGTCGAGCGTGACCTATGCCAACACCGGCGCCTCCGATGCGGACAAGACCGTAACCGATAAGGCCGCCTTTACCAACGCATACCATGCGTCGGGCACCTTTAGCGGCGTGACGGTGAGCAAGACCCTTCAGGGTCGCGCTTCTACCGCGGGCCAGTTTACCTTTGCCGTGACGGGGCTTTGGTACAACGGCGTCCAGACGTCGGTCGACGGTGCCGAGGCCAACCTGTCCAACAAGGCGGCAGGCGCCGGTGTGTCCGGCGCCGTGGTGGGCACGAACGGGGCGGAGAAGCTCTTTGCTCGTACGATCACCGAGCAGGATCTGGGCCATACGTTTGCCTATCGCATCCACGAGAACCAGCCTGCCGCTGCTGCCGGCTACACCTATGACACCGGCTACACCGACGACGCCATCGTGCTCGTTAAGGTTCTTGCGCGCGACAACGACCCCGCCAAGCTCTACACCGTGACGACCGTGCTCAAGGGCGCGGGCGTGACGGCGCTGCTGAGCGATGGCACCGATGCGAGCGCGTTGACAGACGACAAGATTGCCGAGCTCAAGCAGGATCCGAATACCTACGTGCAGCAGTACGATGCAAGCGAGGCCGGCACCACAACGCCTGCCGTCTCGTTCGTGAATCGCTATGAGGCAAGCCTCGACTATGGTGCCGCCGGCGGCCTGAAGATCGAGAAGACGCTGACGTACCCCAAGGACGCGACGGTGTTCGGCTCGCCCAAGAGCACGTTCCGCTATATCGTCAAGCCTGCCGACAAGACATCTGCCAGCAAGGTCGGCATTTCCATGGACGGCAAGGTCTACGAGACCGCAAATGTTGAGGCCAATGTTCCCAAGACCGTGAGCTTGGTTCCCGCGCGCGGGCTGACCCTCACTCAGAATGATGCCGGCAAGACGTTCACCTATACGGTGAGCGAGATTGACGACAAGGCGACGGGCTATACGTACGACAAGACGGTCCATACGGTTAGGGTCGTCGTAGCGGATAACGGCGACGGCACGCTTAGGGTCACGACGTCGGTAAGCAAGCAGGTCGATGGCAAGGATGAGCTCGAGGGCCAGTGGATCTACCCGGCGGACGCGACGTCTACCGGTGTCGCGACGGTCAAATTCAAGAACACCTATACGGTCACCGAGGCGGCAACCTATACTCCGTCCGTGACGAAGGTTGTTGCCGGCGCCAATGCTCCGGGCAAGTTTACGTTTACCATGACCGCGGCTGACGATGTTACCCGGGCCGCTATCGACGGCAAGCTCATCGCTGGCTCTTCGATGAGTGCGGACAACGGCTACGCCGAGCAGAGGCAAACGAGGGACAAGCTTGCCGACGGTGAGCACGATAAGATTGACTTCTCGACGCTCACCTTCAACAAGCCGGGCACGTATACGTTCGCCATTAACGAGGTGGCTCCGAACAGCGGCCTTGGCGAGTGGAAGTATGACCAGCATGTCTATACCGTGACGGTTACTGTAACCGATGAGGGCGGCAAGCTCGTCGCGCGTGACGATGGTACGACCGGCTCGGAAGGCTTCATCTTTACCAATAGCTACAAAACTTCGACGAGCTACGAGCTCCAGGGCGGTCTGGAGATCGTCAAGACGCTCGAGGGTAAGGATTTGCATGCCGGCATGTTTGGCTTTACGGTGACGGGCGAAGACGATGCCTCGACCGCAAAGCTAAAGGCGCTGCTGCGCCAGGAAGATGGTAAGCTCACCGTCACCAACGATGAGCCGCAGGCCGATGGCAAGTCCTACACCGATATTTTGGGCGGTCTGACCTTTGCGACGGGCGACGCGGGCAAGACGTTCACCTACAAGGTGGTCGAGAATAAGGGCAACAAGGTCGGCTACACCTACGATACGTCCTATTGGACGGTGGCGATTACGGTCAAGAACCGCGGCGACGGTTCGCTCTATACCGTGACTACCGTCAGGCACTATGACTCCAACGATGTCGAGCTTCCCGCTGATGCAAAGACCTTTAGCTCCGAGAGCGGTGCCGCCAAAGAGGCTCGGGTGTTCTTCGCCAACAGCTACGCCGCGTCCGGAACATTCGACGGTCTTACTGCCGAGAAGGTAATGGACTCCGGCGATAAGATCGAGGCTGGCCAGTATACGTTTGACGTGTATGCGGAGAAGGTCGACGGCTCGCTCCAATGGATGGATAAGGGCACGACTCAGGCGAGCGACAGCCGTACCGCTACGGTCGACTTCGGTAAGGTTTACTTTAAGCTTGGCGATGCTGCCAGTGGGTCTTATGGACAGGCGATCGATCTTGCCGGCGCCGTCAACGATGGCGTTGCCACCAAACGTCACAATGCCGACCACACCACCACCTACAGCTTTAACCTGGTGGCAAAGGAACGCTTGGCCAACCTGCCCGAGGGCGTGCGTCCCGTGGACGCGTCCGCGACGTGTCGCGTGCTACTCGAGGTGACCGACAACAACGACGGCACACTGACGTCCAAGGTGACCTACCGCAATGGCACCGAGAACGGCAAGATTGTCTTCCACAACACACGTGACAAGGTCAAGACGATCGGCACGGTCGCGAAGCCCGATGTGGACATCGACGGACAGCTGCTCTCTGTGGGCGACTCCTACGTCTATACCATCAACTGGGCAAACACCGAGGTCGATAAGAACGGTAACCTGGTTGAGGCCAATGTAACCGTTACCGATGAGCTTCCTGCCGGCGTTGTGTTCGAGGCCTTTGAGGGCGAGAATGCCGATAAGGGCACTGCGAGCGGTCAGTCGCTCACCTGGAACCTGGGCGACCAGCTCGCGGGCAGCCACGGTTCGGTGCGCGTGCGCGTCAAGATTACCGAGGACGCTGTGAAGGATGCTCAGGGCGCTGTCGGCACCGTTGAGAACAAGGCCACCGTTACGGTTGCCAACAAGAGCTATACCGGTACCACGACTAACTACGTGCCCAAGAAGTCCGAGAGCGATGCCCAGGATTCGACGGGTTCGGGCGTGGCGCTGGGCGATGAGCTTACCTATACCATTAGCTACAAGAATACCGAGGGCGCGCCGGCTACGGTGACGATCTCCGATACCGTTCCTGCGGGGACCGAGTTCGTGGAGTTCGCGGGCGACCATAAGGATGCCGGCTCCAAGGACAAGGACGGCAATCTCACCTGGAAGCTGACGGATGTTCCCGCCGGCGAGGAGGGCACGGTTCAGTTTAAGGTCCGTGTGACCGAGGACGCGTTTAAGAGTGGCGGTGCTTCGGGTGACATTTCCAACCAGGCGTCGGTGACGGTTGGCAACAACCCCGCCGTTAAGACCAACACCACTACCGATGAGGTCTCTGACGGCCGCCTGACGCTGAGCAAGACGGTTACGGCAGCCGAGGGCATTGCCGCGCCCAACAAGGCATTCACCTTTAAGGTGCTGCTCTTCCAGGCCGATGGCGCAACGCCTCTGACCGGTAGCTTTGCGTATGCCGGCCGTCCCAGCGGCACCAACGGCACCTATGTAAGCGGACAGATCAAGAGCGGTGACACCATCGCGCTTAAGGCCGGTGGCTCCGTGACGGTTACCGTGCCCGTGGGCGCGCACTACGAGGTGCAGGAGCTCGACTCCAAGGGCAACCTCATGACGAGCGAGGACGGATTTGCAATTGCCGACAAGGCGAACACCCAGAAAGGCACCGTCGGACAGGCAACGCAGGTGGGCTTCACCAATGTCTATAGCGTGGAGTCCACGAAGGTGGAGAACGCCTTTAAGGTCCAAAAGAAGATCTCTGGCCGCAGCTGGACGAAGGCGGATGCCTTTACCATGACGCTGACTGCCGAGGGCGAGGCGCCCATGCCCAAGAATGCCAAGGGCGGCGTAGCGATGATTACGCTGAAGAAGAACGTTCAGGTCGGCAACTTCGGCACCATTGAGTACACCAAGCCCGGTACCTACACCTATGTGATCGCCGAGCAGGCGGGTGACGAGACGGCGCTCACGTTCTCGAAGGCCACCTATCGCGCCACCGTCACGGTGACCGACGACGGTGCCGGTAAACTGACTGCCAAGACCAAGATTGCACAGCTGACCGACGATGCCAGTAATACTGCCGAGCGTACGGTCGAGGCGGCAGTCTTCACCAATACCGCTAAGACCGGCAGCCTCACCGTCAAGAAGACGGTCGTCGGCGGCGACAGCCAGCGCGAGTTCGGCTTCACGGTGACGCTCACCGACGGGGACGGCGAGCTCGTCTCCGGCACCTTCGGCAAGGGTGGGGACGCCGTGGAGTTCGCGGACGGCAAGGCGACCTTCAAGCTTAAGCATGGCGGGGAGAAGACCATCGCCGGCCTGCCTGTGGGCGCGCGCTACACCGTGACCGAGGACGCGGCCGAGGGCTATACGACCGCGGTCGACGGGGCCGAGGGCCCCAAGGCCGAGGGCGCCGTGACCGAGGCCGGCGCGACCGTCGCGTTCACCAACACGTACGGTACGACCGCCGAGGGCAGGGACGTCTCCACGGCGGGGCTCTTCACCAAGACGCTCAGGGGCCGCGACTGGGCGGAGGGCGACAGCTTCCAGTTCACGCTCACGGGCGAGGACAGCGCGCCCATGCCCGAGGGCTCCGTTGACGGCTCCAAGACCGTCAGCGTGACGGCCGCCGGCACCAAGGCGGGCGATAAAGTCGCCTTCGACTTCGGCCCCATCCGCTACACGCTCGACGACATCGAGGACGCCGGGTTCGCCGAGGTCGGCGGCAAGCGCGTGCGCGCCAAGACCTTCACCTACACGGTGAGCGAGGTCAGGCCCGCTGACGGCTCCGCCATCGCCGGCGTGTCCTACGACGGCCACACCGCCACGATGACGGTGACCGTGACCGACGACGGCTCCGGCAACCTCACGGCCACGACGCCCGCGATCGCGCAGGCGAGCGGCGGCGACTTCGTGAACACCTACACGACCGAGCTCGACTACTCGGCCCGCGCGGGCGTGCGCCTGTCCAAGACGCTCTCCGGCCGCGCCATGGAGGCGGGGCAGTTCGCCTTCACCGTGACCGCCGACGACGAGACGGCCGCCAAACTCGGCCTCAAGACCGACAAGGACGCCTACGCCGTTGCCGCGGCCGGTGACCATCGCGCCCGCCTACGACGCGGCAACGGGTAAGCTCACGGTCACGACAACGGTCGCCAGGGACGGCGTCGAGGTCGCCCGCAGCGAGGTCTCCACAGCAGATGACGCCACGGCTCAGGCCGCGTCCGTGACGGTCGCGTTCCAGAACTCCTACGAGGCCACCGGAACGCTCGGCGGCGAGGGCGGCGCGGCAATCAAGGCCACCAAGACGCTGACGGGCCGCCCCGCGGCGGCGGACGAGTTCTCGTTCTCCGTCCGCGATGCCCACGGCAACGTGGTCGCGACTGCGTCCAACCAGGCTTCCGGTGACGGCAAGGCCGCGGCGCTCACGTTCTCGCCCATCGCCTACACCACCGACGCTCTCGAGCAGATGGTGGCGGACGGCACCGCCACCAGGGCCGACGACGGCTCCTGGTCCATCCCCTATACCGTGTCCGAGGACACGGCGGTGCTGCCCGCGGGCGTGACGGCGACTGCCGCGAGCTTCGACATCGCCGTCAAGGTGACCGATAACGGCAAGGGCGGGCTGGACGTGGCCGTGACCTACCCCGAGGGCTCCGACGGTAAGCTGTCGTTCGTGAACGGCTACCGCGCCAACGAGGCGACGGTCGACCTCGCGGGCACCAAGACGCTGGCGCTCGGCCAGGCCGGACTCGGCCTGACGCAGGCCGACATCGCGGGCAAGTACACCTTCAAGGTTGAGCCGCTGGACGGCGCGCCCGCACCGGTCGACGCCTCCGGCAAGACGGTGGCCGAGGCGGTCAACGACGCCGCCGGCAACGTCGTGCTGGGCGGCGTCACGTTCAGGCAGCCGAGTGACCTCGATGACGTCAAGATCGACGGCGACGGCCTGCGCACCAAGACGTTCGCCTACCGGGTGAGCGAGTCCGGCTCGGTCGACGGCGTGATCAACGACGCGGTGGCGACCAAGACCTTCACCGTCAAGGTGGTCGAGGACACCCGCGCCGGCACGCTTACCGCGGAGGTCTTGCCCTCCGAGGGCACGCCCCAGGGCAAGGGCGCGTTCGAGTTCACTAATACCTACGGCGTGGAGCCCACCCCGAGCTTCGTCACCGACCAGATCAAAGTGAACAAGAAGCTCAAGGGCCGCGATCTGGCCGAGGGCGAGTTCGAGTTCCAGCTGGTCGAGATTACCGCCGATGGCAGCGAGAGCGTCGCGGCGACAGGTAAGAACGCCGCCGACGGAACGGTCACGCTTGGCTCCATCCCCTACACCGCGCCCGGCTCGCACAGCTACGAGCTGCGCGAGGTCGTCGGCACGGCGGGCGGCGTGACCTACGACAGGGCGATCCACCGCGTGCACACGACGGTCACCGATGCCGGCAACGGCACACTCGCCGTCAAGCACGAGCTTGTGGACGCCGAGGGCAATCCCACGGGCGACACCTCGGTGACCTTCACCAACGGCTACGAGGCCGCGCCCGTCACCCTCAGGCTGGGCGCCGCCAAGGTGCTCAAGGGCGCCGAGCTCAAGGCGGGCCAGTTTAGCTTTGAGCTCAAGAGCCGGGACGGCAAGGTCATGTCGACCGCCAAGAACGCCGCGGACGGCAGCGTCACGTTCGACGCCCTGACCTTCAAGCAGGCCGGCACCTACACCTTCACGGTGAGCGAGGTCGACGACGGCCAGGCGCATGTGACCTACGACAGGGCCGTGCGCAAGATCGTCGTCACGGTGAGCGACGAGGCGGTCGACGGCACCAAGACGGGCTACCTGTCGGCGAAGGTCTCCTACGAGGGCGACGCCAGCCTGCCGCCGGTCTTCACCAACGGCTACGCCGAGGAGCCCGGGGCTCCCGGTACCCCGGAGAATCCCGGCACGCCGGGCGGCGGCTCGGGCGGCGGTTCCGATAGCGGCTCCGGCAGCGGCGGCTCCAAGGGCGGCATGCCCGACACCGGCGATCGCGGCCTGCCGGCGGCGGCCCTCGCGGCCATGGCCGGCATCGGCGCGCTGGCCGTCGCGGGCGGCGCGGCCCTGTACCGCAGGCGCCGCTAGCGGTATGCACGAGTGGGGCGAATCCATCCGATGGGTCCGCCCCACTTGCCCTGCTGGGCGGGAGCGGGTAAGATATACCGAGCGCCTAGCGCGTTCGATGGGTTCGGATGACGACATGTTCCGAATCTGGTCAGGTCCGGAAGGAAGCAGCCATAAGGAGCCTCTGTCGGGCATCCGAATCCATCGAGTGCGCTATTCTTGCGCGGTTTTACCAAACCGCGCAATGCTCGACGCTGCGCGCCATCCAGGGCGACAATTTGTCATTCAAAAGGCAGGGCATGACCAGAAGGTCAATGCCCTGCCTTTTTCATGCCAACTTGTTCGCCCTGGATGTCGCTCGCTGGCATTGCCTGGAGCGCGGAGGCTACGCGATCCGGTCGGCGGCGAGATATTTGGTGTCTCGCTGGTCCTCGGCTTCGCCTGCGGGATCGCTCGACTACCAAACGCCCTGCCGGCTCTCGCGGGTTGCCGACCAAAACCACCTGAAGGGTCACATTTATCTGATAATCTGATCCCGTGCTTCTTGCTGCTTGCTGACGTTGCCGGGAGCGCGGTGGCCACGTGGTTCATGAGGCGGCGGTGCTGTCTCCTTTTTTGCAAGTAAAGAGGTCCGTTTGCGAACGAGCTTCGACTACTGAAGATGCGATGTCCGCACTAACGACATAACGTAATTACGGCATTGTTGATTTACGCACAAATTGAAGAAATCTAAAAGATGCGTCGATTTCACTTCGCCCGCAGCGTTACGGCGCGAGAACGTCCAATGGAACAACTTGGACGCCGCGGTCGGTAACATAGGCTTGTGAACCAAATCCAATAATCGCTACTTTAGAAACCGGCGGGGTGTTTCCGGCAGCAACCATTCGCTCTTCGACGGCAACAAGATTGTCAGATGCCTCTTCGATTTGAGCGGAACTGAGCTTGACCTCAACGGGAATCCACATCCCACCTGGAGCCGCTATGACAGCGTCGACCTCAAGATCGCGGGAATCGTGATAGTGATAAAGGCCCATTCCGTTTGCCCTCGCATAGACCCATAGATCATGGAGCGCCAACGATTCGAAAAGCAGCCCAAGTGTCTTGAAGTCTGACAACAACGTCTCCACAGTCGCCCCGAGCGCAGCCGCTGCAAGCGACGGGTCGGCAAGATGATGCTTACGCGCCTCCCTCAGATGCACCGGAGATCTCATCGCGGGATTCCATGCGGGGATATCGCAGACGAAACTCAATCTGCTAAGAAGGGATATGTATGATGCCGCTGTTTGTCTCGATACGTCGCCACCCAAATCGGCCACAAGCGTCTTGAGCGTCGCAAGAGTGGATTCGTTGCGCGCCAACGACGCGATGACGGCTTTCACTTTCTCAGGATCTCGTCGAGAGCCATCGACGCGGGGGATGTCTTCCTCAGCGACTATCTCGATATATCGTTTTGCCGTCGCGGACGCAATTCGCGCGTCACGCCCAATCGACGCCGGCCATCCACCGCAAACGATGCGCTCGGCGATCTCGGCAGAACCCATCGATCCGAAGGCGCCACTGAACTTTTCGCCAGAAATGATGCCCGACAGCTTAACCGCACCGCTAGATTTTCCGAGTTCGAAAAGCGTCATCGTGTCCATGCGCAATTTTTTGGCATAGTTTTCACCATTGATTACCAGCGCATTTAACCAAATTTACGATTTTCATTTAACCAGATTTGCACATTTCAGTTAACGAAACAGATTAAACATGAACGAGCCAAGTCAGATGAGAATCATCTACTCGACACCGCGCATGAGCTCCGAAATGGTGATGTGAAAGCCGTCGGCAATCTTCTTGAGATTTGAAAGGCTGACATTGCGCCGCCCGACCTCAATGCTCGCGTAGTAGGAGCGATCCATCTCAATCAAATTAGCGGACGGAGTGCCCGGGCTCGTTGCGCCTAGGGCGCGGCGGGGTCGGCGACGTCGGAGGTGTCGATCTCGCCAAGAATGGCGAGCCGGCTGATGAACGGGATGCCCTCGGGTTCGTCCACCTTGACGCCGCCGAGCACGATGGTGTTGTCACGCATGTCGATTTGGGTCGTGAACACGGCCTGATCGCGGCCCGAGGCGATAAAGCCGATGCCCGCGAGAACGATGCCCGCGGCAATAAGCCCGCCCGCCACGGCCAACATAGAGTTCAGCAAGTGGGTGACCGTGTTCGGCGACGACAAGATGGCGGCGGCTGTCGTGGACGGGCTCGTCTACACGGGCAGGCTCGTGGAGTTCAACGGCGCAAGCTGCAGAATTGAATCCCGTGTTTTGTGCTGCTTGCTGGCGTTGCCTGGGCATTGATGGCTACGTAGTTCAAGAGACGTTGCTGCTGCTTGGATTTTGCAGTTAAAGAGGCCCGTTTCCCTGGTTTTGGTTGGGGAAACGGGCCTCTTTTGGGTTTGGGTTTGTGGATTGACGAAGGTGACGTTCGTCGGCAGCTATTTTGAGTTCTTGATGCGGCGGGTGGCTGTGGCGGTTATTCCGAGTCCCATGGCGGCGATTCCTGCGAGTGCGATTGCGCTTGGCGTTGTGTCGCCTGTGTTTGCGAGCTTGTCGGCGGTCGTATTCGCCTGCTTGCCGTTGCTTGTGTTCGCTTGCTTGGTGGAGCTTGGTGCGGTGTCTTTGCCGGTCGCGGGCGAGCTGGCGGGCTGTGTTGCCTCGGCCGGTTGCGCCGAGTTGGAGGGAGGCGTCGTCTCGGTCGGTTGCGTTATCTCGGGCGAGGCGGCCTTGTCTGCTGCGGCTTTTGCCTCTTCGTATGCCTTGCAGGCTTCGTCATATGCCGCTTTCGCCTTTTTCAAATTGTCGAGGAGCGTATCTCGCTTGGCTGTTTCCTCGTCGATGAGGGCTTTAAAATTCTCCGCCTCCCTTTCAAAGATATTAACCTGTCTTTCCTGGCTCTCGAGCCTATGCCGGTATTGGTCAAGCTCCATTTCGCAAGATCTTTTTTGCGCTTCTGCCGCCATGATTTCGGAGCGCAACTGCTTAATAGCTTCGCTGGGTGCCTCGTCGCCGAGTGCCTTAAGTGCCTCTAATTTTGCCCGAAGGCTGCTTACCAGGTTGCTGGCCTCGTCGTATTTGGCTTGGGCTGCATCGACGTCCGCTTGCATGGCGGGAAGGGGTTTCCCCCATTCGGCGGCTTGCGCCACCATCTTGTTGTAGAGCTCTTGAAAATAGGCAATGTCATCATCGATTTCCGCAAGTTTCTCGGAGCTTGCGGCATCTTTTGCGGCTTCGAGGTTTTTGAGCGCTTCCTGCATGGCTGCATACGCTTTTTCTTTTTCGGCTGCCGCATCTTTCGTCTGCAAGGCAACTGCATCGACGGGGGAGCTGGTTTCTGCCGCGATCGCCGTTACGGGGGCGATTCCCGCGGCAAGCGCCACGGAAAGGGCGATGCCCATAGTTGCTCGTCTTGCTCTTCTTGCGAGAATGTCGTTCATCTCGGCACCTCATTTCAAGGGTTGGCGACTCACTTGGTAGCACTAAGGTAAGTATATCAGGCGATTAACCTGCTCTTGAATCTCGCCAGAAATAACGAGCTGTTACTCGTCTTTACTCGTCTTTTGGGGCGACAGTACTATCATGATTCGAATTGAGTGTGAATGATGATAGGGAGCGCCTTTTTATGATTGAGCTGCTCAGGCGTTTCGGCGGTAAGTTTCGCCGGTATATGGTGATTGGTCCTGCGTGCAAGTTGATCGAAGTGGTCTTTGACTTGCTGACGCCGCTCGTGATTGCCCAGATGATCGACAAGGGCATTGGCGCGCACGACGTCAACGCTGTCGTCCACTACGGTATGCTGCTTGGCGCCATGGCCGTGATCGGCATCTCGTTTACGCTCGTTTGCCAAAAGATGGCGGCGCTCACCTCGCAGGGCATGGGCACCGATATTCGCGGCGCACTCTACGAGCACATCAATAAGCTAAGCTATGCCGAGCTCGATCGCTTTGGCACGCCTTCGCTCATCACGCGCATCACCAACGACGTCAACCAGGTGCAGCTCGCCGTGGCGCTGGGCGTGCGCATGCTCATCCGCTGGCCCTTCCTGGCGGTGGGCTCCATGGTTGCGGCCCTCGCCATCGACCTTAAGCTCGGCATCATCTTTTTGATTTGCACGCCCGCCATCGGCCTGGTGTTTTGGTTTGTCATGGCGCGCTGCATTCCGTACTACAAGCAGCTGCAGGCAAAGCTCGACCGCATCGCGCTCATTTGCCGCGAGGGGCTTTCGGGCGCCCGCGTGGTTCGCGCCTTTGTGCGCGAAGACCACGAGCGTGAGCGTTTTGCTCAGGCCGCCGATGACCAGGCGCATGTCGCCATCGCGGTGGGCAGGCTCTCGTCGATTCTCAACCCCGTCACGTTTTTGGTGATGAACCTGGGCGTGTGCGCCATCCTGTGGGTGGGCGGCATTCAGGTCAACGTGGGCGAGCTCACGCAGGGCCAGGTCATGGCGTTCGTCAACTACATGACGCAGACCCTGACCTCCATCGTCTACGTCGCCAACCTGGTCGTGGTCTTTACCAAGGCGAGCGCCAGCGCGTCGCGTATCAACGAGGTGCTCAACTGCGCGCCGAGTATCACCGACGACGGCAACGAGCCGGTCGCCCTGCCCAAGCCGAGTGCGGCGGGCGACACCGCTTTGGTCCCCGCGCTGAGCTTGAGCCACGCGAGCTTCTCCTTTGGCGCGGGCGCGGCCAACGCCGTCAACGATGTGACTTTGGAGCTGCCACTGGGCAAAACGCTCGGCATTATCGGCGGCACGGGCAGCGGTAAGTCGACGCTCGTCTCGCTCATCCCGCGCTTGTACGATGCGGGTGTCGGCAGCGTGAACGTGATGGGTGCCGACGTGCGTACTTGGCCGCTCGACCAACTGCGCCACGTGGTCGCGACTGTTCCGCAGCGCGCGTCGCTGGTGAGCGGTACCATCCGCAGCAACCTGACCTGGCGTGACGAGTCGGCGACCGACGAGGAACTCTGGGCAGCGCTCGATATGGCGCAGGCGAGCGAGTTCGTGCGCAGCAAGCCGCAGGGGCTCGACGCCCCGGTCGAGGCGGGCGGCAAGAACTTCAGCGGTGGCCAGCGCCAGCGCCTGACCATCGCGCGTGCTCTGGTGGGCTCGCCGCAGATTCTGATCATGGACGACTCCGCCTCGGCGCTCGACTTTAAGACCGATGCGGCGCTTCGCCATGCCATCCGTGAGCGCAGCGTACGCGGTGCCGCCGAGGGTGGGCTGCCGCTAACGACCGTCATTGTGAGCCAGCGCGTCTCGACCGTGCGCGACGCTGACATGATCTGCGCGCTCGACCACGGTTCGGTCGCGGGTCTGGGCACGCACGATGAGCTGTACGCAAGCTGCCAGCTCTACCGCGAGATCTGCCAGTCGCAGCTTCGTCGCGAGGAGCTTGAGAGCCAGCAGGGGAGCGCGACGCCCGCGTCCGCTCAAGACACCGTGTCTGCTCCGACCGCCCCTGCATCCGTCTGCGCAAAGGAGGGCTGCTAGATGAATCCGTATACTTCTTCCGGTTCGGTCGCTACGATGACGGCCAATGTATCCGGCAACGATAAGCTTAACGACCTGGGCGACGGCCCGCGCCAGCCCGGCGATCCCGAGCGCTATCCCGTGGGCGCGGTGACTCGCCGCCTGATGGGCTATGTACGTCCGCATCGCATTTCGTTTACGGCGTCGTTTGTGAGCGCCGCCATCTCCGTTATCCTGCAGCTCTACACGCCCATTCTTGTCGGCGAGGGCATCGACCTCATCGTTGCCGCCGGGCAGGTGAACTTCGATGCGCTGCTGCCGCTTGTCACCAGGCTTGCGATCGTCGTGGTGGGTGCCGCGGCGTTCCAGTGGCTGCAGGGCTACTGCGTCAACCGCCTGTCCTACGAGACGGTGCGCGACATGCGCGTGGAGGCGAGCGACAAACTCAGCCGCATGCCACTCAGCTTTATCGACAGCCATGCCCACGGCGACCTTATGAGCCGCGTGGTCAACGACGTCGATCAGGTGGGCGATGGTCTGCTGCAAGGCTTCACGCAGCTCTTCACCGGCGTTATCACCATTGTGGGCACGCTCGCGTTTATGCTCTCCATCAACCTGACCATGACGCTCGTGGTAGTGCTCGTCACGCCGCTTTCCATCTTTGCGGCCGGCGCCATCGCCAAACTGTCCAACAAGAGCTTTACGGCTCAGCAGCGTATTCAGGGACAGCTGGGCGGCCATATTGAGGAGTATGTGGGCGAGCAAAAACTCGTGGACGCGTTTGCCTATGGCCCAAATGCGCAGCAGTGCTTCGATGCCCTCAACGCCGAGCTCTACACGGCGGGCGAGCGCGCGCAGTTTATGGGTTCGCTCTCAAACCCCGGCACGCGCTTTATCAACAACATCATCTACGCTGTGGTGGCCGTGATCGGCTGCGTGGGCGTGATCACGGGCGTGCCCGCGGCGCTCACGGTGGGCGGCGTGCAGATCTTCCTGTCTTACGCCAACCAGTACACCAAGCCGTTCAACGAGGTCACCAACGTCATCACGCAGATCCAGACGGCCTATGCCTCGGCCCGTCGCATGTTCGCGCTGCTCGATGCGCGCGAGCAGGAGCCCGATGCGGCGGACGCTGTGGAGCTTGCCGCCCCGCAGGGCGAGGTCGCCTTTGAGCATGTGAACTTTAGCTACGTGCCCGACCGCAAGCTGCTGCAGGACATCTGCGTCGATGCCAAACCCGGCATGCGGTTTGCCCTGGTCGGTCCCACGGGCTGCGGCAAGACGACGCTCATCAACCTGCTGCTGCGCTTTTACGATATCGATGCCGGGCGCATCGTGGTCGACGGTCGCTCCTCGCGCGACTACACGCGTGAGAGCCTGCGCCGCGCCTTTGGCATGGTGCTGCAGGACACCTGGCTGTTCGAGGGCACGGTGGCGGACAATATCGCCTACGGTTGCCCCGACGCCACGCGCGAGCAGATTATCGAGGCGGCCAAGCGCGCGCACGCGCACAAGTTTATCGTGCAGCTGCCCCAAGGCTACGACACGGTGATCGGCGAGGATGGCGGCACGTTTAGCCAGGGCCAAAAGCAGCTGCTGTGCATCGCGCGCGTCATGCTCACCGACCCGGCGATTCTGCTGCTGGACGAGGCAACCTCGAGCATCGATACCCGCACCGAGCTACAGGTGCAGGCGGCATTTGACGAGCTCATGGCCGGCCGCACGAGCTTTGTCGTGGCGCACCGCCTGAGCACGATCCGTAACGCCGACTGCATCCTGGTCATGCGAGACGGCGAGATTATCGAGCGCGGCACGCACGACGAACTGCTCGCGGCAGACGGCTTCTACGCCGAGCTCTACCGCAGCCAATTCGCCCAGTAAGCAGGTGCGTGGGACATTTCGCGCAGCGCTAGGGCGCAAGCGTATCAACGGGGACAACGATGATGCCCTCCGGCGTTGTATGGACGGGCATGCCGAACCCGATGACGATGAGCTTGGCCGCGGGTGGCTTCTCGCCGCGCTTGACCAGCTTGCGCTCGAGCCGAAGCAGGTTTGCAGATGCCTCGGGGATTTGCGGGCTTCCGAGTTTTACTTCCACGGCAATCCAAGTTCCATCTCGCCTGTGAATCACGGCATCGACCTCGAGATCGTCGGCATCGTGGTAGTGGGATACCGATGAGTCATTTGCAGCGGCATAGACCTTGAGGTCGTGCAGGACGAGGGATTCAAAGAGCAGCCCCAGCGTCTTTGGGTCGGAGGCTAATGACTCCGGATTCGCTCCGAGCAGTGCAACGGCAAGCGAAGGGTCGGCGAGGTGCCTTTTCGCACCCTGCCGCAACCTTACCGGCGATCTGAGTGCCGGATGCCAAGCCGGGATATCGTCGATGATATTGATTCGTCTCAGCGCATCCATATATCTGGAGACCGAATTCTTCGAAACGCCAGCGCCGATATCTTTATCGATACCTTTTGAGACGTCGGGGCCTTGAATGTGAACAATAAGATGCGTATCAGTTCTCGATTTGTCGCGAATCTCCGCGAAAGCCTGTGGCCCATTCGCGATGGTTCGATGATGGGACCGACTATACCGGTTTTTCGATATGGCTATGGCAGTTTTTATATATCGAGTGAGCGCGAAGGGCCAGAAACTCGACTCGCGGAGGGGGCGGCGGCAACCCGCTGGTGAAGGGAGTTAAGTTGGCGGGTTCGATCTCCCGGTTCTAAAAATACTCAGTATACTGAGTGATTTTACTCAGTATACTGAGTATTTAAGAAACAAGGAGGTAGATTGACATGTTTGAGCGCCATCAAGTTGCCGCGATAGCCCAGAGGATGCGGGAAACGAATAATCCGTTGATGCAATTTATAATCGGGCCCCGCCAAACGGGAAAGTCGACCATGTTCGTGCAGGCGTTGCACCATGCAGACATGCCCTGTCACGTGGCCAATGCGGACGATGTTGTGAATTCCGATGCCAACTGGCTGCAAATCGAGTGGCAACAGGCAAGAAACCTCACGTCTGGAGGTAAGGTCCCGGCCGTTTTCGTTGTTGATGAGATTCAAAAGGTGCAGAGTTGGTCCACGGTCGTCAAGGGATTGTACGACCGGGATCGCCGGGAGGGGACGCCGCTCAAGGTCATTTTGACCGGATCGTCGTCGCTGCTGCTGCACAAGGGCCTGGAAGAATCCCTTATGGGCCGTTACGAGCTCATTCGGTCGCCGCATTGGTCCTATCGCGAGTGCAGCGAGGCCTTTGGCTTTTCTTTTGAAGACTATCTCTATCACGGTGGATATCCGGGTGCGGCGCCGCTGGTTTCCGATGACGCCCGTTGGCGAAACTATATCCGAGATGCGATCGTCGAGCCGGCGATCTCGCGCGATGTTCTCTCGTTGGAGAATATCCGCAAACCGGCGCTGATGCGCGCGCTCTTTTGGCTCGCGGCGAGCTATTCGGGGCAGGAGCTTTCGTATTCAAAAATGGTAGGCCAGCTGCAGGATGCCGGTAACACGGTCACGGTCGCCGGGTATTTGGACCTGCTGGGCAAGGCCGGTTTGGTTACGGCGATCCCCAAGTTCAGTGACAAGGAGCTCGCAAAGCGCCGAAGCACCCCGCGGCTCATGGTTTATGACACGGCGTTTATGACGGCGCTCGGCGATAAGGGCCGAGCAGAATGGCTGGAGGATTCGGCGCGGCGGGGTCATTTGGTGGAATCGGCAGTGGGTGCACGACTGCTTGCGCGCGCGCCGGAAGAGGGTTTTGAGGTCATGTGGTGGCGTGAGGGCGTCAAAGAGGTCGACTTTGTGCTGCGAAGGGATGATGCACTGAGCGCCATCGAGGTCAAAAGCGGTGGAGAGTCCGGCCAGAGCGGCATGTCGACGCTCCTAAAAAAGTATCCGCGAGCCAAGCGGATCGTCGTGGGAGGGGCGGCGGCCGGGGCGTGCACCGTGGAGGATTTTCTGCTCGATAAGGTGACGCTGTTTAACTAGCCTGAGTATTTTGACTTGGGCGTTGGATGGGTGCTCGGCTGCCGCGTGCGATGGTGAAAACCGGGCCAGGCCTTACTAGCGGATATGCATGCAGGAGGGGCTTCCAATTTTCATGTCCCGCTCATATCGTCTGTCAGAAACCTGACGAATGACCTGTCCCCCCCTGTCATGCCCTTGTCACAAAATCTATTAACGGGACCGTCAAATTTCCTCCTGCATTTTCTGACGGTACCGCGGTTCCCGCATGATTTTTGGGACTTGCGCTGCGGGCGTATTTGCCTATTGATGTCAGCTGTGCCGTCAATCAACAGAAGGTGGTTTACATCTGTGGTTTTAGTACTAAGATATGCTTCTAATAAATTGCATTAGTGGCTTTAGTTTTGGGGGAAACGAGGCAACGTGACTATGACGTGCTCTATGGTGGTCAACAGCAAGAGCGGCAATACCAGGATGGTTTCGGGAGCGATTAAGCGCGCGCTGCAGGCAGCGGGCGTCGAGTTTGTCCATGCTGCCGCGCTGAGCGACGACGCCGATCCCGAGCAGGTTATGAACGAGGCCCAAGGTGCCTGTGTGGCCGACACGGTGCTCGTTGGCTTTTGGTGTGACAAGGGCACCTGTTCGCCTTCGGTGGCGGCACTGCTTTCCGCCCTGCATGGCAAGCGCGTTTTCCTATTTGGTACCTGCGGCTTTGGCGCTAGCGAGGATTACTTTAGGCAGATCATCGATCGCGTGACGTCCAATTTGGCCGGAGATGCCGAGCTTGTGGGCTGGGCCATGTGCCAGGGCAAGATGGGCCCCGCGGTCAAGCAGCGCTACGAGGCGATGCTCGAGCAAGAGCCCGAAAACGCACGCTTTAAGATGCTACTCGACAACTGGGTCGCCGCAAAGGATCATCCCACCAAGGAAGATCTGGACAACATGGCTGCAGCCGCCAAAAAGGCCGTGCTGGGGGAGTAGCTCCCATCGCTGACGGCGGTCGGTCCATCTTTCTAAATGTAACGTCCTCCCGGACGGCGGCGCACGAAGTTCCCTGCTCTACAGTCCTGCGCAAGACGAAGGCCACATTAAGTGGCCTTCTTTGCGTGCGGAACTCGCGATGAACTTCGTGCCCCGCCGTCCGGGAGGACGCCTCTTTATTGATGGGAGGCCTGATAGGTCGATGATTCCGTGCCCGGATGCGTCCAAAGTGAGACGGGCTTTCCGGATGGGCAGGCTTTCGGAAAATGCGTCCCGGAATTTGCCTTTGGAATGGGACGTAGTTTCCCGTTGAGGTGGGGACTGCGGACGATTTCTTGGACCGCTACGCGGCCCTTCCCAGCGCGGCGCGGAACTCGGCCGGCGTGCGGCCGCCGAGCGCATCGCTGCGCCTCTCCGTATTGTAGCGGCCGATCCAGGCCCCGAGCTCCTCGATGAAGCGGGCGGGGGCCCAGCCCGACCAGTCCCTGCCGTGCCAGAACTCCTGTTACCGCTACTCTGAAATAGGCCAAGCGCGCCAACGCCCAACGGCCATTCG
>CATYEN010000016.1 GCA_958405565.1 uncultured Collinsella sp. | reverse complement strand
ACTGCGGGAACGGCCTATTAGCTCAATGTGTTCGGCTGAGATCGGAAATCAACCGGGATCAGTTGCCGCAACAACCACGTTCCCCACCCATCCCAAAGTAACGCGCCTTTCGCGCAAAGCGCGAAACAGCGAAGGGGACAAGCCACTGCACCAACCACATCCTCCACTCGCCCCAAAATGGCGCGCCTTTCGCGGCAAAGCCGCGAAACAGCGACCGGGACACGTATTCCCAACAACCAAGTCCTCCGCCCACGCCGACCTCAAGGCCGTAAACGCAGGGAATCCGAGGACGTTCCGGAGAGAAGCCCCCGTCACGCCCCCGGATTCCCGGTGGGAGTTCTAGACCTTGTCGGCCTTAGTACATACCGCCGCCCTGCTGACCAGCGGTAGCAGCAGCGATAGCGTCCTCAAGCTGAGTGTTCTTGGGCACATCGGAGACGGTGGCCTCGGTGATGAGAATCAGGCTGGCGACAGAAGCAGCGTTCTGCAGGGTGACGCGGCTGACCTTGACGGGGTCGAGGACGCCCATCTCGATCATGTCGCCCCACTCGCCGTTGGCAGAGTTGAGACCCTGGCCGGCGGGCAGCTCGGCAACCTTGTCGACCACGACGGCACCCTCAAAGCCAGCGTTCTTGGCGATGGTAGCAACCGGAGCAGTCAGAGCCTTCTTGACGATGTCGACGCCGATCTTCTCCTCGGGATCGTCGAGCTCGACAGCATCGAGCGCAGGAGCAGCGTCCATGAAGGCGACGCCGCCGCCGGCGACGATGCCCTCCTCGACAGCAGCGCGGGTAGCCTGCAGGGCGTCCTCGACGCGATGCTTAATCTCCTTGAGCTCGGACTCGGTAGCAGCGCCGACCTTGATGACGGCAACGCCACCGGAGAGCTTGGCCAGGCGCTCCTGGAGCTTCTCACGGTCGAAGTCAGAGGTGGTGTTCTCCATCTCGCCCTTGATCTGAGCGATGCGGGCGTCGATGGCCTCCTTGGAGCCAGCGCCGCCGACGACGACGGTGTTGTCCTTGGAGATGGTGACGGACTTAGCGGTACCGAGCATATCAGCGGTGATGTCAGCGACCTTCACGCCCAGCTCGTCCAGAGCAGCCTGGCCACCGGTGAGGACGGCGATGTCCTCCAGGATGCGCTTGCGACGATCGCCGTAGCCCGGGGCCTTGACGGCGCAGACGTTGAGGGCGCCACGGATCTTGTTGAGGACGAGGGTCGGCAGAGCCTCGCCATCGATGTCCTCAGCGATGATGAGCAGGCCACGGCCAGCGCGCTGGACAGCCTCGAGAACAGGCATGATGTCCTGGACGCTGGAGATCTTCTGGTCGGTGATGAGGATGTACGGATCCTTCATCACGGCCTCCATGCGGTCGTTATCCGTGACGAAGTAAGCGGAGACATAGCCCTTGTCGAACTGCATGCCCTCGACGGTGTCGATGGTGATGTCGAACGTCTGGGAATCCTCGACGGTGATGACGCCATCCTTGCCCACGACCTCCATGGCCTCGGCGATCTTCTCGCCGACCTCGGGGTCACCGGCGGAGATGGTACCGACGGAAGCAATCTGCTCCTTGGTCTCGACCGGCTTGGCCTGCTTCTTCATCTCGGCGACGGCGGCGTTGACGGCCTTGTCGATGCCGCGACGGATGGCCAGCGGGTTGGCGCCAGCGGCGACGTTGCGCAGACCGTCGTTGACGATGGCTTGAGCGAGCAGGGTTGCGGTGGTGGTGCCGTCACCCACGGTGTCGTTGGTCTTGGTGGCGACCTCCTTCACCAGCTGAGCGCCCATGTTCTCGATGTTGTCCTCGAGCTCGATCTCCTTGGCGACAGAAACGCCGTCGTTGGTGATGGTCGGAGCACCGAACGTGCGCTGCAGCGCAACGTAGCGGCCCTTGGGGCCCATGGTGACGGTAACGGCGTCGGCCAGAGTGTTGACGCCCTTGGCAAGCTTAGCGCGGGCATCGGTGTTGAACGTAATGTTCTTTGCCATGGTAGGTAATCCTCCAAAAGAAATGTGACTCGCGTCGCCGCTTCCGAGTCCTATGCGGCGGGCGCGTTCAAAGACGAATCAGAGATTCTGACGAGACTAGGCCTCGACGACAGCGTAGATGTCGTCGGCGCGCATCAGCAGATACTTCTCGCCGTCGACCTTGACCTCGTTGCCACCGAACTTACCATAGATGACAACGTCACCGACCTTGACGTCCATGGGGATGCGCTCACCCTTGTCGTTAACCTTGCCGGCGCCAACGGCAACGATGGTGCCGCGCTGCGGCTTCTCCTGGGCGTTGCTGGCGATATACAGACCAGAAGCGGTCTTCTGCTCGGCCTCGTCGGGCTTGACCAGAACACGATCTGCAAGCGGCTTCAAAGACGACATGCTTGTTTCCTCCTTTTTGGGCCGCGCGGTTATGCCGCGCGAATTAACCCTTTTTGTTTGCGTACGCGTTGAATGGTACCCACGAATGGCGGGTTATACAACACGGAGTCAAAAAATCTTATTTTTTGGCACTTAGATTTTCTGAATGCCGGGGGATAACTTGTGCGCGGCTCCCGGGGCGGACCGGAGGGCATGAAGTTTGCTGCTCTACAGTCCTGCGCAAGACGGAAAGCACATTAAGTGCTTTCCTTTGCGTGCGGAACTCGCGACAAACTTCATGCCCTCCGGTCCGCCCCGGGAGCTGGATAACTTATTCGGGCCCGGCATTCAGAAAAGTCAGTGCAGCAAAATGGCGATGCGGATGGAATGTACAAGAAAGGGGCACGTTGCTGGAACGTGCCCCCTTTAAGTTGCGGTGGAATATGGACTGTTTTTTTGCTGTTGAGGCGTTATTTAGTCCGTATTTCACCGCAACTGATGGATGGGGTATGGGGTTAGCGCTCGTAGATGAGGTTGCCGGATAGGTAGGTGGCTTGAACTTTGGTGGTCTGGAGCTCTTGGGGGTCGATGGTGAGTAGGTTTTGGTCTAGGACTACCAGATCGGCGTATTTGCCGGGTTCCAGGCTGCCGAGGTTTTGCTCGTCGCCCGCTGCATAGGCGCTGCCCAGGGTGTAGTTGCGCAGAGCCGTTGCTGCATCGATGCGCTCGCTCGGCAACCAGCCGCCCTCGGGCCAGTGGCTTTTGGGGTCTTGGCGCGTAATAGCCGTGTAGAGCACGTTCATGCTGGTAACGGGCGTGATAGGGCTGTCAGTACCGAAGGCTTGGCGGATGCCGCGCTGCTTATAGGTTGCGAACGGCCACATGATTCGGCTTCGCTCCAGGCCAAGGTCGCGCTCTGGGCCACCCGGATCGAGCGTGATGTGGCAGGGCTGGCTCGAGGCGACCACGTTGAGCTTGCGCAGGCGATCGATATCCTCGGGCAAGAGGTTCTCCAGATGCTCGAGCGTGTTATGACCGTGCTGGGGCAGGCCGTACAGCTCTGCCGCCTCCTCAAAGATATCGAGCGCAGCATGGATGGCACCGTCGCCGATAACGTGGATGCGCACTGTGTGGCCACGCTCGGCTGCCGCCAGAACCAACTTGCGCATGCGCTCGACGGGGACCGTCAGACGGCCCTGGTCGCCCGGGAAGCGCGGGTTGGTATAGGGCTCAGTGAGGTATGCGGTATGCTCGCTCGACACGCCGTCGAAGAACTGTTTAAAGCCTGGCGCCGAGAGCAGCGCGTTGTTCGCGTAGCGGGTCTGTAGCTCTTCCAAGCGCGATTGGTCATCCAGCAGCGTGGGAAACAAATGGGCGCGGATGCCCAGCTTGCCGGCGGCCTGCAGCTTGTCGTAGACATCGTCGCGGATAAAGTCGCAGCCCGGCATGGGCATGAGCGACATATCGCATATCGAGGTGATGCCCTGCTCGGCCATCCGCCTCATTTGATCGGCGTAAGCGCTTGCGATGCGATCCTCGCCCAGCCACTCAAGGCAGCGCGGTAGCAGCTGCATGGCAGCCGCCTCGTGGGCAATGCCCGTGAGCTCGCCGTTTGCGTCCTTGTCGTAGCTGCCGCCCGCTGGTGGCTCGCTGTCGCGCGTGACGCCGAGCGCCTCGAGTGCGCGGCTGTTGAGCCAAAGCGTGTGCCCGTCACCCGAATACATAACGCAAGGACGATCGGGGAATGCCGCATCGAGCGACACCTTGGTTGGATGCTCGGGCGGGTCCCAACGGTAATCGCGCCAGCCCTGCGTCACAACCCAAGCGTCGTCGGGCAGGTCCTGGGAAAACTCGAGCGCATGTTGCACCAGCGCCGCCTCGGACGTGCCCATATCCATGAGCATGTACGGCGAGGAACCGACCGAGGTATGGAAGAAATGCAGATGAGCGTCATGGAAACCGGGGCAGACAAACTGCTCGCCGTAGTCGATAACCAACGTGGCGGCAGGAGCGGCGGCGATCACGTCATCGGGCTCACCGACTGCGACGATACGGTCGCCTGCGATGGCAATCGCCAGCTCGCGGGCGGTATCGATGCCGTCTTGCGCGGTAAAGACGTTCTTGGAGCGGATAATCCGATCGATATGTTGCATGGGCATCCCCATCTCTGGCAGGAAATTCAACACCCCCGAGTGTACTCCCCCGCCCTTGTAACAAAACCCCAAGCGGCAAACGGCAACTTTACCAGCCCTAGCGGCAGGTGGCATACTGGAGAGAGCCTGTACGATTTTGCGATACAACCAGCAAGGAGCAAATCGACCATGACGAAGACCAAGGCACAGCAGATTATGGCGGCTACCGAGGTTCGCGCGGCAGATGACGTCACCGCGGCCATCCAAGATATCGCCGCCGAGTTTGAGCCCTACATCATCAAGCAGCGCCGGCACTTCCATAAGCACCCGGAGCTGAGCCTTGCCGAGGAGCGCACGACCTCCGACATCGCCAACCAGCTCGACGCCATGAATATCCCCTACGAGCGTCCGCTCAAGACCGGCTTGGTGGCAACGCTTCGCGGTACCGCGTCGGATGCCTACCACGAGGACGGCACGCCGCGCCGCCGCATCCTGCTGCGCGCGGATATCGACGCCCTGCCCGTCACCGAGCAGACCGGCGAGGAGTTTGCCAGCGTCAACGAGGGCTGCATGCACGCCTGCGGCCACGACTGCCACATCGCCATGATGCTCGGCACGCTGCAGATCCTGCGCCATATGACCGACGACATCCACGGCGAAGTCCGCATCGTCTTCCAGCCCAGTGAGGAAAACGGCCAGGGCGCCAAACTCATGATCGGCACGGGCGTGCTCGACGGCGTCGATGGCGCCTACGCCGCGCACATCTGGAGCGAGGTTGACGCCGGCACCGTGAGCTGCGAGCCCGGTCCGCGCATGGCCAATACCGACTGGTTCCGCATCGATGTTCGCGGCACCTCATGCCACGGTGCCATGCCCCAGCGCGGCCACGACGCCGTTATGGTGGCCGCCGAGATCGTCAACGCTCTGCAGACCATCGTTTCGCGCGAGATCAGTCCCTACGAGCCGGCCGTCATTACCGTCGGCGAGCTGCACGGCGGAACCGCGCGCAACGTTATCGCCGGCACGGCCTACCTCGCCGGCACGGTGCGCACCTACGGCGATTCGACCCACGAGGAAATGCCGGAGCTCATGCGCCGCATCGTGGAGCATACCGCGGCCGCCTTGGGCGCCGAGGCAAAGCTCACCGACTACACCATCGCCAACTACAAGGTCGAAAACGATGCCGCCTCGAGCGAGCGCTGCCGCCAGGCAGTAATCAAATGCTTGGGCCCCACCGGCCAAGGCCATTACCGCGGCACGCTTTCGGGCGAGGATTTTTCGGAGTACCTGCGCCGCGTACCGGGCGTGCTCGCCTTTGTAGGTACGCGCAACCCCAAGATTGGCGCCACGTACGCCCAACATTCCTGCTTCTACAAGATCGACGAGACTGTGCTGGCAAAGGGCTCCATGGTGGCCGCCCAGTATGCCATCGACTTTTTGGCCGAGCCCACACAAGAAGAGCTCGACGGCCCCACGATTACCGCGGTCGCCGAAACCAACCCCGACCTGGCCGCCAAGTTGCGCTCTGCCAAGACCACGGCCGCCGAGGCCCGCGACGCCATGCACGATGCCCGCACCGCCCGACACGCCGCAATCAAGGGCATCCACGATGCACGTGTCGCCGCTCGCCGCGAGGAGAAGCACGACGAGTAGTCGATCCACGACCATCTCGCAGTCATAGCCGCATCGCGATATCAAAGCGGGGGCGGACGCTTCGGCACGTCCGCCCCCGCTTATTTGTCAAGCGCTATTTCTACCGTTTCTACCCCGTCCCCAAATGGCAGGTGGCAGGGTTACTCGTCCTGCGGGTCCTCGTCGGAGCTTGGCGCAGGCTCGGGCTCAGGTGCAGGCTCGGGCTCCGGTTCCGGCATGGGCGCGGGCTCGGGCTCAGGCACGGGCGCGGGCTCAGGCTCAGTCTCAGGCTCAGGCACGGGCTCGGGCGCAGGCGCCGGCGCCGCAGCGGAATCGGATACGGGCGCTGCGTCGGCGCTAAAACCAGCCGGAGCAGACTTCTTCTCAAACGGCAGCACAAAAGTCAGGACGTCGTCCTTGTCCTCGTCGGCCCACTCGCTTGCGTAGCGCGCAACCCAATAGCCAACGGCACGGTGCTTGAGCATCTTGCCAAAGACCGTGAGGAATACCGTGACAAACGCCGTCAGCACCAAGAACAATACGAGCGTGATGCCACCGCCGGTAACAAGCGCCTCAATAGCCGTAGGACGGTAGTAGTAGCTATACATACCGACAGAGGCAATGGTGCCAAAGACGAACGTCAGGATCCAGGTGACAACGTTGGCGACCAGGCCCGTCAAAAACTCGGGAAGGAACGAAGCGCAGAACAGTTTGGTCTTGTTGTGCTTAAAGGCCGCCCAGACCTTATCGAGCGAAAACGCGCTCTCGACACGACCGGTCACCGCAAAGTGCATCACGGCAATGTCGGCGAACATCTTAAAGAAGACCCCCAAGACCGCCGTGGCAATCATAGCCAGGACAAGCAGGCCAAGCGAGCCGAACAGCGCTGCCTCGAGTGCATAAGAGCCGTAATACGAATACGAGCCCGCGGCGCCAATTACCACGCTCTCCACCAGCGAAAGCACTACACCGATAACGGGAATGGCAGCGATAACCTCGAGCACGACCGAGATAACGCTCGAAAAGACTCCGAGGCCAAACGACGTGGAACGCATGAGTGGACGATCCATACCGTCATCAACCTTGAGCGACAGATCGCGACCCCACTCAATACCAAAGCCGGAACCACACACGCTCGCAATGCAAGCTGCCAAAAAGCCGATGGCAGCCGCGATACCGCCGATAACGGGAATGAACAGCACGAGCACCGACACAACACAAATCAGCGCCGGCAAAAAGGCGATCTGGCACACGCGCTGCAGCACGCCCGGCGTCTTGGTCATGTCCTCAAACGCCTGAGCCACACAGCCCTTGGACGCATTCGCCACGGGCGGTTGCGGAACAAACTGCTGGGGCTGACCCTGAGGGGCAGAGGCTGCGGCACCGGCATTGGGGGCACCACACGCACCACAGAACTTATCGTTGTCGCCCATGGGGGCACCACACTGCGAACAGAACATCGAGATCATCCCTTCGTATCTTGAGCGAATCATCTGGATCGCAAACGATGTCTTTGGCATCATTATCACCCAATGTGGGGACAAATACTCCAACATGACGCATTTGCAATGCACAGGGCGCTATTCGATTGTTTGATAAGCTCGACCGCGTTAGTTCGTTCCGCGGAAACCCTTGCCGACGATCTCGGAGCTGTCGACGATCGTGATAAAGGCACCCGGATCGATCTCGCGAGCGTAGCGACGCAGCTGCACGGCCTCGCGACGACTCAGCACGCTCATGATCACCGTCACGCACTTGCCCGAGAAGGCGCCGTAGCCGCGGCTGATAGTCGCCGTGCGGTTGAGATGTTTGACGATAAACTCCTCGACCTTAAGGGGCTCGGAGCAAATGACCGTGCAGACTTTGCGCAGGTGAATGCTCTCGATGGCCTTGTCGACCACGAGCGTCTTGGCAAACAGGCCAAGCACGCAATACAGACCGACGCGCGGGCCGTACAAGAAGGCCGCGATGGTCACAATGCCGATATCGACCAACAGCAGGGCGCGGCCAATCTCGAGCGTCGTGCGACGTTTGAGGATCATGGCGAGAATGTCCGTGCCGCCCGTCGAGGCACCAATATCAAAGACGATAGCGCTGCCGAGCGCCGGCAGAATCACGGCAAAGCACAGGTCGAGCCACATATCGCCCGTCATCGAGACATCGGTCGGAATAAAGAGCTCAAACAGCGAAACATAGGCGGACAGCGCAAACGAGGCAAAGACACTCCACAGGATTGCCTTGCGCTCCAAAAAGATAAAGCCCAAAACGACCAGGACCGCATTGATAATCCACATAAAGACGCCGACGGGCAGGGTCGGGAACAGCGTGGACAGAATGACCGACACGCCCGAGGTGCCGCCAAAAGCAAAGTGATTAGGGGTTTTAAACGCGACGATGGCAAAGGCCGTGAGGATCAGGCCCAAATTGAGCTCGGCAAAAAAGCGCGGAAAGCCCGGCTCCTGGCTGCGCTTGCGACCAGCGCGCTCGCCCCGCTCGATAACATCGCGATCGACCACGCGCTCCATCGGCACTACGGGAGGACGATGCACCTCCTCGGCAGCACGCGACGCCGCCTCTGCCGCAGCGGCCTCAATTGCCCATGCCTTGCTTTCTGTTTCGTGCTCGTCGGCCATTACGGCAACCCCTCGTTAACAATTTGGAAACAATGCGCCCATTAGAGTAACGCGGAACGTGGGGATTGCAACCCTTAGTTAGACGAGCGGTATGACTATATCGGGAGCGTACAAAAACGGCCGGCCACGCTTTTGCTTGCGCGGTCGGCCGTTTAATGTTTTCGCAGATAAAACCTGCCAAAACAAACCTGTCCCCTTTTGAAAGGTTATTCGTGCTGGCTGGTGCGGTGCTCGTACTCCTCGGGGGTGATGACATCCTCGATGCGCAGGTTGACGCCCGCCACCTCAAGGCCGGTCATCGCGGCAAGGCGCTCGGTGACACGTACCTTGACATCGTCGAAAATCGCGGGCGCATAGGCGCCGTACTCGATGATGACGGAGATGTTGACGACCACGCGATTGTCATCGGTGACCTCGACCGTCACGCCCTTGGTCAGATTCTCGGCACCAAACTGCTCCTGCACAAAGTGCATGAGGTTGCCCTTCATGCCCAGGACGTGCGGCACCTCGCGGGTGGCCATGGCGACGATCTTCTCGATCACACCGTTGGAATAAGTCAGCGAGTCTTCGGACTCGTCCGTTTCCTCGTCATCCTCATCCGCATCGGACTCGGCCTCGACGAGAGCCTCGTCCTCGAGCGTCACATCCTCAGCTTCGGCGACGACCGCCTCGTTCTCCTCGAGCTCGGTATCGGCTACATCGACCTTCGTATTAAAAGCCATGGTTCCTCCTTATGCCTGCCGCGGATGCGACAGTCGAATACATATTAGCGGCCGCTAAACAGACGGCCGAAGAAGTTGACGATCCCGTTCTCGCCGTCGCGAATTTGGCCGATCACAGCGCCGATCAGCACGAAGAATGCAATGACGAGCGTGTCCCACAGGCCCAACGTGAGCACCAACACGGCGAGGACAAAGCCAGCGACGGCGCCGAGCGTGGTGTTGGGATGACGCACAGCATAGCTCCAGATGGCAGCGCCCGTACCCTTGATGAGACCCATAGCCTCGTCAAAATCCGCGGCTGCCGCGTCTTGCAACTCGGTTGCCTCTGCTTTGGAATCAACAGGTTCGCTCGCTGGCGTGGCGCTCTGGTCAATCGTCAGGCGCGGCGTACGAGCGGTCTTATCTTGATTGGTATCACTCACCGGAAACCTCCACGGTCTGGACGGTAGTCTTGGACGGCAAAAAACGGACGCGCGCGGTCGTACCCGGCGCGCCGAGCATGGTATCGCAGGCTTCTTCGATGCGCTGCTGCATCGCGGTAGCCAGAGATGCCACGTCCTTATCGTCAAGCGCGATAGCCTCGACCTTAAAACGGACATGCGAATCGTCGGGGCCTTGGACGCGGGCCTCGACATGCTCGACCATCACGCGGTCGTCGCACTCGGCAGCAACCCTGGCGCACGAAGAAAGCGCCGCAAGGGTAACCTCGATATTGCGCTCCCCCGCCGGATGCACGCAGGACGGCTCGCGACGGGCGAACATCAGGCGGAAAAAGCTCAGCAGTACGCCAAACGCCACGACGCCGGCGCACGCCGTCACGACGATGCGCGGCATGGGGTCGCGCATCAGCAGCATAAAGCGATACGTATACGGCCCCCAAAACTGGCAGACAAGCGTACCCAGCGCCACGATGGTGGCGGCAAGATACACGATCGCTAGGGCTCGTTTGAGTACGCGCACGCGGCGCTCCCTTCAAATCTCGGCTCTCGAAATGCAAAACGGTTCGCATCATTATAAAAGAGCCGGGTCCGGTGCTCTACGCACGCGGATCCGGCTCATCTATTCCACGAGGCTTGCATGCTCGCTTCATTATGCCCAGATATGCACGGCTCAATCCGTGCTGGCGCTACTCCTCCTCGAGGGCAGCGATGACCTCGTCGGTCATGTCCATGGTGCTGTAGACGTCCTGGACGTCGTCGAGCTCCTCAAGACGGTCGATGAGGCGCTGAACCTTCTTGGCGTCGGCGCCGGAGACCTCGGTCGGGGTGGTCGGGACCATGGTGGTCTCGGAGCCCTTGACCTGGACGCCCTGCTCCTCGAGTGCCTTGGAGACAGCCATGACCTCGTTGGCAGTAGTCCAGACGATCCACTCCTCGCCGGCGTCCTCGTAGTCCTCGCCACCGGCCTCGGCGATGGCCATCATGAACTCATCCTCGTCACCGGCAGCACCGTTGGCGATCATGGTCTCCTTCTTGGCGTTCTCGTCCAGGATCTCCTTGGCGACGACGATCTGGCCCTTGCGCTCAAACTGGAAGGCGACGGAGCCGGAGGTACCCAGGTTGCCACCAGCGTGGGAGAAGGCAGAACGGACATCAGCGGCGGTACGGTTGCGGTTGTCGGTCAGGCAGTCGACATAGACGGCGACACCGGCGGGACCGTAGCCCTCGTACACGATGTTCTCGTAGACGGCGGCGTCAGCACCCGAACCAAAAGCCTTGTCGATAGCGGACTTGATCTTGTCCTTAGGCATGGACTGAGCCTTGGCCTTGGCAACGGCAGCGGCGAGGCTGGCGTTGTTCTCGGGCAGCGGGTCACCGCCGAGACGGGCAGCAACGGTGATGTTGCGGCTGAGCTTGGAGAAGAGGGCGGAACGCTTGGCGTCCTGCGCGCCCTTACGATGCTTGGTTGTGGCCCACTTAGAGTGTCCGGACATACGTGTCTCCTATCGGTTTCGACCTAAAGCCCAGCGCAGATGCTCGGGCAATATAAACAAACGTCGTTATGATATACCTACTGGCCTGCGAGATAAACCCCAAAATGAAGGCGTCGTGATGATGGCCCCTTTGGTGCAAAGAAACCTGACCCCAATGCACCAAGTTAGGACCAGAGGAAGTCGCTGCGGGTGACGGTGGCGCCGATGGCGAAGGGCATGCAGGCGATGACCGGATACAAGTAGCGCATGTAGGTCGAGCCGTTGCACGGACCAATCAGGCACACGGCGAGCACGCCCAACAGCGGCACCCAGATCGCCAGCGCACGCCATGAATGACGACGCAGCAGGTAGACCACCACGGTGATCATGATCCACACATAGGTGGCCGAGCTCATGGTGAGTGAAATAAACGGGATGCGCTGCACCGCCACACGGTACAGATTGATCAGGTGATCGCACCAGCGCACCACGTTGCTGTCAACCGGATGGAAGTCGAAATACTTGAGGTTGTCGGGGCGCGCCATGATCTCGGCACTACGCGCCGTGCTGTAGACCCAGGCATCGCGCGCGCTCGGATAAAAATAACCATAGTAGTTATTGATAAGCGCCGAAATATAGCACTCGGGATCCTTCTTAAACATCTGGGCCCATACCTCAAAATAGGCATCGATGTCCTCCTGCGAGGCGTACTCGTTAAAGCAGTTCTTGACGGCATCGGACTTGTCGGGGTTGTAGCGGCGGCCCAGGTTCTCGTACTTGAGCACGCGATCGATCACGGCGCGCTCCTCATCGGTCACCAAACCGTCGCAGGGTGCCTCCACGATAGTGCCGTCCTCCTTAACCGTAGGGTTGACGCCCGAGTTGAGGCCGTCGTGCTTTTGGACGAAACGAGCCGTCTGCTGGAACGGAATCGAGAGGATTTCGCGCTTGGAACCAGGCGTAATGTCGTGCGCCGGCATAAACACCTTGGTGAAGTACATATTAGAGGCAAGGCAGAGCGCGAGCACCGCGAGGACGCCAACCCAGCGGAATCGCGGCGTGACGTATGAGACCGCGGCGCCCGTCTGCTTGGCTGCACGACGAGCCACATGCGCGTCCCATGCGCAAAACGCCGACGCGATTACGCATGCCGCCAGGGGAAACACCAGGCCGCCGTTGCGCAGAAACGTGGAACCCATGGCAGCCAGCGCAAGCAACAGCCAGTCATGGCACGCAAAGAGCACGGGGGCTTTCTCGCCCGCTCGCTCGACATTGGCATCACGACGGGGCAAGCCACATGCCACGAGCTTGACGGTCTGTACCAGCAGCACCAAGAACGCGTCGGCAAAGAGCACGTCTTTGGTGAGCAACGCCGCGTAGTTAGAGAACATCGGCATAAACGCAAAGAACAGCAGGATCGCACCGCGGACCGGCAGGCTCACGCCCAGTTTGCGCAGCGACGAGATGGAATAGGCCATGCAGGCGGCCGTAATGACGAACTGAGCGCAGGTGTAGATGGCAAGCCCCGCATTGGCGCTGTTAAAGACCGAAAGCCCCAGCTGCACGCACGAGCCGATGATAGCCGTGTGCACGACCGGGTGATGCCCGTTGAGCAGGACATTGGGGTTGAGCAGGCGCAGGTAGTCGCTCGTACCGTTGGGATAGTTAAACCACTGGCGAATCTGCGCACCCGTATCTCCCATAAAAAGGCCGGGCAGCGAAGCGATGAGCGTGGGCGCCCAGGCGATCATAAGCACCAGGAAGGGCCCGGCAAAGGGATGGACCGAGAGCACGGCGTGAGCCACACGCCATATGCGGCCAAAGTGCGCCTCGGAAAACGGGATGCGTCGGGAGCTCAGCCAATCCAGACACTCAAAAGCCAGATAGAAGGCCACGATCGCAAGGAGCATCCAGCCCGCGCCGCCAATCCAGGCGCAGATGATGCGGGCCTTGTCGCCAAGAACAATCTCGGCCGAGTCGGTGAGGTCGTAGCTGCGGCCGAACACCATGCAGATGGCGAAAAACAGCGACGGCAGAATAATCGATGGGCGCCAGGTGTCGCCACGGCCAAAGAACACGTAGCGAAACGGCAGCGTGAGCAGGCAGGCAAGCGCAAGCAGCATGACCGCGTCGGTATGGCCGGCAAACGAGAGGAGCACCTCGTAGCACACGTACAGCATGCCCGAGGCTTTGGGGTCAATCGCCAGGACCGCATTGCTCGGCACCGGGGCGGGATCGATGGAAAACGCCGTGGTCGCCAACAGCGCGAGCAGAAATGCGATGAGCGTCTGCTTGGCGGGGTAGCGCTTAAACCAGACGATGCGGGCAGCGTCGCGCGCAGCCGTTGTGGAGAGATCGGAATCCTTCACAGTCCAAAGAGCCTTTCTAGAAACCTGCCAAAAAGGGACAGGTTTATTTTGGCAGGTTTTATCTGGGGAAACGTTACGGTTCTGTCATCGTTGCCCAGCAAACCACCACAAAGGTGCCTGTCCCCTTTGTGGTGGTATGTGGTGGTTAGGCGTCGAGGTAGATGCGCTGGGGGCGATTGCGGCGACGCGCAAAGATGACGAGCGCCAGGCCCGCAATAACGAGCGGAAGGCTCAGCAGCTGACCCATCGTGATGACGCCGCCCAGCAGATAGCCAAGCTGGGCGTCGGGCACGCGCACGAACTCGACGAGGAAGCGGACGATGCCGTAACCCATCACAAACACGCCCATAAACGTGCCCTGGGGCAGCAGCGGCTTTTTGCGGCTGAGCACCTGCAGGATGCAGAAGAGCACAATGCCCTCAAGAAATGCCTCGTAGAGTTGGGAGGGGTGACGCGGCATATCGCCCGCAGTCCCGCCAAAGACCACACCCCAGGGCAGATCGGTCGGCTTGCCCCACAGCTCACCGTTGACAAAGTTGGCACAACGGCCCAGACACAAGGCCAGCGGCGCGCCGATGACGGCAAGGTCTGCCAGAGTCCATGCGTCGAGCTTATACATGCGGCACACGATGATGCCGCCGATAATGCCGCCGACCAGGCCACCGTGGAAGCTCATGCCGCCTTCGTTGGTGGCAAAGATCTCGAGCGGATGTGCCCAGTAGTAGCCGTCGCCGTAAAAGATGACGTAGAACAGGCGGGCGCCGATGATAAGGCCAAAGACCACGCCGACCACGACGCTCGTCAGGTCATCAATCGTGATGTTAAAGCCCCAGCGACGCTGCGTGCGGTACATGACGACCGCCGTGAGCAGGGCGCCGACCACATAGGCCAGACCATACCAGTAAATCGTGATGGGCCCCGCCGAAATCGCGACGGGATCAAGCATATGGTAGAAGTCGTTGAGCATGTCGACCCTCCTACTCCCTACATACAAATGCGGCCGCGGGCCTTACGCTCGCAGCCGCATATTTGGGCGTAACGTCTATGCGGAGCGTACCGTCCGCAGCTTTCGCATCTTAGAACGGCGCGTACTCGTCGTACAGGTCCTCGGCCTCGCCGGAAGCATTGACCTGCTCGACGCGGGTAACGCCGGGCACATGCTCCTTCAGGATGCGCTCGATACCCATGGAAAGGGTCAGCGAGCTCATGGGACAGCCGGCGCAGGCGCCCTGCAGCTCCAGCTTGACAACACCCTCGTTGTCGACGCCCACATACTCCATATCGCCGCCATCGGCCTGCAGGTTGGGGCGGATCTCTTCAAGAACCTTCTTAAGCAGCTCTTCGTTAACAGCCACAGGGGCTCCTTTCTCACAATAACGCGGGCACGCCCGCGGACAGAAGCTATGTTACTACAGCCATGTACCCGCTCACGAGCCGTCCATGCGCGCAGACGCGACTTTCACGAGTAGTCAATTTGGGACGGGACTCTTTTGGCTGCTTTGCCGCCAGCTGGCGTTGGCACGCGCTACCGCTGAGCCTGCTCCCCGGTGCCAATCTGGACATCGACGATGACCTGGCGGTAGCTGATGCCGCAGGAGTCGAGAATGCGGCGGCTGATACGGCCGTCATCGGTGTCGGCATACTTATTGTCCAGGTAGACGACCTCGCCCACACCCACCTGCGCCAGGATCTTGGCACAATCGTGGCACGGGAACAACGTGACGTAGACCGTGGAACCCTCGAGGTCCTTGAGCGAGCCACGGTAGTTGAGCACGGCGTTGGCCTCGGCATGGACCACGTAGTTGTGCTTGTCCTGCAGCGGGTCGTCGCTCGTACCCCACGGGAAAAAGTCGTCGTTGAGCGCCGAGGGCGTACCGTTGTAGCCCACCGAAAGGATGCGGTGGTTGGTGCTGGCGATGCACGCACCCACCTGCGTGTTGGGGTCCTTGCTGCGGCGCTGTGCGGCGATGGCCACGCTCATAAAGAACTCGTCCCAGCTAATGACGTCCAGGCGCTTGCCTGACGAAGTTTGATGAAGATCGTCCGACATGGCAGACACCTCCGTAATCGCAATAGTTTGACCCATTGTAGCAGGTGAAAGGTGGGGGCGTTTGTCCCACCGGCGCCCTCACTTTTACACGCGGCGGGGCTTTTGGTTGATGCGGTAGAGCTCGGCGAGTCCTCGCAACGTCAGCGCGTCGTCTACCGTCAGGCTGTGGCCGACCAGCGACGCGAGCGCCTCGGCGTCGTCGCCGGTAATGACGATGGGCACGTCGCCCTCCCCCGCGGCCTTGGTCGCGCGCATCTCGGCGAGCACCATGTCGAGCATGCCGTCGATGCGTGCCACCTCGCCCAGAACCACGCCCGAACGCATGGCCTCGCGCGTATTGCGACCGATGACGTGCGTTGGCGCCGAAGGCTCAACCTGCGGCAGACGCGCCGCAGCGGCCGAAAGCGAGCGGGCGCCGAGTGCCAAGCCCGGCGCGATGACGCCGCCGACAAAGGTTCCGCGCGCATCGATGACCTCGATATTGGTCGTGGTACCCAAGTCGATCACGATGCAGGGAGAGCCGTAGACGGCGCGTGCCGCCACAGCGTCGGCGATGCGGTCGGGGCCGATCTCGGCCGGGTCGTCGTAGTGCACGGGCATGCCGGTCTTGAGGCCCGGCCCCACGGTGAGCACGCGCCCCGTGCAGGTGCGAAAAAGTGCCGCCTTCCACGGGCGCTCGAGCGCCGGCACCACGCAGCTCAGCACGGCCGCCGTGGGCACGAGCGCGCCGGGCATGCCCGCATCAGCCGCCAGCGCGGCCATGACTTGAGCGAGACGCATACGTGCTTCATCGGCCGTAATGCTCGACGGCGTCGTGATCTCGCACGTCGCAAACGGGCATTCCTGCGCCGCGGCCGAATCCTCGGCAAACAGGCCAAAGCGAATGAACGTGTTACCCACGTCGACCGTCAATATATATGCGCATCCATTAAGCATCGTCGGCGCTCCTTTCGTCTGCCCAGCAGTATATCGCCTACCTAAACCAGTCATCCCGAAATGACTAGCTTGCGGCTATACTGGTGCGCGGTCGTGCGCGAGCTCACGCGGCGGCCCTTGGTAACCCGACTTCCCGCGCCGTATCCGTAACGGCGCTCCCGGGGGAAGCGGATATACGCAAAGGAGTTTTATATGAGCAATCCCTCGAACCGCGCTTCGATGCGCGGGCAACTCACGCTGCGCGGCGTCGTCATCGGTGTCCTTGGCTGCGTGATCATCACGGCAAGCTCGGCTTACACCGCCCTCAAGATGGGCGCACTCCCCTGGCCGATCGTCTTCGCTGCCGTCATCTCGCTGTTCTTCCTTAAACTCATGGGCAACGCCAGCCTCAACGAGGCAAACGTCACCCACACCATCATGTCCGCAGGCGCCATGGTCGCCGGCGGCCTGGCGTTTACCATCCCGGGTGCCTGGATGCTGGGCTATGCCGACCAGATCAGCTGGCTCGACATGTTTATCGTGGCACTCGCCGGCACCATCCTGGGCCTGCTGGCCACCGCGCTCATCCACCGTCATTTTATCGTGGACGCCGCGCTTGAGTTCCCCACCGGCAACGCCGCAGCTCAGACCTTGCGCGCGACCGAGGCTGGCGGCAAAACCGGCAAGCAGCTCTTTGGTTCCATGGCCATCGCCGGCATCTATAGCGTGCTACGCGACGCCCTGGGCGTGGTGCCCAGCATGCTGTGCACGCTCAACATCCCCGGCGTGACCTTTGGCATCTACAACTCTCCCATGCTGCTCTCCGTCGGCTTCCTCGTGGGCTTCGCCCCGGTCGCCTTCTGGTTTGCCGGCGCCCTGCTGGGCAACTTTGGCATCATCGTGGGCGGCACCGCTGCCGGTCTGTTCGACGTTGTGACTGCACAGGGCATCGTCAAGTCCCTGGGCATGGGCCTCATGATGGGTTTTGGCGTCGCCGTCGTCCTCAAGGACATCCTGCCGCAGGTCGCCGGTATCGTCCGCGGTCTTGCCGCCGACAGCTCCACCGACACCGACGAGCAGTCGCTCATCTCGGGCTCCCTTAAGCTCGACGCCGGCATCATCGGCCTGGGCGCTGCCGCCATCGCCGTGATCATCGCCATCGTGCTTGACCTTGGTCCCGTTCCGGCCGTCATCGTGACGCTGTTCACCTTTGTCACCACCATCATGAGCGCACAGAGCTGCGGCCAGACGGGCATCGACCCCATGGAGATCTTTGGCCTCATCGTTATGCTCATCGTGGCTGCCTTCGCACAGATCGCTCAGGTCAAGCTGTTCTTTATCGCCGGCATCGTAGCCGTGGCGTGCGGCCTTGCGGGCGACGTCATGAACGACTTTAAGGCCGGCGCCGTGCTGGGCACCAACCCGCGTGCGCAGTGGATCGGCCAAGCCATCGGCGGCATCGTGGGCGCCCTGGTCGCCGCAGCCGTCATGGTCGCGCTCGTCACCGCCTATGGCCCGGACGCCTTTGGCCCCGACAAGAGCTTTGTTGCCGCGCAGGCAAGCGTTGTCGCTGCCATGGTCTCGGGCATCCCGAGCGTGCCGTGGTTCGTTGGCGGCTTTATCGCCGGCATCGTCATGTACTGGCTCGGCATTCCGGCCATGATGATCGGCCTGGGCGTGTACCTGCCGTTCTACATGTCACTCACGGCATTCCTGGGCTCCTGCGTCAAGCTCGCCTACGACAAGTGGTCCGCCCACCGCGACGCCACCGCTGGTCTTTCTGACGAGGAAAAGGCCGCCAAGGACGCCGCCTTCCAGGAACAGGGCCTGGTTGTCGCCAGCGGCCTGCTCGGCGGCGAGTCCATCGTCGGCGTTATCCTGGCGTTTGTCTCTGTTGCTCTGAGCCTGCTGGGGTAGGCCGAACAACAACGCACCAGTGCAGAGCGCGGGGTCGGAATCAAACCGGCCCCGCGCTTTTTTGTCTATTTGGCTCTTATGATCCTCGCGGCGTTTTAGCCATGTCGATTGGCCTGACTTCCAGGTCAACAAACCTTGTCTGACACCTCGCCCAACGCGGTGTAGAGTAAAGACGACAGACGCAAGAAGCGGCTCAGAAGCTAAACGAGGTAAGCATGGAACTCGATAAACAACAGATCAAGCGGCTGCGCGAGCGTCATCATCGTCGTCACGGCATACGCCCCGCCCACAGCGAGGCCATGGAGAATGCCACCCGTTTCCTTAAGCAGGCATTCAACATTCGCGAGGGACGCGCGCCCTATCACGTGATTCGCAAACGCTTTGTAAACGGGGCGCGCCTGACTGGCTCGCACTTATGCATCCTGATCATTGCTATGTTGATCGCGAGCATCGGCCTCGATATCGACTCGGATATCGCCATTGTAGGTGCCATGCTCATCTGCCCGCTTATGGGATCGGTCCTTGCCATGGCATATGGCATCGCCACGCTCGACCGCGAGATTACCGTCGAAGCCGTCGCGAGCTTGGCTCTACAGATGGCCTTTTGCCTGGTCACGTCCACGTTGTACTTTAAGCTCTCGCCCCTTGGCACCACCACGGCCGCCATCATCGACAATTCGACACCGACTGTGTGGGACCTTGCCGTCGCGCTCGCGGGCGGCTTTGCGGGTGGCCTGGGCAACTCGCGCGATCAGGAACCTGCCACGCTCATCGCCGGCGTGGCCGTGGCGACCGCGCTCATGCCGCCCCTGTGCGCGGCGGGCTATGGCATCGCCATCGCAAGCGGGTCGCTGTTTCTCTCGGCCCTCTACGAGTTTGGCATCAACGTCGTCTTTATCGCGCTGGCAGCCGAAGCCGTGCTTCTTCTTTTGCGCGTGCCGCTCAAGCGTGACCTCAACGGCGACGGCATTGTGACCGCCGAGGAAAACGCCGAGGTCGATGAGCTGTCACACAAGGTGCGCCGCCGCATCATCGTGGGTACGGTGATCTTTGCCATCCCCTGCATCGTTATGACCGCGGGATCCATTGGCTCGGCGCAGGCCGGCGTGCAGGACGGCTATGGCGTCACCGAAACTACGCGCGAGCTTGCCGCGGTACTGCCGGGCTTTAAGGATTACACCGTCGCCGTCGAGACCTCGGCCACCGAAGGCGAGGAGGAGGGCCTCGTCGAGCGCGAGATTGTCGCCCATGTGACAACAAGCGAGGGGCTCGGGGAGCACGACCGCCGCGTTGCCCGCAAGCTCATCGATCTCAATGTGCCCGAACTCGATCGCGTGGAGTTCGATGTGCAGTGATGCCGGCGCGGGATGAGCGCTCGCACGTACGCAAGCTACGACGAGGCGCAGACGAGATGCGGACACGAGCAAATTGCGGGGTGCGGTTCACACCCGCGCCCCGCTCGCCGTTTTATTGCCGTGAATCAACTGGCCGGATCGACATCGCCAGACTCCACCGTAAACGCAGGTTTGGTGCTCACCAGATAAAACCGGGTCACTTTGCTATCTCTAAATAGATAGAGCTGGCCCTGCTCGCGTCGGCGTGACATATACGCCACATGGACCGTACCGAATTCTTCGCCGTTTTCCTTCTTTAATATCAGGATGTTGGGGTCATCCGTACGCTTAAACTGCCCGTCTGTGCAGATTCCGTCTTGGTCGACCAGCTGCCATCGACAGTTGTCCTCCTCATGAAAAGCCAGGGTTTCCCGACTCGTTTTGTCATCCCGGTAGAAACCATCAATGGCAAAACCTTCGGAAGCGCATTCCTGCATATAGGACGTTTCTCGGCTTATAGCAAACAGCCCTGTAGCGCCCAGGAGCACAGCCAGGCAGACCACTGCAAGGGTTATCGAAATAGCACGGCGACCCATGTTAGCCCAACCGATAGTTATTTAACGGAGCGCGAAACATACCTGGAACCTCCGATATCAGGGGGAACGTCACCGGCAGGCCAGCGACACCTATATGTTTCTTTTATCAAACCATATGGCTGCCACTCGCGGAGGGGGCATCGGCGAACGGCGTGTTTTCATACTCCATTGGTCAAACCTAAGCGCGGCCCTACAGCTCGTACTTGTACACGCGGTAGATGAACTTCTCGGCTTCCATCTCGTAGGTGGCGATGGGCAGCCCGTAGCGATCGTACTCGGTAAAGGTCGTGGCTTGACCCGATGCCACGAGCATGCTGCTCGAATCGCCGACGCGCTGCGCGCTGCTCACGTCCAGTCGTCACGTCAATCTTGATGATGAGGTCCTCGACGTTAACGCGCTCGCCATCGCTCTTTTTGGCTGCCGCGAGATGTGCGGGGAAACGCGGCAACTTTGGGCACGTCACCGGTCTTTTTTGACCGGCAACCTCATACGACACGGTCACGGCGTCGGCGATCTCAAAGAGTAGCTTAGGCTTGTGACGATGCAGAGACGCGGGGTGCGCAGTTGATCCGCGATGCCCCCCCCCGAATTATTCGGGGCAGCCGCGATGGCGCTCAATCCAGCCCACGGCAAAGTCAACAAGCTCGCGCTGGCGCATAAAGCGGATCATACCGTTACCGAGAGGCGCCGTACGCACCGAGCATCCACGCTCAAAAGCAGCGCCGATCTCGTCGAAGTCTTTGCCGTCGACAAAAAGTGTGCGGTACTCCTTCCACACGCGCTGGCCGTTTTCCATGATCGCGCTGTGCTCCACACAGTCGTGCTTGCCGGGGTACTGCGCACGGGCATCTGCCAAATGCAGTGACGTATTCTTGTCATAGCCAACGCCCACCAGCAGAACATAGCCGTCCAAATCATACAGACGCGCGATGGGCGATCCATCGCCAAAGATGTTGCTCAGGTCGTGGTTCTCCGTCAGGAATTGCGCATGCTGGCCGTTTGCCGCCACTGAACGCGCTGGGTGATCGCTGCGAAACGTGCCCGGCCACGTCCGGAACATCTCAGCCACGGCACCCATCGTGTTGGTGGGCGTAATGCGCTTGTCATAGGCAGGCCAGTTATCGCGGATCAGCTGCCACCATTCTTGCGGCTCTTGCCAATGGACACCACTCTCGGGGTCCAAGTTTTTCCATGATTGCGTCGGCATCATGATGGTACCGGTCTCGCCCACCATCTGGAGCAACGCCTCGATCACCGGCTGTGCGCCGCCGCACACATATCCAAGCGCGCTGAGCGAGCAATGGACCATAACCGTCTGCCCTGCGCACATACCGACGGCGGAGAGCGCGTCGAGGATATCCTGCTTAAGCACGATTTGCCGATCCATTGCCGTTTCCCCTCTATCCCCACACATCAGTTTCTTTTGCGTCATGCGCCGAAATAGCACACGGGCCATGCGGCGCATGACGCTGCAAATGATACGTTTCCCAATGTTGCCGAGGGATCATTATTTAGTACTTGAAGAAGCCCTCGCCCGAGCTTTCGCCCAGCTTGCCTTCGTCGAGCATTTTCTTGAGGACGGACGCCATAGCCTTAAAGTTGTAGGGCATCATCATCTTCTTGAGCAGCGGGCTCACCAGGCCCGGGACCTTCTGATACTGCATGACGATGTTGTAGGCCGTCTGGATGCCCACCGTGTCGAATACGCGGAACGGGCCCTTGGGGGCACCGGTGCCACGCGTCCACGCGAGGTCGATGCTCTTGGGGTCGCTCACGCCCGAGACATACAGGTCAAGGCCCGAAAGCAGCCACGGCACCAGCATGGAATTGAGCAGGTAGCCGTTCTTTTCCTTGTTGACGGGAAGCGCCAGCATGCGAATGTCGTTGGCAAAGTCGACGAGCTCATCGAAGTAGCGCTTGTCGGTTTGGTCCTGTGCCATGACCTCGGTCATGTTGTTCTTCCAGATGGAGTTGGCAAAGTGTAGCGACAGGTACTTCTCGGGACGACCAGTGTACTTAGCAAAGGTGCTCGGCAGCAGTGTGGAGGAGTTCGTCACGATGACGGTCTTTTGCGGCAGAACCGGGGCGAGCTTCTTGTAGAAGTCGATCTTTGCCTGGGTGTCCTCGGCCATAGACTCAATGACCAGGTCGGCGTCGGCCACTGCCTTGGCAAGATCGAGCTCCAGCTTGAGCGTGGAGTAGGCGCGCTCAACGGCAGCGAGCGCCGCCTCCTTGTCGAAGGTCTTGCCGCTATCGGCGATACCGGAGCACCACTCGCCCGTGCCGTCCGCCATGCCCTCGATTGCCGCGATGTACTCCTCGCGCACGTGGTCGATCTTGGGCTGGGTGCGCCCGATGCTGCCCTCGCTGCGCAGCCAGATCGTCACATCAAAGCCGCAGTAGGCGGCCTGGAAGGCAATCTGGCTTCCCAGCACGCCGCCGCCGGCAACGCAAACGGTCTTGTAGCTCATGGAAACAGTCCTCTCTTGCGTAATTCCATAGATGTGTATTTATTCAACCGTAAGGAGGACGCACGTTGGGGGTGGGTTCCATAAACGGACGGTAATTTGCGGCGAACGGTTACATGTGTTCATTATCTCAGGGTTCCATGTTCAGCAAAAACGGGTGGTAGCCGATACGGCTACCACCCGCTTGCCTCATATCTAGCCCTAAGCAGGCCAGTTATTTCTTAACGCCGCGTCCCAGGCGCTCAGCGACCGACGCCACGGCACTCTCGTCGACCGAGCCGCAGCTCACGCAGCCATCGTGGGCACGCATCTGGCCGGTGACCTCGTCCATCGCGAGCGGCGCCACCTTCTCGAGCTTAAAGCCCTTGCCGGCGCGCATGTTCTCCTTGGCCACGCTGATCATGAGCTTAATGCGGTTGAGCTGGTTGACCTCGGACGCACCGGGATCGTAGTCCACCGCGACGATGTTGCTCTCGGGATGCTGGCGGCGCAGCTCCTTGATCACGGCCTTGCCCACCACGTGGTTGGGCAGGCACGCGAAGGGCTGCGTGCAGATGATGTTGGGCGCACCATGGTCGATCAGGTCGAGCATCTCGGCCGTGAGCAGCCAGCCCTCGCCCATGTTGTTACACACCGAAAGCACCGTACGGGCCTTGTCGGCCATGGTGCCGATGCGCTCGGGCGCCTCAAAGCGGCGGGACTTTTCGAGCATCTCCTCCACCGGCGTGCGCATCCAGTCCACGAGCTTGATGAGCGCCTGCATGCCCGCACGCGTCGTAGCAGAGCTGCCCAACTCGTCCTTCTGCAGCTCGGCGTTGCTCATGGAGTACAGGAAGAAGTCGAGCAGGCCCGGCACCACTGCCTCGCAGCCCTCGCGCTCAATGACATCGACCACGTGGTTGTTGGCCGTAGGGTGGAACTTGACCAAGATCTCGCCGACCACGCCCACGCGAGGCTTGGTGCCCTCGCCCACAAGCGGCATGGTGTCGAACGCGCGGATGGCCTCGCGGCACAGCTTGGTGTAGTTGTGGCGGTTGAACTTGGGCGCCAGCTTGCGGGCGCGCGCCATGTACTCCTCGTAGAGCGCGTTGGCGGCACCGGGCGTTGCATCGTACGGGCGGCAGCGATAGAGCATCTGCATCATCACGTCGCCAAAGAGCACCGCGTAGACTGCCTGCTTAAGCAGCGCCGGCGTAATCTTAAAGCCGGGGTTGTCCTCGCCGAGCGCCACGGCCGAAAGCGAGATCACCGGAATCTCGGGGTGGCCGCTCTCGCGCAGGGCCTTGCGAATGAGCGCGATGTAGTTGGTAGCACGGCAGCCGCCGCCGGTCTGGCTGATAACCACGGCCGTCTTGGACAGGTCGTACCGACCGCTCTCGATGGCCTCCATAATCTGGCCCGTTACCAGAATCGACGGGTAGCAAATGTCATTGTTCACATAGCGCAGGCCGGCCTCGACGGCGTCGTGATCGGTCGAGGGCAGCAGCTCCAAGTTGTAGCCGGCACCGCGGAACACCTCTTTGACCAGGTCAAAGTGAATCGGCGCCATCTGCGGGCACAGGATGGTGTAGCCCTCGTCGCGCATCTGCTCGGTAAAGGGAACCTTGGGCCATGCGGTCGAGGCGCTCTCACGCTGCGCCTCGAACGCGTACTTGCGGCTCGCGAACGCAGGGGCATCCGTGGAAGGCGCCACCGGCGCGGCGTCGCCCTGCTCGTAGGTCTCACCCGCGGCCGTGGCCTCGGCCAAGCGCTCGGCCTCCTGGTCCTTGAGCGCCGCCATGAGCGAGCGGATTCGGATGCGCGCGGCGCCTAGGTTGGACACCTCGTCGATCTTGAGCACGGTGTAGATCTTGCCGCTGGCTTCCAGAATCTCCTGCACCTGGTCGGTGGTCAGGGCGTCCAAGCCGCAGCCGAAGGAGTTGAGCTGGATCAGGTCCAGGTCGTTGCGCATCGTCACAAAACGGGCGACCGCGTACAGGCGGCTGTGGTACATCCACTGGTCGACCACGCGGATGGGACGCTCGGGCTTCACCAGGTGCGCGAGCGAATCCTCGGTAAAGACCGCAAAGCCAAAGCTCGAGATAAGCTCGGGCAGGGCATGGTTGATCTCGGGGTCGTTATGGTAGGGACGACCAGCGAGCACGATGCCATGGCCACCGTGGTCCTCGACCCACTTAAGGGCCTCCTCGCCCATCGTCTGGATATCCTCGTGGAAACGCGCATCGGCCTCAAAGGCAGCGTTGACGGCGGCGTCGACCTCGGAGCGCGTGATCTTGGGTCCACGCACGCGACCGCGACCGGCTTGCGCATCGGCCACACGGTCGACGGCGAGCACCTGGTACAGACGGCGCTTGAGCTCGGTCTTGTCGTGATAGGGCACAAACGGATACAGGAACTCGATGTTCTGCTCGCGAATCTCGTCGATATTGAGCGCCAGCGCCGTGGGATAGCTCATGACGATGGGGCAGTTGTAGCAGTTGCCAGCCGTCGGATCCTCCTTGCGCTCCCAGCGCACGCACGGCATCCAGATAAAGTCGACATCACGATCGATGAGGTTCATCACGTGGCCATGGCTCATCTTGGCCGGATAGCACACGCTCTCGGACGGCATGGACTCGATGCCCGCCTGGTAGGTCTTCTTGCTCGACTGGTCGGACAGCTGCACGCTAAAGCCCAGGCGCGTAAAGAACGCGTGCCAGAAGGGGTAGTTCTCGTACATGTTGAGCGCGCGCGGGATACCCACGGTGCCGCGCGGGGCCTCGTCGGGGCTCAAGACCTCGCGGTTAAACAGCAACTCGTTTTTCTTTTTGAAGAGGTTGGGGGCCTCGGTCTTTTGCTTTTTGTGGCCGGCACCCTTCTCGCAGCGGTTGCCGGTAATGAAGCGCCTACCGCCACCAAAGTCGTTGACGGTGAGCTGGCAGTTGTTGGAGCAACGGCCGCAGCGGACGTGTTTTTGCGTCACGGTGAGGTGCGCGATGTCCTCGGCAGAAAGGATGGTCGAGGTGCCGTCGGCGCCGGCGCGGTCGCGGGCGAGCAGGGCCGCACCGTAGGCGCCCATGCAGCCGGCGATGTCGGGACGCACGGCGTGCACGCCGGTGAGCTGCTCAAATGCGCGCAGCGTGGCATCGGACATAAAGGTGCCGCCCTGGACGATCACTTGGCTGCCGATCTCCTTGGGGTCGCGCAGCTTAATGACCTTGAACAGGGCATTCTTGATGACGGAATAGGACAGGCCGGCCGCGATGTCACCCACCGTGGCGCCTTCCTTTTGCGCCTGCTTGACGCGCGAGTTCATAAAGACCGTGCAGCGGCTGCCCAGGTCGACGGGGGCCTTGGCATGGATGGCGGCATCGGCAAACGCGCGCACGTCCATGTTCATAGACACGGCGAAGCTCTCGATAAAGCTACCGCAGCCCGACGAGCAGGCCTCGTTGAGCATGATGTGCTCAATCACGCCGTCCTTGACGCGCAAGCACTTCATGTCCTGGCCGCCGATGTCCAGAATAAACTCGACGCCGGGCAGGAATGCCTTGGCGCCGCGCAGGTGCGCGACGGTCTCGATCTCGCCGGAGTCAGCCTTGAGGGCCTCGATGAGCAGCGCCTCGCCGTAGCCCGTGGTGGTCACGTGGCCGATGGTGCAGCCCGCAGGGATGTGGTTGTAGAAATCGGCCATGATGACCTTGGCCGTGCCCAGGATGTCACCGTTGTTGTTGCCATACCAGGTGTGCAGCAGCTGGCCGTCCTCGCCTACGAGCGCGGCTTTCATGGTGGTGGAGCCGGCGTCGATGCCGATGAACACGCGGCCGGTGTAGCCGTCGAGCTTGCCCTTGGGGACGACCTCGGCGTCGTGGCGGGTCTTGAACTCGGCAAAGTCCTCGTCGGTGGCAAAGAGCGGGTCCAGGCGCTCGACCTCAGCACCCTGCGTGTCGCCCAAGCTGTCGATAGCCTCGATGAGCTGCGGGAACGTGCTGAGCTTGTTGGACTCGTGCGCCATGGCGGCGCCGCTCGCCACAAACAGGTGGGCGTTTTGGGGCACAATGCGGTGCTCCTCGTCCAGATTGAGCGTGAGGCAGAAGCGATGACGCAGCTCGGAGAGGTACTGCAGCGGGCCGCCCAGGAAGGCGACGTTGCCGCGGATGGGACGGCCGCACGCCAGGCCCGAGATGGTCTGGGTCACGACGGCCTGGAAGATGGAGGCGGCCACGTCTTCGGGGCGGGCGCCCTCGTTGAGCAGCGGCTGGACGTCGGTCTTGGCAAAGACGCCGCAGCGGCTGGCGATGGGATAGATGGTGGTGGCGTTGGCCGCGAGCTCGTTGAGGCCGCTCGCGTCGGTGTGCAGCAGGGTTGCCATCTGGTCGATGAACGCGCCCGTACCGCCGGCGCAGGTACCGTTCATGCGCTGCTCGATGCCGTTATCGAAGTAGATGATCTTGGCGTCCTCGCCGCCCAGCTCGATGGCGACGTCGGTGGCCGGGATGAGGGTCTCGACGGCGCGTTTGCTGGCGATGACCTCCTGGACAAACTCCAGGTCGAGCCACTGGGACAGCAGCAGACCGCCCGAGCCGGTAATGGCGCAGGTCATCTGGGCCGTCGGCAGCACGGTCGCGGCGCCCTCGAACAGGTCGCGGGCGCAGGCACGAACGTCGGTATGGTGGCGCTGGTACTTGGCGTAGACGATCTGGTTGTCGTCGTTGAGCACGGCGAGCTTGACGGTGGTGGAGCCCACGTCGATGCCCAGGTGCAGGTTGCCGCGGGCGTTCTCGGGGTTGAAGATCGCGCCCTCGGGGGCGTGGGCGGCGGCTACGGGCTCAGCGGCGGTGGCGAGCTCGCTAGCGATGGACGTCTCCCCTGCCGCGTTCTTGGCATCGGCAACCGCCTCGGCAACTTTCTCGGCAGCCGCGGTCGCGGCCTTCTGCGCGGCGTCCACCACGGCGGGCGCGGCCTCGCGTGCGGCAGCGACCATACGATCCTTGATGCCCTCGACGAGTTTGCTCATTGTCTCTCCTCTTAGTTGTTGGACTCGACGGTTGCGACGGTGTCGGCCGCGTCCTCGAGCTGCAAGTTCAATAGCTTCATGCCGTATTCCGGCACGTTGATATCGATGGGTTGGCCATACAGGTCACCAGGGCGCACAAAAGCGAGCACCGTCATAATGCGTGCCATGGCCTCGGGCGATTCGGTGAGCCCACGCTCAAACCAGCGCTGAATCATGCCGACCTCGGCACTCACGACGTAGGTGACGTAGTAGTCAAAGAACGTGCCCAGCGCCAGGCCCAAAATGCCCGTCTGCGCACGCGGCACCACAGCCTCACGCGCGGTGTCGATGATCCTTTTAATGAAGGCCTGGTCGCCGCCCGGACCCAGCAGCGCACCAATTAAGTCGCGGTTGGCCGCAAGATAACGCAGCAACTCAACCGAACCGGGCGCCGGCTCGAGCTCATCGATGTTGTGATAGAGATCAGGCAGCTGAGCTGCGGTGATGAGCTCAATGCGCTCACGGATCTCGGCCAGCAAGCCGTCCTCGATTTGATTGATAAAGTCGGGGATATCGCGGTAGTGCGAATAGAACGTGCGGCGCGTAAGGCCGGCGCGCTCGGTGAGCGACACGACATTAATGCGCGAAAGGTCGCCGCTTTCGGCAAGCTCGCTGGCAAGTGCCTGGCGAAGGGCACGCTGCGAGCGAAGGGACCGGCGGTCGCATTTCTCGAGCTGGGACAAGCGTCCTCCTTGTTACTCAGTCCGTGCGCTATTGCACAGTGCGAGTATTATTGCACACCGTGTGCATCAACACGTAAAGGCAATAATTGGGATGTGACGAAGGGGCAGCCTCTTTGTCACATTCAGCGACCGCCTGGGTCATGCCGGTTGTGCCTGGGTTTTGGAGCGGCATTGCCGTTTGTCCAAAATGGCATTCATGGGTAGAATAGTGTCGACGGCAGCCCAAGTTCTGCTAAGCTGGGCAGCGCCGTTGCTTGGATTAAGGGGTCAACGCCTTAGCGGCGGCGACCCCTTTTACGTTGCTTCGAACGTTGCTTGAGTGCCTCGGAAAGCCCGACGAGCGCCGTGAAGAACGAGACCAAAGCGGTCAGAAGCCTCACGAAATCAATCAGATCGGTCATGGGCATCACCTCCCATCAGATGGAGGGCGCTGCCCGGCACATGGAACTGCCGTCAACGATACCGATTCTACCAGAGCCTAGTTATATATACGAATATATGTTCGTATTCCAAGAACACAGACCCTCGCGACAAAGGGACAATCCCTTTGTCACATTATTCGATGACGGTGCGGGAGTTTTGCTTGCGCATGGTGGCAAGCATGTGTTTGGGGACGGCGTGGACCATGCAGCTGCCGATGGTCGCGCTCGCGGCGGCTTTAGCTGCATCGCTCGCGTTTTTGGTCGCATAGCTGTGGCGGAAACGCTTGAGCATGGCGATGTCGTTGCCGCCGTCGCCGTAGACCGCGACCTCGTCCTCGGCAATACCGTAGTAGCCCGCCAGCCAGGCCACGCTCTCGCCCTTGTTGCACGCCACGTCCGTGATCTCGAACATCACCGGGTCGAACGGGGCGTTGACCACGCGGTCCGATCGCTCGGCAAGATACGCCTTAAGGTCGCGCTCCAGCTCGGGCGAGGTCACGCGGCAGTTGATCTTGCACACATCGTGGCGCAAGATATCGCCGATCGACTGGTCGAAATACTGTTCCTCGTGATAGCCGCCACGCGCACGCATACCGCGCATCACGATGCGCTTGATAGGGCTGTCCTTTTTAAAGCCCGCCTGGTGCATCTCGAACGATCCGCTCGAAAACATGCCGTCGGGCGTGGAGCAGTCAAAACAGATATCCGGAAACTCCTTGAGCAGCTCCTCGGTGATTTGTGGGTCGATAGTCCAGGTCTTGAGCACCTCGCCATGACTGTCGCGCACGATGGATCCATTGGAGCAGCAGGCGTCAAGCGCCAGACCCGTAAAGCCATGCTCGCCGATCGGTAACGTCGAGCGTCCAGTCGCGGGAACCACGTGCAGGCCAGCCTCGGTCAACTCACGGATGGCACGGCGGATGGTCCCATCCGCCTCGTGCAGGGCGTTCAGCAGCGTTCCGTCTAAGTCACTCGCAAACATCTTGATCATGGGCACGCCTCTCCTTCGTCTGCACGATATTGTAGACGAGAACGGGCGCGCCCCAAGAGAGGCACGCCCGGCAGCCGAAAGATTGTCCTACACCGCGGCGGGGCCGTGTTCGCCGGTACGGATGCGGATAACATCCTCGACCGGCTCGACCCAAATCTTGCCGTCTCCGACGGCACCGGTGCGAGCGGCATTGCAGATGATGTCGACAATGCCGTCGACATGCTCGTCGGCGCAGATGAGGGTGAACTGCACCTTGGGGATCGTGTTGACGAGCAGCTCGTTGCCGCGCACGTATTCCTTCCAGCCATGCTGCGCGCCGCAGCCCTGCACCTGGTTGATAGTCATGCCGCGAACATCAGCAGCAAACAGCGCATCTTTGAGAACCTCAAGCTTCTCGGCACGAACGATCGCCGTAATTTTCTTCATAGTGAATTCCTCTCTTCAATAAAAGAAATGAATTGTCCTTCACATGGCACGGGTTTTCCAGGTGCCGCAAACCAATCTCAGAGATCAATAAGTTCAACTGACTGGTCTTAGCAGGTTTCCCAAGTGCCGCAGATTGCCGTGAAAGAGGAGCGAAGCGTACTTAAGTACGTGAGCGACGATTGAACGGCAAGGTGCGGTGCTTGGGGAAGCTGCTAATCGAGTCCGGAGAACGAGGGGTATGCGCTCTCGCCGTGCTGACTCGCATCCAAGCCCAGCGCCTCGTCGGCCTCGTCCACGCGCAGGCTACCGTGGAACAGCGCCTTGACCACCGCGGCAATCACCAAGTCGAGCACCAGCACAATAACGACCGTCACCACAATGCCCAGAATCTGCGAGACGAGCAGCGACACGTCGCCCGTGTAGAACAGGCCGCCCTTACCGGTCCACGAGAGCTCCGGCACGCAGAACAGGCCCGTGAGCACGCCGCCCAAGATACCGCCGATACCGTGGCAACCGAACGCGTCGAGCGCGTCGTCGTAGCCAAACTTGGTCTTGAGATGGCTGATGGCCAAGTAGCAGACGGGCGAGACGATCAGGCCCATGACCAGCGCTGCCCACGGTTCGACAAAGCCCGCGCCGGGCGTAACCACCACAAGGCCCGCGACCAGACCGGTGCTGGCGCCCACCAGCGTGGGTCGACCGGTGTGTACGCGCTCGACGGCGAGCCACGAGACCATACCCGCCGCGCTGGCCGTCACGGTGTTGAGGATGGCAAGCGCCGCCACGGCGTCGGCCTTAAACTCGCTGCCGCCGTTAAAGCCAAACCAGCCAAACCAAAGCAGGCCGGCGCCCAACGCCACAAACGGCACGTTATGCGGACGATAGCTCACCATGCCAAAACCGCGACGACGGCCGAGCATTAAGCAGAGAATCAGGCCGGTAAGACCGGACGAAATGTGCACCACGTCGCCGCCGGCAAAGTCGAGTGCGCCGATGATGTCGCCGATAAAGGAGCCCTCGCCGCCCCAGACCATGTGGGCGAGCGGCGCATAGACCACGAGCAGCCAAATGCCCAGGAAGGCCGTCATGGCGCCAAACTTAACGCGTCCGGCAAGGCTGCCCGTAACGATGGCGGCGGTGATCATGGCAAAGGCCATCTGAAAGGCGATGTTGATAATCTCCGGGTAGACGGCGCCGTCCGCGGCATTGCCCTCGGCCGCCTGCAGCACTTGGTTGAGCACCGGCAGGCACAGCAGCTGGTCAAAGCCGCCAATAAACGGGCTCGAGCCGTCGCCGCCATAAGCCAGCGACCAGCCCGCCACAATCCACAGCACGCCAACCAGGCCGATGGCCCCAAAGCACATGAGCATGGTGTTGATGACATTTTTGCGCCTGGACAGGCCGCCATAGAAAAACGCCAGACCCGGTGTCATTAAAAACACGAGCATGGTGCAGATGAGCATAAACGTTGTCGATCCCGTATCGTACATTCGCTCCCCCTTGGTCGCATGGACGTTGTCGGCGCCCATCATGCGGCCGAGGGGCAACTGGTGTAGACCAGATACGGCGTTGTTAAACGCCGCGTTGTCGAATGGAAACGGTGCCGCAATCTTGGAAACGACGCGGCAACGGGCGCGAAACGAACGGGAAACGTGCGAACGAGAAGGGCGCGCCTGGCCCCGCTCTGGCTAGCGCCGGAACAGCTCGCGGGCTCGATCGCGGAGGTCGGTAGCTCGGATGACGCCCTCGTAGCGATTGATGCGCAGACGCGGGAAGGCGTTAAAGAAGCGTAGGTCGCGGCGGCTGAGTGACACGCTCGGCACCGGACGGCTCATGCGCTTGCCGGCGCGGCGACGAGTAAGCGACGGGCGCGGCATACTCGGCGCGGCATCGGCAACGCGGCGAGCGGCAAGCGCCAGACCGCGAGCACCATCCGAGATAAACGTCGGCACCGAAGCCTTCTCACGCAGGGCATCGAGCGCGGCGTCGCCCAACTCTGCCAGCCACGCGTTGACGGCGCGGCTGCGGATATGCGTCTGCGCCACCGAGTCAATCGCCGAATCGGGAATGCGCTCGAGCATGGAATCCGAGGCGTCGGCGAGCGATTCGTTGATGCGGTCGGCAAGGTCGGCGCGAACACGCTCGAGCTGGTCGGACAGACGGCGCCAGCTCGCCAGCGAGCACAACGCGTCCACGATCATCGCAACGGCAACGGCAAAAGCCGCCAGCCGCACGATCAACACCGGCAGATGGCCAAGCAGCCCCAGCAATGCCGGCTCTACCAAGCGACAGATGCACAGTGCACCCAAGCCAAACGCACAGGCCCAGTACAGGCAAATACGTCCGTGCAGGTTAAAGGGCAGATGCGAATAGTCCCAAAAGCGGGCGCCCGTTGTTTTTTCGAGCAGCACGCCCACGCTGTATTCGATCACGCTGCACACGAGCGCCGCAGCGACAAACTGGCTCGAGGCATCCGGAATCCCGCGCAGCAGCAGCCAACAGGCGATGCCGCCCGCGCCGTAGATGGGACAGCACGGTCCCAACAAAAAGCCGCTGTTGGCAAAGCGTCCGTGATTGAGCATGGCGCAGACCGTCGACTCCCATGCCCAGCCGCAAAACCCGTAGAGGGCAAACGAGAGCACCAACGCCGAGAGCGGGCAGGCGGCAAGCGTCGCGCCGTCAAATGCCATGTCGATCGCGGTTCCCACCGTCTACCCTCTCCTCTTCTCGCTCGAGCCTTCGTTCAAATCGTTCATGCCGCCTTTGCGCGGCAGACGACCGGCAACCGTCTCGCGCAGCGCGCACCATTTATCGGCCAGGCACACAATCCATGCCTCACGACACGTCGGCGGCACCGGCACCAGCGGAAACATATGCCGCACGATAATATTCCGCTCGCGCGACGTCAGCTCAAAATCTTCCTCCGCACGCGCCAGGGCAAAAAACGGGTGACGAAAGCCATGCAGTCGGTGGCTTGGGTCGGGATCGTGCCAGTCATAGAGAAAGTAATCGTGCAGCAGGGCCCCGCGCAGCAGCGACAAGCGGTCGACGGAGATACCGACGCGGCCCAGGCGCTCGGCAAAGGACAGACTTGCCCGCGCCACCGAGGTCACATGCGTATACACCGTCACATCGCCATGTTGGATAAACTCGCGCGTCAGGTCCAGACGGCCCGCCTGTGCCAGTTGACGGGCAGCATGGTCTACTTCGCACGCGATTTTCTCGGCACGAACGGTATCGGACATGCGGCCTCCTTCCGGCGGCGCTCGGCGACAAGCCACAGCCTGCACGCAATGAATAAAATCATCATGGAACTTATCAGTATGGCATCGGACAAAACGTTTTGCCCCACCAGTTGGCGAATTACCGCGCCGCCGTCACATATCAAACGCCAAAATGTGCGAGACTGTTTTGTGCAATTGTGCCGGCCGAGGGAGCGCCGGCGCTCGATTCGCATGGAGTAACCCACAACGATGCTGCTTACGCAAACGACAACGCCCGAGGACGTCAAGGCTCTCGACCACGCCGAGCTTCCACTGCTCTGCGGCGAGATCCGTCAGGCAATCCTCGAAAGCTCCGCCGCCGTCGGCGGGCACGTTGCCCCCAACCTGGGCGTCGTTGAGCTTACGGTTGCGCTTCATCGCGTGTTTAACTCCCCCATCGACAAGATTGTCTTTGACGTTTCGCACCAGACCTACGCCCACAAGGCGCTGACTGGGCGTGCGTACACTTATATCGATCCGGAGCGTTATGGTGAGGCTTCTGGCTTTGCCAATCCCGACGAGTCCGAGCACGACCTGTTCGCCATGGGCCACACCTCCACGTCGGTGAGCCTGGGCTGCGGCCTGGCGCACGCTCGTGACCTGGCGGGCGATACGTATAACGTCATTACTGTTATTGGCGACGGCTCGCTTTCGGGCGGCCTGGCGTTTGAGGGCTTTAACAATGCCGCCGATCTCGACAGCAACCTGATCATTATCGTCAACGATAACGACCAGTCCATTGCCGAGAACCATGGCGGCCTGTATCGCAATCTGGCCGAGCTGCGAGCCACAAATGGCACGGCCGAGCGCAACGTCTTTCGTGCGCTGGGACTCGACTACCGCTATCTGGACGCCGGCAACGACGTATTGGCCCTGGTCGACACGCTGCAGGAGCTGCGCGATATCGATCATCCCATCGTGCTGCACGTCTCCACCGCCAAGGGTAAGGGCTTTGAGCCGGCCCAGAGCGACCCCGAGCGCTGGCATCATGTGGGTCCGTTTGACATGGCGACTGGGCGCAAGCTCTGCCCGGGCCATCCGAGCGAGCCTGCGCCGCGCACCTATGCCGATATTACGGGCGAGGCCCTGAGCGCTGCCATCGAGCGCGATCCGCAGGTTGTGGGCATCACGGCTGCCACGCCCTACATCATGGGCTTTACACCCGAGCTTCGCGCCGCGGCAGGCAAGCAGTTTGTCGACGTGGGCATTGCCGAGGAACACGCCGTGACCTTTGCCACCGCGCTTGCGCGCTCGGGCGCCAAGCCAGTCTTTGGTGTGTACGGCACGTTTTTGCAGCGCGCCTATGACGAGTTGTGGCACGACCTGTGCCTCAACGACGCCCCCGCAACCATCTTGGTGTTTGGCGCGTCGATCTTTGGCACCACGTCCGAGACGCACCTCTCGTTCTTTGATATTTCCATGTTGGGCGGACTTCCCAACATGCACTACCTTGCACCCGCCTGCATGGAGGAATATCTGTCCATGCTGAGCTGGTCGCTCGACCACCGCGAGCATCCCGTGGCGATCCGCGTACCGGGCATTGGCCTGGTAAGCCGCCCCGATCTGGCGCCTGCCGAGGACACCGATTACGGCGCCGTTCGTTACAACGTGGTGCGCCAGGGCCGCGACGTGGCCGTGCTCGCGCTTGGCGATTTCTTTGAGCTGGGCGAGCGCGTGGCAAACCGCTTGGCTGCCGAGTACGGCATCGAGGCCACGCTCGTCAACCCGCGCTATGCAACTGAGCTCGACCGTGAGTTCCTCGACAGCCTTGCCGCCGAGCATCGCGTTGTCGTGACCATCGAGGACGGCATCTTGGACGGCGGCTGGGGCGAGCGCGTCGCATGTTATTTGGCCTGCACGCCGCTGCGCACCCGCACCTTTGGCATCGCCAAGGGCTTCCCCGACCGCTACGACCCCAAAGAGTTGCTCGCTCAGAACGGCATGACGGTCGAGAACATGGCCGCCGAAGCCGTAAGGCTACTCAACGAGTAAAAAACCTCCGCAAGGGAAGCACCCCTGCGGAGGTTTTTATTTTCGCGGCGCGATTATCTCAATCTGTAACATCTATGGCCCGAATTCCCGTCTAACTGTTACAGATCGAGACATTCAAATCCCCCTAAGGAAAAAATCTCAATCTGTAACAGTTACTCGGCAAAAATGGCTGCAGATGTTACAAATCGAGACAAAACAACGAGACCGGCCGCCGTACCAGCCCAAACCACCACAAAGGTGCCTATCCCTTTATGGTAGGTAGAATAACCCATAAGGTAAGTATGTTTCTGAGTTATTTCGTGTTGACCCATTTGAGCGGGATAGGGTATAACTCTACTCAACCGCTAGGGATTTTATTGAGAAAGGTGTTCTACCATGAGCAAGAACCTCTCCCAGCAGGTCGTTCTCGACCGCCGCGGCTTCGTTGCCGCCACCTTCGCAACCGTCGCCGGCCTTGGTCTTGCCGGCTGCTCCGACACCAGCGCCGAGGCCGACAAGGGTTCCGCCGCCGGCTCCTCCAAGAGCTCCGAAGATACCGAGGCTTCCACCACGCTCGACGCTAAGGCATTCGACAAGCTCGTCGACAACGGCCCCAAGGCCGATGACGACGCCATCGCCGCCAGCACCTGGGCCACGGCCGTCAAGGACGCCGGCGTCTTTAAGATCGGTGGCGTTCAGACCTCCACGCTCTTCTCCCTCCTCAACGAGAAAGACGGTCAGACCCGCGGCTTCGACGCCGGTATCGCACAGCTCCTTTCCAACTACATTCTGGGCGAGAACAAGGTCGAGATCACCCAGGTGACCTCGGACACGCGCGAGTCCGTCCTGCAGAACGGCCAGGTCGACGCTGTCTTTGCCACCTACACCATCACCGACGAGCGCAAGAAGCTCGTCTCCTTCGCCGGCCCCTACTACTACACCCAGCAGGCCATCCTGGTGCTCGCCGACAACGACGACATCAAGAGCGTCGACGACCTGGCCGACAAGAACGTCGCCGTCCAGTCCGGCTCCAACGGCCCCGCCATCCTGGAGGAGTTCGCTCCCAAGGCCAGCCAGCAGGAGTTCAAGACCGACGAGGAGGCCCGCCAGGCACTCCAGCAGGGTCGTGTTGACGCCTACGTCATCGACAACAACATGCAGCAGAGCGCCCTGGTCCGCGAGCCCGGCAAGTACAAGATTGCCGGCAAGCCCTTCGGCAGCAAGGAGCCCTATGGCATCGGCCTGCCGCTCGATTCCGACGGCGTCGCCTTCGTTAACGACTTCCTTAAGAAGATCGAGGATGATGGCACCTGGACCAAGCTGTGGCAGATCTGCATTGGCGACCGTACGGGCGACACCAATGTTCCCGAGCTACCCGAGATCGGCGCCTAGGCAATACGCCTAGTAACGGCCGCTACGAAACCATACGGAAACGCACGATGCGCTTTATTGCGATAAACTGTTTCCTCACTGAGTTGTCGGGGCTTCCGTACACACGGGAGCCCCTTTCCTTACCGGCAGGAGGTCCGCATGAGTCTCTCCGAGCTCTGGTCGCTCTATGGCCAGAACTATATTGACGCGCTGCTAGCAACCTGGGGCATGACGCTTGAGTCGTTTGCCATCGCCATGGTGTTGGCCGTCGCCGTCACCGTGATGCGCGTGTCACCGCTCAAGCCGCTGCGCGTCTTTGGCGACCTGTATGTTCAGGTCTTCCGTAACATCCCCGGCATCGCGCTGCTCATCATCGTCGTCTACGCACTGCCACCGCTCAAGGTTGTTCTGCCCTACCGCACCTGCGTTATCGTCGCCACGGTCCTTTTGGGCTCGGCCTTTGGCTCCGAGAACTTTATGAGCGGCATCAACACCGTCGGCGTCGGTCAGGTCGAAGCCGCACGTTCGCTCGGCATGAGCTTTAACCGCATCCTCGCCAAGATCGTGATTCCGCAGGCGCTGCGTTCGAGCGTGCTGCCCATGACCAACCTCTTTATCGCCGTCATGCTCACCACCGCGCTCGGCAGTCAGGTGCCACTTAAGCCGCAAGAGCTCACCGGCGTGGTGAGCTACATCAACACGCGCTCGCTTGGCGGCGTCGCCGCGTTCTTTATCTCGGCGCTTGGCTACCTGGGCACGGCCTTTGTGGTGAGCCACATTGGCAACTACATCGATAAGAAGGTGAGGATCCTCCGATGAGCAAACATTCCTCCCCTGCACTTACCATGCGCGATGCGCTCTACGAGGCTCCCGGCCCCAAGATGCGCGCCAAGATTCGCGTCGGCACCGCCATCTCACTTGTTGCCGTGGCCGCGCTCATCGCTCTGGTACTGCAGCGCTTTTACGTGACCGGCCAGCTTTCGGTCCATTACTGGTACTTCTTTACGCACCTCACCACCTGGAAGTTCCTGCTTGCCGGTTTTGAGGGCACGGTAAAGGTCGCGCTCACCGCCGGCGCCATCGCGCTGGCATTGGGCTTAGCCCTCATGCTCGGCCGCACGAGCGGCATCAAGCCGTTGCAGCTGGTCTGCCGCGTGCTCACCGATTTCTTCCGTGGCGTGCCGAGCCTGCTGTTCATCTACTTCTTCTTTTTGGTGCTGCCCCAGTACAAGATCGCACTGCCGTCGTTTTGGATGCTCACGCTTCCCGTCGCGCTCGCTGCGGCCGGCGTACTGGCCGAGATCTTCCGTGCCGGCGTCAACGCCGTGCCGCGCGGTCAGGTCGAGGCTGCCCAGGCACTCGGTCTCTCCAAGGCTAAAATCACCTTTAAAATCGTGTTGCCGCAGGCGATTCGCTTTATCATTCCGTCGTTGATTTCGCAGCTCGTGGTCGTAGTCAAAGACACCACCGTCGCCTACGTGGTGAGCTACCCCGACCTCATGCAAAATGCCCGCGTGCTCATTACCAACTACGACGCCCTCGTGTCGGTCTACCTGGTGATCGCGGTCATCTATATCCTCATCAACGTCGCGATCAACAAGGCCGCTGTCTACGTTTCGCACAAGACCGGCGCGACCATCATCCGCTAACGCTTTACCATTTCGAGTCATAAGGAGCCGAGCACCATGGCACAGAGCACCTCTTCCACCGGCAATCAGCCGCTGATCGAGCTCAGACACGTCGATAAGCACTACGGCGATCTGCACGTCCTCAACGACATCAATCTCTCGGTCGACCGTGGCGAGGTCGTCGTCGTGATCGGCCCCTCGGGCTCGGGCAAGTCGACCATGTGCCGCACCATCAACCGCTTGGAGACCATCGACTCGGGCGAGATCCTCATCGAGGGCGAGCCCCTGCCGCAGGAAGGCAAGGATCTTGCCCGCATGCGTGCCGAGCTGGGCATGGTGTTTCAGCAGTTCAACCTGTTCGCGCATATGACCGTGTTGCAGAACGTCATGCTGGGACCGGTCGATGTACTGGGCGTGTCCAAGGAGGAAGCTCGTGAGCGCGCCATGGACCTGCTGAGCCGCGTGGGCGTTGCCGAACAGGCCGATAAGGTGCCCGCACAGCTTTCGGGCGGCCAACAGCAGCGCGTGGCCATCGCCCGTTCACTCGCCATGCAGCCCAAGGCCATGCTCTTTGACGAGCCCACGAGTGCCCTTGACCCCGAGATGATCAACGAGGTGCTCGAAGTCATGGTCCGCCTGGCCCAGCAGGGCATGACGATGATCGTCATCACGCACGAGATGAACTTTGCCCGCCGCGTGGCCGACCGTGTCGTGTTTATGGCCGACGGGCAGATCGTGGAAACCGGCACGCCCGACGAGTTCTTCGACCATCCCCAGACCAAGCGCGCCCAGGACTTCCTCAACTCCATCAAGGGCCACTAACCCGGGAACCACGCACGCCTGCCATGTCAATCCGAATTCGAAAGCCACCCCTATGATCGGAACTCGCACTTCATCGTCCTATACCCCGCATGTTGACGTCGCCCCCGCCGACCGTCCGCTTATCCTCGTCGCGCCGCGCTGGGAAGAAGCCAAGCCGTTTTTGAGCGAGACGCTCTCCCCCAACGAGGAGATCGCCAGCGTCTTTGTCGACGCCATCCTTGCCGCCGGCGGACTGCCGCTGCAGATGTCCATCACCGAGGACATCGAGGTCATCCGCCATTATGTCGACATCGCCGACGGCGTCGCCATCCCTGGCGGCCCCGACGTCAACCCCAAGCGTTGGGGCGACGAGCGACCCTACGACCCCACGCTGTGCTGCGAGATCCGCGATCGTTTTGAGTTTAAGCTGGTCAATGAGGTGCTCCGCGCCAAAAAGCCGCTCTTTACCACCTGCCGCGGCACGCAACTGTTAAACGTCGCCACCGGCGGCACCCTGTGCATGGACGTGCCGAGTCTGGGCGCGCGCGAGGGCCGCACGCAGTGGCGCCACACCCACGTGCTCAACGACCCCGTGCACCCCGTCGAGGTCGTGCCCGGCTCGCTGCTGGAGCGCGCACTCGGCGGGCACAAGCTCATCCAGACCAACTCGGCGCACCACTGCTGTGTCGATCGCCTGGGCAAGCATACGCGCCTGGTCGCACAGGCAACCGATGGCGTGCCCGAGTGTATCGAGGTCGAGGGCCAGCCCTTCTGCCTGGGCGTGCAATGGCACCCCGAGTACACCTGGCAGACGCTCGAAACCGACTTTAACCTGTGGAAGTCGTTTGTCGAGGCAGCGGCCGAGGTTAAGCGAGCCCGCTAGCTCGCAAACCACTCAGGTTAAAGCCTCCTAAGCCAGGGGGGGGCGGACACCAGCCACGGTGCCCGCCCCCCCCCTGTATTTGGTATGCTCAGTATGATCATCCCTCGCAAAAAGTCAAAGAA
>CATYEN010000015.1 GCA_958405565.1 uncultured Collinsella sp. | reverse complement strand
ATCTTGGACAGGAACTCGCGGCAGCGCGGGTTCTCGGGGTTATCGAAGAAGTGCTCGGGCGTGCCCTCCTCTAGGATGCGGCCGTCTTCCATAAAGATGACGCGGTCGGCCACCTGGCGTGCAAAGCCCATCTCGTGCGTCACGCAGATCATGGTGATGTCTTCCTGCGCAAGCTCGATCATGACGTCCAGGACCTCCTGGACCATCTCGGGGTCGAGCGCCGAGGTCGGCTCGTCGAACAGGATGATGGGCTGCTTGGTGCACAGGGCGCGGGCGATGGCGATGCGCTGCTGCTGACCGCCCGAAAGGTTTTGCGGATACTCGCCGGCCTTATGCGCCATGCCGACGCGCTTGAGTGCGGCGATGGCGATCTCGGTCGCCTCCTCCTTGCTCTTCTTTTGCAGCTTGATGGGCGCGAGCGTCAGGTTGCCGAGCACCGTCATGTTGGGATACAGGTTGAACTGCTGAAACACCATGGAGCTGTACTTGCGGGCCATCTCCAGGTGATTCTTTTTGGTGAGCGGCGTACCGTCGATGACGACCTCGCCCGACGTGGGCTCCTCCAGATAGTCGACACAACGGATGAGCGTCGACTTGCCCGAGCCGGACGGCCCGATCATCACGAGCTTCTCGCCGCGCTTGACGGTGAGGTTGATATCTTTGAGCACATGCAGGTCGCCAAAGTACTTGTTGAGATGCTTGATCTCGATCATGTCTGCCATGAATGTCCCTTCCCTGCGCTTACACGAATTGCACTATTGTACGGAAAGAATCACGTTTCCGCAGCCCACACTGTATCACTGTAAAGAACCCGCAACCTTTAACCCACTCATTAGGCACTCATTGGGGACAGACTTAAATGAGTACCCAACGAGTGGGCACTCATTTAAGTCTGTCCCCAATGAGTGCCCTTCAGCTGCCATCAAAAAAGGGGCGCGACCGCAATGGTCACGCCCCCCTCAACATCAACTATGTGTCGGCCGGCACTTACGCCAATTTCGCGCCGACGATCTTGGCTGCGGCCGGCTTGTCGAAGTTGCCGCCGGTGGCCTTGCCCAGAGCGCCCATGACCTGGCCCATCTGCTTCTTGGACGTGGCGCCCAGCTCGGCGATAACCTGCTCGATCAGAGCCTCGAGCTCCTCGCCCGAAACCTGCGCGGGCAGCAGGCTCTCCAGAATCTTGACCTGCTCGGTCAGATTGTCGGTACGCTCCTGGTCGGTGCCGGCCTTAATGGACATCTCCAGCGTCTCGCTCGTCTGCTTAATCAGACGCTTGATCATGCTGTTGACGTCTTCCTCGGTCACATCGCGGCGCTCGTTGACCTCGATATTCTTCACCTCGGCCTTAACCTGGCGAATGATGGACAGGCGAACCTTGTCCTTGGCCTTCATGGCCGCGATCATTTCCTTCTGCAGCTCTTCGTTGGTCATCTGCAAATCCTCCTCAATAGCGTGGGCGGCACTCGCACGAGCACCGCCCCATGATTACTTAGTCGTCGACGAATCGTCGGTCGAACTCTTGGTGACGCCCTTCAGGCTGACGTTGTACGGCACATCCTTGGGCATGGGGTTAACGGTGATGTCGGCGTCCTTCTTGTACTGCTCCAGCCACTCGCTGTACGCAGTGCTCTCTGCCTGCGTCTTCACCACGTTGGAGACATACTTCTTGATGTCCTTGGGCACCTGCTTAATGTCATCGACCTGGTTATCAACGTGGAAGTAGTCGGTGCACTTGATGATGTGGTAGCCGTAGGTCGACTCGACCACATCGCTCACGTCGCCCTTGCTAAGGCCTTCGAGCGCCGCCTGATAGCTGTCGACGAAGGTGGTGAGCTTGTCCCAGCCCACATCGCCCTTCTTCTCCTTGGAGCCGGTGTCGTCGGAATACTGCTCCACGGCGTCCTCAAAGCTCAGCTCGCCGGAGTTGATCTTGTCCAAGCACTCCTGCGCCTTGGCCTTGGCGGCGGCCTTGTCCTCGTCGGAAGCGTCGGAAGCGACCTTGATCAGGATATTCGACGAGCGGCGGGCATCGTTGTAGTTGGACAGGTTCTCATTGATGTAATCGACAATCTCGCTGTCCTTGGGCTTGCTGGTGGGTGCCACGGCATCCTTGAGCTTCTGCTGCGCCAGGCTCTCCTTGAGCGAATCCTTGTAGGTGTCCTCAGTGTAGCCGTAGGTCTTGAGAGTCTCCTTAAAAGTCTTGGCGCCGCCCGCGCTCTTGCACGCGTCCTTCCAAGCCTTCTCGACCTCCTTATCCGACACCGTCACGCCGTTTTCCTTCTGCGCCTGCTGAAGCAGAATCTGCTGCGTGTAGGAGTCGATGAGCTGCTTGCGGTACTTCTTGGGCGTGAGGTCGTTGTCGACCAGGTACTGTGCCCAGTCCTCGTCCTTGGTGTAGCCATAGGACGTGCGCATGCTCATAATCTGCTTGGTCACGGTGTCCTCAGTGAGGTTGGTGCCGTTGATGGTCGCAGCCACACCGCCGGTGAGCTTGTAGCCCGTGCTGGTGTCCTCGGCCTGCGACATCAGGCCGGAGCACGCCATGGCCGAGACGGAAAGCAGCATTGCCAGCACGCCGATGACCACCAGGACGATCTTGACGGTCTTGGAAACGTAGGTCTTGCGCTGCTTCTTGCGAGAGCTGGAGGCGGCGCGGGACCGTTGCTCGGACGTCGGCGCGACCTCGGGGTTCTTTTTCTTGTTTGCCATGTTTGGCCTTTCGCATCACGAATCGAACAAACGCCATTGTGTCACAACGCAGCCCCCGCGACACACCTGGTGCATGGGGGACAGGTTAATCTGCACCATTTTGGTGCAAAGGGGACAGATGTGGCAGTTAGGGACGTTCCTTTTCTGCCGGCACTTGGGGACTGTCCCTAGCTGCCGGCAGAAAAGGAACGTCCCCAAGTGCCGGCTTAGCTCTGCCTTAGAAGTGGCGGCGGATGGCGTCGACCATGCCCTGGGGCGTGGTCTGGCCGAGCACATCGGCTGCGGCGTCGGCGTTCATAAAGATGTTCATGAGCGCCTGCAGCGCCTCGACCTGGCCGCCCGGCTCGGCAATGCCCAGATTGATGATGATCTGTGCCGGCACTGGAGCGCCCATGCCTGCCATCGCGTTGAACGTCACGGGCGTGGCAGGCTTCACCACCGCGATATAGGGCTTGGCCACAAATCCCGGGTCGGTATGCGGAATGGCGATGTTTGCCGCCGGCATGGCAAGGCCCGTGGGATAGGCGTCCTCGCGCGTGCGAACGGCGTCGAGCCAGCCCTCGGCAATGTATCCGCGCGGGGCAAGCTCGCCCTCGAGCTGCGAAAACACCTCGTCCGGCGACACGCACTCCCAATCAAAAAACACCAGCTCCGGCGTAAACAACGCTTCGTTATCCGCCATGCGCTCACCTCTCTCACCTAGTCATCGGGGACGTTCTTGAATGACTAGTCGTTTAAGAACGTCCCCGATGACTACACAAAACAAAGGGTGGTCACTCGCGCCTTGGCGCCAATGACCACCCTGACTACTCAGCTAAATTGTACTGTGCGCCACTAGCCGCGGGGCGCATCAATTGCGACCTTGCCGCTCTCCAGCACGTGAACGCGACCGTCGGCGAGCATCTGCACGACCTCGGGATACAGCACGTGCTCGATCGCGTGGATGTGTTCCTCGAGCGTGTCGACGTCCCAGCCCTCCTCGACAGCCAGCGCGCGCTGGGCGATGATAGGACCGTTGTCGTAAATCTCGTTGGCAAAGTGCACGGTCACGCCAGTCACCTTGACGCCACGCGCGAACGCGTCGTCAATCGCATGGGCACCGGTAAAGCTCGGCAGCAGCGCCGGATGCAGGTTGACCACGCGATTGGGGAACGCCGCCAGCAGCGGCGTGTGCACCATGCGCATGTAACCGGCCATGACCACGTACTCGCAGCCGCGCTCGAGCAGCTCGTGCGCGATGACCTCGTCGGCGGCGATGGGGTCGGCATAGACATCCTTGGACAGCGTGAGCGTCTGGATGCCCGCACGCTCGGCACGCTGCAAGCCCTTGGCCGAAGGACGGCTCGACACCACAAGTTCAATCGAAGCATTGAGCTTACCGGCGGCAATCAGATCGATCAGCGCCTGCAGGTTGGTGCCCGAACCACTGATGAGCACGCCGATCTTGAGCGGCTCAGCCGTATCGGTGCCAGTCGGGCGGGTGTAGGGCACAAAGCCCAGGCCCTCGGCAGCGGCCATCTGCTCGTTAGCGCTCATCGGAGTACACGACCTTACCGGAACCCTCGACGCACTCGCCCACGCGGAACGGCTTCTCGCCCAGCGCGACCAGAGCCTCGGTCACGGCGGCCTCGTCCTCGGGGGCGACGATCAGGCACAGGCCAACGCCCATGTTGAAGGTCTTGCATGCCTCGTTGGGCGCGAGCTCGGCCTGGCGCGACACGTAGGTGATGACGGGCGGAACATCCCAGCCCATCTCGGCGCCGTTGCGGGTGACCACGGCGTCGACATCGTCGGCGAGCGCGCGGTTGAGGTTCTCGGTGATGCCGCCACCGGTGATGTGGGCGATGGCGTGAACGTTGGCGCCGCCACGCAGCAGCTCCAGAATCGGCTTGACGTAAATGCGCGTGGGAGCCAGCAGGGCGTCGGCAAGCGAAGCGCCGCCGAGCTCCTCGAGCGGACGGCTCAGCTCCTCGGCCTTAGCGGCGGCCTCGGGCGTACCCGGCTTGATGCCGTCGACGCCGATAACCTTGCGCACGAGCGAGTAGCCGTTGGAGTGCACGCCGGTGGAGGGCAGGCCCAGGATCACATCGCCGGGACGGACGTTCGCGGGGTCGAGCATCTTGGGACGGTCGACGACACCCACGGTAAAGCCGGCGAGGTCGTAGTCGGCAGGGGCCATGACACCCGGGTGCTCGGCCATCTCGCCGCCCACAAGCGCGCAGCCCGCGAGCTTGCAGCCGTCGGCCACGCCCTTGATGATCTTTGCCATGTGCTCGGCCTCAATGTGACCGATAGCAACGTAATCCAGGAAGAACAGCGGCTCGGCGCCCGAAGCCAGAATATCGTTGACGCACATGGCAACCAGGTCCTGGCCCACCGTCTCGTGACGGTCCATGATCTGGGCGAGCACGAGCTTGGTACCCACACCGTCGGTGCCGCTGATCAGAATCGGGTCTTCCATATCCTTAAGCGCGGCTGCCGAGAACAGGCCACCAAAGCCACCGATGCCGCCGATAACCTCGGGGCGGTTGGTGTCCTTGACCATCTGCTTAATAGCGTCGACGGCGCGGCCACCCTCGGCGGTATCGACGCCGGCGTCCTCGTACGTCACATGCTTGCTGTCGCTCATCTGAGCCTTCCTCTCCCATTACCGTTTGCCGCGCGGGCGCCAAACGGTGCTCATAGTTGCGTTCATCCCGGCGCATGCCATAACAACATGCGCCATCATATCAACAAAACAGCAGGTAAAACCTACCAAAATAAACCTGTCCCTAAATGGCAGGTTTTAGGCCTCGCCGTGCTCCTCTTCCCAGCTGCGGTCGTCGTATTTCTCGACCACGGCGTCGTCGTCAAAGTGCAGCGGCTTGTCCAGGTTACGGGGCTTAAAGCCCTCCATAAACTTATCGCGGCCAAAGCTCTCGGGAATCGCCACGGGATAGCGACCGGTAAAGCACGCGTCGCAGTAGCCGCCCTTGGGCATGACCTTCAGCAGGCCCTCGACCGAAAGGAAGGCCAGCGAATCGGCGCCAATGTACTCACAAATCTCATCGACCGTCTTATTGGCGCTGATGAGCTGCGACTGCACGTCGGTATCGATACCATAGAAGCACGGCCAGATGACCTCGGGCGAGTTGATGCGGATGTGAATCTCCTTGGCACCGGCGTTGCGCAGCATCTTGACGAGCTGCACCATGGTGGTGCCGCGCACGATGGAGTCGTCGATGACGACCAGGCGCTTGCCCTCGATGTTGTCACGCAGCGGGTTGAGCTTCATGCGCACGCCCATGGCGCGCAGCTCCTGCGTAGGCTCGATAAACGTACGGCCCACGTAGCGGTTCTTGATGAGGCCCTCGCCAAAGGGAATGCCGCTCTCGTGCGAATAACCCTCCGCGGGCGGCAGGCCGGAGTCGGGCACGCCAATGACCAGGTCGGCCTCGACGGGCTCCTCGTGTGCCAACTGGCGACCCATGTCGTAGCGGCAGGCGTAGACGCTCTTGCCGTTCATAATGGAGTCGGGACGAGCGAAGTAGACCTGCTCAAAAATGCAGTTGGCGGGCTCTTCGGCGGCGGGCACGCCCTGCTCGGACACAAGGCCCTCGGCGCTGATGCGCAGGATCTCGCCGGGACGGACGTCGCGCACGTACTCGGCGCCCACGATATCCAGCGCGCAGGTCTCGGAAGCAACGACCCAGCCGCCGGCGCGGGTGACATGGGTGACAGCGTCGACCGTCGCGGCCTCATCCTGCGACGGCAGCTGCGAAACGGATGCGGCATCGGCCTGGTCCAGGCCCTCGTCCACAAGCTTGCCCAGCACGAGCGGACGAATGCCATGCGGGTCGCGGAAGGCGTAGAGCGCCTGCTCGTTGATGAGCGTCATGGCGTAGCCGCCGCGCACGAGCTCCATGGTCTTGCGGATGCCCTCACGCAGATGGCCCGTACGCTGGGTAAAGTAGCCGATGAGCTTGGTCGCGACCTCGGAATCCGAGTTGGAGAGGAACGGCACGCCGAGCTCGATCAGCTGGCGGCGCAGCTCGTCGGTGTTGACGAGGGTGCCGTTGTGCGCAAGCGCGATGATGACGCTATTGATGGTAGAGAGGTGCGGCTGAGAGGCTTCCCAGCTCTTGGCGCCGGCAGTGCCGTAGCGCACATGACCCACGGCCAGCTGGCCGGAGAGCGTCGACAGGTCGGCGTTGGAGAACACGCGGTCGAGCAGGCCCAGATCCTTGCGGACCATAACCGTGCCGCCGTCACCCACGGCGATTCCCGCCGATTCCTGGCCACGGTGCTGCAGTGCACGCAGGCCAAAGTACGTCAGTCGAGCCACGTCGCGATCGGGCGCCCATACGCCGAAAATGCCACATTCCTCATGCAGCTGGTCGGAGTCCGGATCATACGTCGACATGGTGTTCACCTGTCCCGCGGCGCGCTCGGCCGCGCGGATGGTTTCTTGAGACATGGCATCCCCTCAGAGCCTCGTATTTTTGGCGTTACCCGCCTTATTATACGCACGGCGCGACGCGCTCCCCGGCGCATGAGCAGCGCTTTTTAAAAGCCCACCGAGCTAATAATCAGTTTTGTTGCCAAACATTTTATCGGTCTGTCCAGTGCAAGCGCCCGCGCCCCCAGATGGCCGCCGCGTCCACCGTTGGGGATTACAAAGTTGCGATTGGGACGTTCGTCCTGTCTTTTGGCAGGTCGGCGGCGTATCCTTATAACCTACAACAAAGCGAGAAAGGTTATGTATGGATCGAAACGAACTCGACCCCAGCGTCCCCAGCGCCACGGAGGTCAAGAAGATCCCCCTCATCATTAAGGTGTACGCCGTCCTGTGCATCCTTTCCGGCGTGGGCACGCTCCCGTCGGTCGCTGCCTTTATGTGGCAGGTCATCACGGCACTTGTTAACGGCAACGCCACCGAAAAGCTCGGCGACAACACGCTCGTCGCAGTCGGCCTTATCGTCGCCGGCATCATGCTCTCTGCGGCAAGTGCCGTCATCCTAATCATCTTTGGCCTGGACCTTATCAAGAACCAGCGCCGCAACGCCGCCCGCCTGTCCTACATCCTTATTGCATTCACCGTCGTCGAGCTTTTGGTCGACGTGATGCTCCAGGGCATCGGGCCCTTCCTGCTGCGTCCCGCGATCCAGCTCGGCATCCTCGTTGCACTTTCGGCAACCGTCGACCCCACGCTTCGTCAGGAGCGCGAGCTGCAGCGCCGCCTGCAGGAGATGCTCGACCGCGACGCCGCCGCCGAGGGCATGCTCGGGCGCGATGAAACCGGCGAAGGCTACATCAAGCTCAACTACTTCAACCTGTTCTGGGTATTCTTTGTCTGCTGCGTGCTCGGCCTGATCGCCGAGGACATCTGGCACATGACGGTCGACGACCCGGGCGTCTACCAGAACCGCGCCGGCATGCTGTTTGGCCCCTTCAGCCCCATCTACGGATTTGGCGCCGTGCTCATGACCATGGTGCTTAACCGCTTCTACAAAAAGAACCCCATCATCATTTTCCTGGTGAGCGCCCTGCTCGGCGCCAGCTTTGAGGTGTTCGTGGGCTGGTTTATGCAGACCGCGTTTGGCGTGGTCTCGTGGAGCTACTCGCACATAACGCTGTTCGGTTTGCCCGATCCGCTCGTGGTCCTCACGGGCGGACGCACCTGCACGGGCTTCGCCTGCCTGTGGGGCCTGGGCGGTCTCATCTGGATCAAGCTGCTGCTGCCGAGGCTGCTTAAGCTTATCAACAAGATCCCCTGGAAGAGCCGCTACTCGGCCACCGTCATCTTTACCGTTATCATGCTGGTCGACGGCGTCATGACGCTGCAGTCGCTCGACTACTGGTACCAGCGCGTTAACGGCACGGAGCCGGACATTCCCGTCGCACAGTTCTACGGAGAGCACTTCGATAACGAGTACATGGAAAACCGCTTCCAGAGCATGACCATGAGCCCCAAGGATGCGACGCGCGTGTAGCGCTCACCGCGCCCAAAACGCAAAATGCCCGCCGGTATCACACGTACCGGTGGGCATTTTTATAAACGATCCTTCTATCGACGCAATCCTCTATGCCTCGCGCTCGACCTCACTCACGCATTCGTTCTTGATGGTGCCAACGAGCGCCTGCAGTGCATCGACCACGTGCGGGCGAATGTCCCCGCCGATAAGCACGAGCATGATGTCGTCACCTACGGCAAGCTCGCCGCTTGCCAGCCACACGCGCACATAGCCGATACCCGGCATCGCGCGCGTGGCCTCGATAGCAGACCGTACCTTTTCGGCGTCGTAGTCAAAGACCATGCCGCCCACCCTGTGGCCTGGCGCCACGCCATCGGTCTCGACTCCGCGCACCTCGGCCTTGGGCGTCGCGCGCACCACACCGTTATGCGTCAGATACATCCCACAGCCTGCCGCCGAAGCATCGGCCTTGGCCTCGCGCAGCCAAGCATCAATCGAAGGCATCAATTTGCCACTCTCGAGCATCATTTCTCCCTTACCGTCGTCGAGTAGCCAATTTGGGACGGGGCCTTTTTAGCTACTCTCGAACAACTTATTCCTCGACCGGCGTGAGCACCATGACGGCGCGTGTGTTGCTCAGCGATAGCGAACGACAGGTCACAAGCGTTACAACCTTAGTTGCCGAAGCGGCACGATCGGTGGCATCGCTCGCCACCGCGGAGGCACCGTCGAGCATCTCGGACAGATAGTTCTTGAGCCCGTCGTCGCCCTCAAAATTGGTCGTACGCGCCTTGGCATACGTGTCCTCGACAACTTTGGTCGCCAGTGGTCGCAGCTTATACGTAGCATCCCGTGTGATGTAATACACAAACTCGATGCTATCGAACGTCGCCTGATCAGTGGTGTCCGAAATCACGTTGAACATCGACCCATCGTTCATATGGTGGCCGTAGATCGTGGTCTGCTGGTCGACCATTCCCGGCGCGGTGTCATCGCTATCCAGGAAAATGGCACCGGACGCGTTAGCCGTTCCGTCGAACAGCGTGTTGAGGTATTTGGAGTTGTTGTTGGTCTGCACCACGGGATAGTTGATGTTGGTTCCCGGCACGTAAATCCAACCCACAATCTCGGGGTTCGTCTGAGCAAGCGCATCAAAGTCGATAATCGGCACGCCGCTGGCGTCCTTATCGCTTACATATTGCTTCTCGATTTTCTGATACGAATCGCTCGCCTGCCTATAGCCAATCTGGGCATTAATAAAGATAGCGGCGGCGGCGACAATCAGGCCGATACCGATGATGATGAGCAGAATGGGAATAATGGAGCGGCGCTTTTTGCGCGGCGGCTCGGTGTAATCCGACGGCGCGGCATGCGATGAAGACCGGGGCGGCTTCTTAGCGGAGCTATAAGACGAAGGACGATATGCGGCCGGCGCGTCCTGTCGACGATGCGTCGCCGGTGTCACGGGGCGCGGCGCACGCGGCTGCTGAGGAGAGGATGTCCGACCCTGCTGCGCCGCATGGGCAGCACCCGGCTTCGACGGATCGGGAATCTGAGAAGCCTTGAATCGTTTTCCCTGATAATCGGACATGGCTCTCCTTATACTGCGGTGAAACGGCGGAACGCTTAGGCGTCAGCCATCTCCTGCTTCATCTTCTCGATAACCTTGCGGTACTCGGGGTCGCAAGCGCCCAGGATCTGCGTGGCGTAGATAGCGGCGTTCTTGGCACCGTTAATGGCGACGCAGGCAACGGGCACGCCGGAGGGCATCTGCACCATCGACAGCAGCGAATCCATACCGCCCAGGTCACTCGTCTTCATGGGCACGCCGATAACCGGCAGCGGGGTAAACGCAGCCACGACACCGCCCAGGTGAGCAGCCTTGCCGGCGGCGGCAATGATCACCTTGATGCCGCGGTCGGCAGCAGTCGAGGCCCACTCGTGGACCTTCGCCGGCGTGCGGTGCGCACTCGCGATCACGAGCTCATAGGGCACGCCCAGCGCCTCGAGCTCGGCAGTGCAACCTTCCATAACGCCCAGATCGGACTTGGAGCCCATGATGATCCCGACAACCGGCTTCTGATCTGCCATAAACAAAGACCTCCTGTTGAGAGCGGTGACGCAGCGAATCCGCGACCCTTAACTACTGAGAGTAGTATAGCTGCTCCCGTCCCTGCGGTCTGTGGGTGCTCTGCGGCGGCCCGGTGTTTTCATCTTCACTCCGGTTGCTTTGCAAAGTCGTTCAGATGAAAACACCGGGCCGCCGCAGAGCACCCTCGACCTACCGGGGATTGCCATGACGTACATTGGCTGATTTGGTTTGGAATGGAAGGTTGACGGAGGGTGGTGAGCTGTTTCGTTGCTGGGTTTAGAAATACTCGCTCGTTCGTTTCAGCCCGCGTCATCGCGTGCTAGACGGCCAGCTCGCCTGATTCACCCATAAGCCATCGTGCCAGGTCGACGACCTTAATGCCATCCCAATCAGTCGTTTCGTGCCCTGTTCGGGCGATGACGCACTTGGGATAGGCGTCTCGAATCCGTCGCAGCGGATCAAGCTCACGCTCAAGCGTCGCTTCTTGGGAAATGTCGTCACTCACCTGGATATAGACACGGCGGTCACGCCTGATGGCGACAAAGTCTATTTCCTTTTGGTAGAGAACGCCCACGTAGACCTCCCATCCGCGGCGCATAAGCTCGATTGCCACCATATTCTCGTAAACATGGCCAAAATCGAGCTTTTTCGTGCCAAGCGCGGCGTAGCGAAACGAATGGTCGGCCAGGTAGTATTTATCTCCCGTCGACAGGTATTTCTTTCCTGAGACGTCAAAGCGACGAAACCGGTAGAACGCAAACGCATTACACAGGTAGTCGATATACACAGCCAGCGTCTTGTCGCTTATCTTAAGGTTCGCTCGTGACAGCTCGGCCGCCATCCCCTTGAGAGAAGAGATGTTTCCGACGTTATCCATCAGGAACTCGCAGGAACGTTTAAGCTGCTCTGTATTACGTATACGATATTTTTGTCTGATGTCGCGCAGGATAAGAGTTTCAAGCACATCCGAGATGTATGAGAAACGCATCCTTTCGTCCTGGTAGATATAGGAACCCGGCATTCCTCCCTCGCGGACATAGCGAGCAAGGGCCTCGGCTGGAGAAGTGATCTCGTGATACGCCGAGAACTCCGCAAGTGAAAACGGAAAGACCTCGATCTCCACCGTTCTTCCCGTGAACAACGTCGAGAGGTCGCTTGAGAGAAGAAAGGCATTCGACCCCGTGATGTAAATGTCATATTTCTCTGACGCATGAAGACTGTTGATAGCCCGCTCGAACCCTTCACACATCTGGACCTCGTCGATCATGACGATATTCCGGCAACCCTCGATATAGTGCTTTTCCACATATGTATGCAGCGCATGGTATTCCGCCAACGGCTCGAACTCAAGTAGATTGAAGTTGACGTGTATGACGTTGGCCGAGGGGTCGTTTGAACGAAGTTGGCTGGCAAACGCCTCAAGCAATTTCGATTTTCCGCATCGCCTGATTCCGGTGATCACCTTGATATCAGGCGTACCTGCCACCTTGGAAAGCTTGCTCATGTAGAACGGGCGATCTATAAGTTTCATGGCAACCTACTTCGCAAAATTCAAAACCATTAGGAAACGCGAAGTAAAATATATCATCTACTTCGCGTCTTTGAAACATCTTAGATTTTGCGTAATAATTCCTGTCAAGCTATCGCAAGCACGACGCGGGCGAGGTTGTCCCTCCCCCTAATCGACTCTGTGCGGAAGCCCGGGGTGACAGGTTTCCGCCTTGCTCGGCATCCGGGAGCCCCGTTCGAAGTCGGCGTCCTCATCAGCTGCGACAGTCGAACCCAACTCCACGTGCACATCGCCGCCGGCAAGACGACCTTCACCACGAAGATGCAATAGCCGGGGCGCACGGTCCGTGGGCAACCGAGCAAGGAAAATGTCCCATCAACAAAACGAGCGAGGATTCCGTCCCACGTAGAGCCCAAATCCAAGCTCCCCAAGGAACAAAATCCTCACTCGACATCCGCATCCTCTTCAGCCTAAGTCATCGCGCAAAGCCCCTTCGGCAGCACACGGCACAGCCAAGTCACCGCAGGCCGGGGCGGGAGGCGGTCCTTTCTCTCGGAAAACGTCGCGACGCCCCGTTTCCGCGAGAAAGGACCCCCACCCGCCCCGGCCCGACAGGTCAGCCAACACCCGGTACTGCGGCAGGTCCTGCAGGGCGATGACGTCCATGCCCATGTCGTTGGCGCTGCCGTGACCCTGCTGGTCCTCACGCACCGCCTCGATGGCACTCACGTACGTGTTGGCCGCAGACATCGCGGTAACGCAGGTCACACCGCGGCGCACCGCCTCGGTGCGCAACAGATAGCCGTCGCCGCGCGAGCCCGGACCGTACGGCGTGTTGATGATCACCGCGATCTTGCCATCGGCGATGAGGTCGCCGATGTTGGGGCGCTCGCCGTCGTGCGGGCCGCTAATCTTCTCCACGATCTCGCACGTCACGTTGCCTCCACGCAGCACGCGCGCCGTACCCTCGGTGGAGCAGATGTCAAAGCCCAGGTAACGCAGGATACGCGCGACCGAAAGGATGTGGCGCTTGTCGCGGTCGCACACGCTGATGAATACCTTGCCGGCGCTCGGGTCGGGCAGCTTGTAGTCGATCGCCAGCTGCGTCTTGGCGTATGCCTCGGGATAGCTCTTGGCGATGCCCATGACCTCGCCCGTCGACTTCATCTCGGGCCCCAGGATAACGTCGGCGCCCGGGAAACGGCCCCAGGGCATGACGGCCTCCTTCATGCAGAACCAGTCCAGCTGGCGTTCGTCGCTCGGCAGGCCCAAGCTCGCGATGGAATCGCCTGCCATGATGCGCGCCGCGCACTTGGCCAGCGGCACACCGGTGGCCTTGGAGATAAACGGCACGGTACGGCTGGCGCGCGGGTTGGCCTCGATCACGTAGACGGTCTCGCCCTTGATGGCATATTGCACGTTGACCAGACCGCGGACTCCCAGCGCCATCGCGATGCGGCGCGTGGTCTCGCGAAGCTTTACCTGCAGGCTCTCGCTAAAGCTGAACGGCGGGATGCAGGTCGCGGAGTCGCCGGAGTGAATACCGGCTTCCTCGATATGCTCCAGGATGCCGCCGATGTATACCTCTTCGCCATCGCACAGGGCGTCGACATCGGACTCGATTGCGCCCTCCAGGAAGCGGTCCAGATACACCGGGTAGTCGGGGCTGATGCGCGCAGCCTCTGCCATGTAATCGCGCAGATGCTCGGCATCGTAGGCAATCATCATGCCGCGGCCGCCCAGCACGTAGCTCGGACGCACCAGCAGCGGGTAGCCGATGTGTGCGGCCACGGCCTCGGCCTCCTCAAACGAGGTGGCCTGGCCCGCCGGCGGGTACATGATGCCCAGCTTGTCGAGCAGGGCGGCAAAACGCTCGCGGTCCTCGGCAAAGTCGATGGCATCGGGCTTGGTGCCCATGATGTTTACGCCGCTCTCCTCGAGCATACGCGCCAGCTTAAGCGGGGTCTGGCCGCCAAGCGTCACCACGACGCCGTCGGGGCGCTCAACATCGATGACATCCATGACGTCCTCGTAGGTGAGCGGCTCAAAGTACAGACGGTCGGACGTGTCATAGTCGGTCGAGACGGTCTCGGGATTGCAGTTAACCATGATGGTCTCGAAGCCGCGGGCCGCCAGCGCGTAGCTCGCGTGCACGCAGCAGTAATCGAACTCGATACCCTGGCCAATGCGGTTGGGGCCGGCGCCCAGGATCATCGCCTTGGGCTTGTCCGCCGGCGTGGTCTCGTCGGGAGCCACGCACTTCTTGGCATCCGGGCTCGTGCGGTAGATGTTCTCGTACGTCTTGTAGTGGTACTCCGTGGCGCTCGAGAACTCGGCCGCGCAGGTATCGACCGTCTTCATGCTGGGAACCACGCCCAGGCCCTTGCGGTAGGCGCGCACAAAGCGCTCGTCCGAGCCGGTCAGCACGGCAATCTCGGCGTCGCTCGTACCGTACTGCTTGAGCAGGCGCATCGCGTCGGCGTCGATATCCTCCACGCGCAGGCCGCGGATGCTCTCCTGGACCTGCACCATGTCGTTGATACGGTTGAGGTACCACGGGTCGATACCGCAGATGGCGTGAATGCGCGCGACACCCCAGCCGCGGCGCAGGGCCTCGACCACAAAGAAGATGCGGTGCTCGGTCGGGGTTGCCACGGCCTGAGCGAGCTCATCGTCACTCAGCTTGTCGGCACCCTCCTTGCCACCGGCGCAAATGCCCTGATGGCCGTCCTCCAGCGAGCGCATGGCCTTGCCAAAGGCCTCCTCAAAGGTTCGGCCGATGGCCATGATCTCGCCCACGGCCTTCATGCGCGTGGTAAGCGTGGGATCGGTGCCCTTAAACTTCTCGAAGGCAAAGCGCGGCACCTTGACGACGCAGTAGTCGATCGTGGGCTCAAAGCAGGCGGGCGTGGCCTTGGTGATGTCGTTGACGATCTCGTCGAGAGTGTAGCCCACGGCCAGGCGAGCGGCGGCCTTGGCGATGGGGAAGCCCGTGGCCTTGGAGGCCAGTGCGGACGAACGGCTCACGCGCGGGTTCATCTCGATGACGATCAGGCGGCCGGTCTGGGGGTTCACGGCAAACTGCACGTTGGAGCCGCCGGTCTCGACGCCGATCTTCTCCAGAATGGCGAGCGACGCGACACGCATGCGCTGGTACTCAAGGTCACTTAGTGTCTGCGTCGGCGCCACGGTGATGGAGTCGCCGGTGTGCACGCCCATGGGGTCGAAGTTTTCGATGGAGCACACGATGATGCCGTTGCCGGCGTGGTCGCGCATGACCTCCATCTCATACTCTTTCCAACCCTCGATGGACTCCTCGACCAGCACCTCATGGGCAGGCGAGAGCTCAAGGCCCTGGCTCACGATGGAGACGAGCTCCTCGTGGGTATGCGCGATGCCGCCGCCGGCGCCACCGAGGGTAAAGCTCGGGCGCAGTACGCAGGGATATCCCACGCGCTCGGCGATAGCCTCGGCGTCGGCCACGCTGTAGGCATAGCCCGAGCGCGCGACCTCCAGGCCGATCTCGGCCATGGCCTCGTTAAAGAGTTTGCGGTCCTCGCCGCGCTCGATAGCGGCCAGGTCGCAACCGATCATCTCGACGCCGTACTTGTCGAGCGTGCCGTCCTTTGCCAGCTCGACGGCGGCGTTCAGACCGGTCTGGCCGCCCAGCGTGGGCAGCAGCGCGTCCGGGCGCTCTTTCTTGATCACGCGCTCGATAAACTCGGCGGTGATAGGCTCAACATAGGTGCGGTCGGCCAAGCCCGGGTCGGTCATGATGGTCGCCGGATTGGAGTTGACCAGGATGACCTCAAAGCCATCCTCCTTGAGTACCTTGCAGGCCTGGGCGCCGGAGTAGTCGAACTCGCAGGCCTGGCCAATAACGATGGGGCCCGAACCAATAACGAGGATACGCTTGATGTCAGTACGTTTAGGCATATTTAAAACCTCCTAGAGAGGCTGACTCAATGTTTTGGAAAAGTCAGCGAGGGTGCAGCTGGTGCATCAGGTTGCCGTGATGCGAGGGCGCGCTGGGCTTATGCCCGCGCGTCCGAAGCAGAACGGCAAGATGATGTGCCAGATGCAGCCGCAGCGTCGACCGGTCCGCCGTTCGGTAGAACGGCGGAACCATCGACGGACTCGGCGAAATTCCAGCCGGCAAGGCGGTCCTTCGCGGTGTCGATGTCCAGATAGTTCTCCTCGCCGTCCATGAGTCGCGTAAAGGCGGTAAAGAGATAGTGGGCATCGGTGGGGCCGGGCGAGGCCTCGGGGTGGTACTGGACCGAGAAGCACGGGGCGTCGAGCAGCTGGATGCCCTCGGCGGTGCCGTCGTTGAGGTTCACGTGCGTCAGGCGAATGCGGCCGAAGCGCTCGTTCATCACGACCGGCGCGATGCCGCGGCGCACCCAGGTGCGCAGATCGCCATCGGCCGCATGCTCGGCCTCGCCGCCGGAAAGCTCGGGAATCAACTTGCCCAAGCTGGGGAACAGCAGACCAAAACCGTGGTTTTGCGCGGTAATCTCCACGCGGCGGCTCACCAGGTTCATAACCGGCTGGTTGCCACCGCGGTGACCGAACTTAAGCTTTTCCATCTGAGCGCCGCAGGCCAGGCTGATCATCTGGTGACCCAGGCAAATGCCAAAGACCGGCACCTTGCCGATCAGCCGCTGCACCTGCTCGTAGGTCTCCACCACGGCATCCGGGTCGCCGGGGCCGTTAGACAAAAAGACGCCGTCGGGATTCATGTCGAGAACCTCACTCGCGGGCGTGTCCCACGGCACGACGGTGAGGTCGCAGCCGGCGCGGACGAGACCCTCCAGAATGCCGCGCTTCACGCCGCAGTCATAAGCGACCACTTTGTGGCGGGCAGGAGCGGCTTCCGCGAGTGCAAAGTCATGCGTGGCGGGCAGATCGGCGGCTGCGAACTCGTGAGGCTCAGGGCAGCTCACGGTCTTGACCAGGTTCTCGCCCACCAGCGTGGGTGCTGCGGCCAGACGCTCGGCAAGCTCATCGACATCGAAGATCTCGGTCGAGATAATACCCATCTTGGAACCGTTGTCGCGCAGGTGGCGCACCAGGGCACGGGTATCGACACCCTCGATGGCGACGATGCCGTGGGCACGCAGATACTCCGGCACGCTGACAGCCGAGCGCCAGTTAGAAGGCGTGGCACACATGTCGCGCACGATCATGCCGCGCATGGCCGGAGCGCTCGCGGGGCGAGCGGCGTCGCCGGGGAAGGCCGACTGGACGTCGGTCTCGTCGATACCGTAGTTACCGATCTGCGGATAGGTCATGGTTACGATTTGGCCGGCATAGCTCGGGTCGGTCATGACCTCAAAGTAGCCCTCGAGCGAGGTGTTGAAGCAGACTTCGCCGGTCGCGGTGCCCTCGGCGCCGCATGCACGTCCATAAAAAATGGTCCCATCCTCAAGATACAGGATGCAGGGACCGCAGGTGCCCTTGCTGGTTTTGGCCAGCATACGCTGGCAAAGCTCGCTGGGCGCGAAGGTGCGGGCAGCAGTGCCCGCGGTATGGTTGTTCGCCATAGTTCTCCTTCCCGGTCTCACGGGACCGGCTTAAAGGTTGGTAGTTAGGCCTCGCGGTATTGTAACCGCAAGCATGCGCCATGGCGTTAATTTCATCGAAATGTTTACGAAATGATAATTATGACTTTCTATGCATAATGATTTATTAATCCCCGTCCCAGAAAAATCATCCCGCGTGGGCTTGTGACTCACGCGGGATGATGGCCTCTTACTTTTTCTTGTCCTGTTCCAGCAGATCGGACGGTGTGCGGTCGGGCTTGCCACCGCGGAAGATCTCGCGACCGTGCAGGCGATGTTCCAAGTCGCGCTCGGCCTTTTCTTCCGTGATCTTGGTCTGGCTTACCGCCGGGTCCTCAATCAGTGACGACACCGAGTTCACCTGCTTTTGGATGCGCTCGGCAATCGTGTCGTCCATGCTCACGATACGCATCTTCCAGTCGATGCTCGTGGCATTTGACGAGCTCTTGGTCCACACAAACGTCAAAATGGCGCTCTGATGGCCCCTCGCGGGGAACATGCCAAAGAAGGAATCATGCTGGATATTGCTGTCCTCATCGATATAGGCGTGCACGTTGTACACCACGCGGTCGATCTTATCGTTGAGCAGCGCGTTGGTCGCAAGTGCCGCGGCCTGGATCTGCCCGTTGGACAGCAGCTCAAGCTCGTTGGCAGACGATGTGTCCAACACCGTTACCTCGACCGTGCCCGTACGTTCATCGGCTTCATCGACGGTAAAGTCGAGCGGGAACTGCGTAAAGCCGTTACCCCACTCGAGTCCACCCTTGAGTGCTGTAGAAACGGTATCGACCGAAACGCTCTCGGACAGGTTGGCAGTGTTCAGACGGCGCATCACGCCGTAGCCGATCTGCATGCCCACGATCAGTACCAGGATGCCGATGACCACGGCCATGGCGGTCTTTGTAATGGTATGGCTCACCTGCGAGCCCGAGGGGTCGTCCTCGGACAACGGGTCGATATGTTTTGCCTGACTCGCGCGATCCTCGCTGCGCAGTCGCGCCAGCGTCGCCTTGTCGCCGCGCTTGACCGCCGCCTCTTTCTCGCGCATGCGCTCGGTACGCTTTTTGGCGAGCGTAGGATCCAAGACGCCGGATGCGTCGATTTCGGAGAATAACTCCGTCACTTCTTCCGGAGTCAAAGGGTTCTTATCAGCCATAAACTTCCTGTCATATCAATCAGTCGAGCTCGTGCGCACGCGCACCTTCGAACTGCATTCGATAGTAACGGGCATAGGTGCCGCCACGTGCGAGAAGCTCCTCGTGCGTGCCACGCTCCACAACGCGACCATGCTCAACGGTCGCGATTTCGTCGGCATGCTTAATGGTCGACAGACGATGGGCGATGATGATCGTGGTGCGGCCGCGCGCCAACTCTTCAAGCGACTCCTGCACCGCCTCCTCGCTCTCATTATCCAAAGCGCTCGTCGCCTCATCCAAGATAAGGATCTTGGGGTTCTTGAGAAACACGCGAGCAATGGCGACGCGCTGCTTCTGCCCGCCCGAAAGACGGCTGCCGCGCTCGCCCACCACCGTATCGTAGCCCTGCGGCAGCGACTCGATAAAGGTGTCGATGTTGGCGCGGTGGGCGGCCTCGGCGATCTCTTCTGCCGTGGCACCCGGCTTGCCGTAGGCGATGTTCTCGCCAATCGTGCCATCGAACAGGTAGACGTCCTGCTGCACCAGGCCGATGGCTCGGCGCAGGCTCTGCTGCGTCACATCGCGCACGTCCTGACCGTCGATGCGAATGGATCCGGCGGCCACGTCATAAAAGCGCGGCAGCAGCGAGCAGGTCGTGGACTTACCGCCGCCAGAGGGGCCGACCAGTGCGATGGTCTGACCGGGCTTGATGGACAGGTCCATATGGTCGATCACGGGCCGCTCATCGGCACCGGCCTCGCCCAGCTCAACATCCTCGTAGCTAAAGCACACGTCGCGATACTCAACAGCGCCGGCGGTCACCTGCAGGTCCGCGGCGCCCGGCTTATCCTGAATATCCGGCGCAGTCGAAAGCACCTCGTCCATGCGCTTAAACCCGGCAATGGCCTTCTGATACATCTCGGCCGAGTTGACGAGCGTCTCGAGCGGCGTGCAGAACAGCGAAATATAGAGTGCGAAGGTCGCCATGTCGACCGCCTGCAGCTCGCCCTGAGCCACCAACCAACCGCCCAGCAGCACCACGATCACGTACAGCACGCCCGAGAGCAGGCCATACGTCGCGGTGTAGACGCCCATGGCGTGATACATGTTCTCCTTGGACGAGAGATAGCGATTGTTGGAGGCGCGGAACTTGGAGCGCTCGGTCTCCTCATTCGCAAAACTCTTGACCACACGCATGCCAGCCAGCGAATCCTGCAGCTGCGCATTGATGCCACTGATCTTTTTGCGGTTGTCGCTAAAGACCTCGCGCATGCGCATGTTCTGCCAAAACATGATGACCGCGAACGCCGCCGTCACCACAGCCATGGCAAGCGCCAGCACCGGCGCGATGGTAAACAGAATCACAAACGAGCCGATAATCTCGATGCCGCAGATGATAATCCACTCGGGCACGTGATGTGCCGCCTCGCAGATGTCGAACAGGTCGTTGACGACGCGGCTCATCATATCGCCCGAGCTGTTGCGATCGAAATACGCAAAGCTAAAGCGCTCATACTGATCGAACAGGTCCTCGCGCATCTTGGACTCCATGCGCGCGCCCATCACATGACCCCAATAGCTCACAAAGTAGCGGCAGGCGCAACGGATGGCATACATCAGTACCAGGCCCACCGCAATCATGCCGAGCGCCTGCATAATGGCAGCCTGGCCTTGGGTGAAGAGCCCGCCGGTCAGATTGCGCAGAATGATAGGAAACGCCAGGTCAATGGCAGCAAGCACCAGAGCACAAACAGTATCGGCAACAAAAAGCCCCATCTGGGGCTTGTAGTAAGACAAAAACCTCTTCAGCATAATCACCTTACGCGGTTTTACCAAACCGCGTTTCATCTCGACGCTGCAAGTGCCCCATTTGGACAATCTGGCCTTCAATCGTCGGTCGCGTACATCCGTACGCTTCCCTCCTCTTTCAGGCCACCTTGCCTCAAGTGGGGCACTTTCGCTGACTTATACAAACCTGCGGGATCATCCCCGCTCGTTACAGCTCTGCCCCGCCTAGTCGGTGAGCGATACTGTCGCAGGCCAAGGCGCCCACGACGGTCTTGGCGTCTTCGATCTTGCCGTCGAGTACGGCGTCGATCAACTCGTGCAGCGGCACCAGGTCCACGTTGACAAACTCGTCATCATCGGGGTTGGGCGCGTCGAACTCGAGCTTCGTAGCTAGGTAGATGTGAATGATCTCGTCGCAGAAGCCACAGGTCGTGACAATCGACGTCAAAAAGCGAATGCGACCGGCCCTAAAGCCCGTCTCCTCGTGCAGCTCACGCTTGGCGCAATCGAGCGGATCCTCGCCCGGGTCGAGCTTGCCGGCGGGAATCTCGACCGTCACGCGGTCGATGGCGGTGCGGTACTGACGCACCAGCAAGATCTTGCCGCTCTCGGTCAGTGCCACCACGGCCGCCGCACCCGGATGGCGAATCACATCGCGGGCACTGCGATGGCCGTTGGGCAGCTCAACCTCAAGACGGTGGACGTCGAGGATCTTGCCCTTCCAGGCACACTCCTCCGAAAGAATCTTCTCGTGCAGCTCGGCATCGTGTGGGTCGTCATCGCCCAGCACCAGCACCGGCTCGTCAGCGACCTCGCCACCAGGCTCGCCCTCGGCGTGCCCATACATGCGGCTGTCCTCTTCGACGATCTGCGCGTCCACGAGCTCTTCGTTCTTCTCGTCCATCCGTCTCATCCCTCTCGGACTTTAGGCATCCCAGGCGTCGCGGCCGCGCAGCGCGCGCAGACCGATGTCATGACGCAGGGTCTTGCCTTCAAAATCAATCTTCTCGCAGGCCTCGTAGGCAAGGTTACGAGCGTTCTCGAACGTGTCACCCAGAGCGGTCACGGCAAGCACGCGGCCACCGTTGGTCACAAGCTGACCGTCCACCACGGCGGTGCCGGCATGGTACACGGTCACGTTCTCCATGGCCTCGGCGTCCTCGATACCGGTGATGACCTTGCCCTTCTCGTAGCTGCCGGGATAGCCCGCGCTCGTCAGGACAACGGCCACGGCCCACTCGTCACGCCAGTCGAGCTCAATCTGATCGAGCTCGCAGTTGGCGCAGGCCAGCATGACCTCGACCAGATCGTTCTTAAGGCGCGGCAGCACGACCTGCGTCTCGGGGTCGCCAAAGCGGGCGTTGAACTCCAGCACCTTGGGGCCGGCGGGCGTGAGCATAAAGCCGCCGTACAGGCAGCCGCGGTAGTCGATGCCCTCGGCAGCGAGCTCAGCCACGGTCTGCTCCATGACCGCCACCATGGTGGCGTGCTCCTCGTCGGTCACGATGGGCACCGGGCTGTAGACACCCATGCCACCGGTGTTGGGGCCCTTGTCACCCTCGAGCGCGCGCTTGTGGTCCTGCGAGGTGGCCATGGGGCGCACGGTCTTGCCGTCGGTAAAGGCCAGCAGCGAGCACTCGGGACCGGTCAGCATCTCCTCGATGACCACGGTATTGCCGGCATCGCCAAAGGTGCCGCCAAAGCACTCGCGCACGGCCTCCTCGGCCTGCTCAAGTTCGGTCGCCACGATAACGCCCTTGCCCGCGGCAAGGCCGTCGGCCTTCACGACCAGCGGAGCGCCCTGCTCGCGCACGTAGGCGAGAGCCGAAGCCTCGTCGGTAAACGAGCCGTAGGCTGCCGTCGGGATACCGGCGCGCTCCATGAGCTGCTTGGAGAACAGCTTGGAACCCTCCATCTGGGCGCCCTCGGCACCCGGGCCAAAGCAGGGAATGCCCGCCGCGCGCACGGCGTCGGCCACGCCCGCCACGAGCGGAGCCTCGGGGCCAATTACCACGAGTCCGCATCCGTGGCTCTGCGCAAACGCCGCCACGGCCGCAGGATCACAGTCGTCGAGAACAACGTTCTCGCCGCAGCTCGCGGTGCCGCCGTTGCCCGGCGCGATGTAGAGCTTGCCGGCGCGCGGTGATGCTGCGAGCTTAGCTGCCAAAGCATGCTCACGGCCGCCGCTGCCCAACAACAGGATGTCGATGGTTTGAGTGTCCGCCTTCAAGGGTGCCTCCTCTATGGATGAATGGCCCGCTCCGCGCGAGCCCTTTGCAAGCAAATATACCCCTCGGCCGCCCGTCCGGGCTGCAAAGGGGTATATCGCAATAACCAAATAGTCCCGATTACTTCCAGAATCGGTTGATGATCTGCTCGCGACCGGCGCCAACGCCAATGAACGTCACGCGGGTGTGTGCCAGATCCTCGATAAACGCCACGTAGTCCTGAGCCTCTTGCGGCAACTCGTCAAAGCTGCGGCAACCGGTGATGTCGCACTTCCAGCCGGGGAGCTCCTCGTAGATGGGCTTGGCGTTCTCAAAGCGCACCTGATGCTCGGGCACGCTGGTGTAGCGCTCGCCATCGACGTCGTAGGCCACGCACACCTTGATGGTGTCGAAAGCCGAAAGCACGTCGAGCTTGGTCAGGGCGATATCGGTGAGGCCGTTGACGCGCGAGGCGTAGTTGGCGATGGGGCCATCGAACCAGCCGCAGCGACGACGGCGACCGGTGGTCACGCCGTACTCATAGCCCTCCTCGGTCAGCGTGTGGCCGGCCTCGGACTCATAGGAAAGCTCGGTGGGCATGGGGCCCGAACCGACGCGGGTGATATAGGCCTTCATGACGCCCAGCACGCGGTCGACGTTCTTCATGCCCACGCCGGAGCCGGTAATGGCGCCGCCGGCGGTGCAGTTGGAGGACGTCACGTACGGATAGGTGCCGTGGTCGATGTCGAGCAGCGTCGCCTGGGCACCCTCAAACAGCAGGTCCTTGCCCTCATCGATCATGTTGTTGAGCAGCAGGCTCGTCTCGGTGATGTAGGGACGCAGGCGCTCGGCCATGGGCAGGTACTCGTCGCAAATCTGGTCCACGGTGTAGGCGGGCAGGTTGTAGATGAGCTCGAGCTCAGGGTTCACGCGGGCGAGAGCGGTCTCCAGCTTGTCGCGGAACAGCACCTCGTCCAGCATGTCCTGCATGCGCAGACCAATGCGGGCCATCTTGTCCTGATAGCACGGACCGATACCGCGCTTGGTGGTACCGATGTTCTTCTTGCCGAGCTTCTGCTCAAAGGCGCCATCCAGATCGATGTGGTACGGCATGATGACATGCGCATTGCCGCTAATCTTGAGGTTCTTGGTGGTGATGCCGTCGGCCTCGAACATGTCGATCTCCTCAAGGACAACCTTGGGGTTGACGACGCAGCCGTTACCGATCACCGACACGTGGTCGGAATACATGATGCCGGAGGGCACCTGGTGCAGGCCGTACTTCTTGCCGTTGACGACGATGGTGTGACCGGCGTTGTTGCCGCCCGAGTAGCGCACGACGGCATCAAAGTCGCCGGCGACCAGGTCGCAAATCTTACCCTTGCCCTCATCGCCCCACTGGGCACCGACCAAAACGGTTGACGGCATGTTTACTCCTTACATTCATGGACTGTCTACGCGCCACGCCGGCACGCAGAAGCACAAAACATTCCCAGTATACCCGTGCAACGGGCGCCTGTCCTACTCCTCGGCATGTGCCCCATCAAGCTCATAGAACTTGGTGGATGCCGGCAGGAACATCAGGTCGACGTCGCCGATCGGGCCCGAACGGTTCTTGGCCACGACGATACGCGTAACGCCCTCGTCGGGTCGATCGTCGCGCGAGGCTTCGGCCTCGTCGGCGGAGCGGTCCAAAAACATAACGATATCGGCGTCCTGCTCGATGGAGCCCGATTCACGAAGGTCGGAAAGCTGCGGGCGCTTGCCAGTACGGGATTCGACCTGACGCGAGAGCTGCGATAGTGCGATGAGCGGGATCTTGAGTTCCTTAGCCATGATCTTCAGACCACGCGACATCTCCGAAACCTCGACGGTACGGCTCTCGGAGCGGCGTCCCGGCGGAGGACTCACCAGCTGCAGGTAGTCCAGGATGATGATTGCCTTCTCCTTGTTATGGAGCATGCGGCGGCTCTTGGCGCGAATCTCGGTCACTGTGGTGCCGGGCGTATCGTCAATCAGAATATCGAGCTTGGACAAGGTCTGCGTGGCCTCGTTGATATTGGCCCACTGCTCGGGGCTAATGCGGCCCATGCGGAAGTCACTGATCGAGATCATGGCGTAGGCGCAAATCAGGCGCTGGGCAATTTCCTTGCCCGACATCTCCAGAGAGAAGAAGCCGACGGTATAACCAGCGGCGGCAGCGTTGAGCGCCAGATTCAGGGCGAACGACGTCTTACCCACAGCAGGGCGGGCGCCGATGATGATGAGCTGGCCCTCGCGGAAACCCATGAGCATGCGGTCGAGCGACGGGAAGCCCGTGGGCACGCCCGCAGCCTGGCCACCAGCCTGGCACACTTCCTCGGCCTCGTTATAGGCCTCGACCATAAACTCGGTCAGCGTCTTGTAGCTCGACTTGACCTCGCGCGCCGTAACCTTGAGCAGCTTGCTCTCGGCTAGCTCCACGACCTCTTTGGTATCGGTGGGAGCGTTATAGGCCAGCGCGTTGATCTCGTTGGTGGCGCCGATCAGCTCACGCAGCATCGAATCGCGGCGAACGATGGCGGCATGGTGCTGCCAGTTGACGAGCGACAGGGTCTGACCCATCAACTCCAAAATGTAGGCCTCGCCGCCCACGGCATCAAGCTTGTTGATGCTTCGCAGGTAATCGATCAGCGAGATGGAGTCGATGGGAATGCGGCTGTTGTACATATCGACCATCGCGGTATAGATGGTCTTATGAATGGGCCGGTAGAAGTCATCGGGCTGCAGCTCGACCTGGGCCTCTTCGACCACCTCGGGCGATAGCAGCATAGCGGCCAGTACATTGGCCTCTGCATCTTGGTTTTGGGGAAGACCCAACTTGGAGCCGCGGTCCTCAACCGTCAGCCCGGTCTCCCTATCGTCATATGCCATGAGCATCCTCATTCATATCGCTTGCGAGCATCCATAGTATCAGCCACAGTTCCAAAACGCGCCGCGCGCCGCCAATCATCACCGAACCAAACGGATGAACGGTCCTGTATATAGGACTTCGACGCAACGTTCACCATGGCACTCACTCAGCGCAAAAAACAAAAGGGCGCCCTGGTTTCCCAGAGCGCCCTTCTTAGAACAAGATTGTTGCGTTGCAGCAAATGCTACTCGGCAGCAGCCTCAGTCTCGACCTCGGCGGTCTCGGCCTCGGTGACCTCAGCGGCCTCCTCGACCTCAGCCTCGGCAGCGAGCTCCTCGGCGGTAACGCCGACGAGAACGACAACCTCGGCTTTGATCTCGCGGTACAGCGAGATGGCAACGGTGTGGGCACCGGCAACCTTGATGGGCTTACCGAGCTCGACGCGCTTGCGGTCGATGTCCATACCGAGCTGAGCCTTGATGGCGTCAGCGATCATAGCGGCGGTAACGGAGCCAAAGAGGATGCCCTCGTCGCCGACCTTGACGTCAACGGTGACCGTCTTGCCCTCGAAGGCAGCCTTGGTCTCGTTGGCGGTAGCCAGACGGACGGCCTCGCGCTTGGCGATGTTGTTGCGACGCTCGTCAAGCTGCTTGAGGTTGCCCTTGGTGGCGGCAACAGCGAGCTTCTTGGGGAACAGGAAGTTCTCAGCGTAACCCTGAGCGACCTCTACGACGTCACCCTCGCCGCCCTTGCCCTTGATCTCATCGAGAAGAATAACCTTCATGATGCGTCTCCCTTCTTAGCCGCGGTCGCGGTTGCCACGAGAGGAAACCACGGGGACGGTGTACGGCAGGAGAGCCATCTCGCGGGCGCGCTTGATGGCGTTGGCGATGTCATGCTGATGCTGCGTGCAAGCGCCAGTGACGCGACGGGGCTTGATCTTGCCACGGTCGGTCATGTACTTACGGAGAAGCTGAGTGTCCTTATAGTCGATGAACTCAGTGTTCTCCTTGCAGAACTGGCAGTACTTACGACGCGGCTGACGTGCAGAAAAATCATTAGCCATGTCAAAATACCTTTCATTTGGCAACTTCGGCGAACCGAAGCAGCCTCTCACTCAAAAATAGGTGAACAACCCTTAGAACGGGATGTCCTCATCGTAGACGTCGACCGCGGGCGGCGTAGCCACCGGTGCGGCAGGACGTGCTGCGGGCGCGGGAGCTGCGGGGGCGTAACCACCCTGATCGTAGCCACCCTGGCCACCACGGGAGCTCATAAACTCGATCTCATCGACGATGACCTCAAGCTTGCTCCGGCGCTGGCCGTCGCGCTCCCAAGAGCTGTAGCGCAGCTTGCCCTCGATCGCGACCTTGTTTCCCTTTGCCAGGAAACGGCTCACGGCCTCGGCGCGGGTACCGAACATGGTGCAGTCGACAAAGTTGGGATAGTCCTCCCACTCGCCAGTCTGCGCGTTGCGGCGACGATCGTTCACGGCGACACCAAAGGACAGAACCTGGGTTCCGCCGGCGGTGGCGCGCAGCTCGGGATCGCGGGTGAGGTTACCGGTGATGTTCACTCGATTGATGCTCATAACTCACTACTTCCTCTTGGGGCACAAGCCCAGTCCAAAACGACAGTCTTACTCCTGGTCGTCGCGACGGACGATCATGTGGCGGACCACAGCGTCGGTGATGCGCAGGACGCGATCAAGCTCGGCGATCTGGGTAGGATCTGCGTGGAAGTTGATGAGGGTGTAGTCACCATCGGTGAGGTCGTTGATCTCGTAGGCGAGCTTGCGCTTGCCCCACTCGTCAACGGAGTCGACCTTGCCAGCGCCCTCAGCGATCGTGGTATCGATACGCTTCATAACAGCGAGACGAGTCTCGGGGTCGAGCGACGGGTCAACAAAGAACAGCAGTTCATAAGCCTTCATATTGTCACCTCCTCTGGGCAAATGTGGCTTCAGGTCGTGAAGGTGCGCCTGAAGCAGGAAAAGACTTGGTAATAATATCTTTCAACCTCCTAGGCTGCAAGAATATGCAGCTACAACCTCATGACCTCCACATATGCCCATACTCACACGACGTTTCATGCGCATTCCAACCAAATGCTGACCAAAAGCTTGACGGATCTGTTGACAAGATACGGTGCCGTGGGGACAAGCTGAGCCAAGCCGCAGGTCAACGGGCACAAGGCTGTGGTCGCAAAATGCATACCAGTGGTCCACAGCACCACCCAAAGATTTTTAAAAAATTCATTGCCAAGTCGCTTATGAATACCCCTTTTGAACAATTGAGTTGATCAACCACGCTGGTCGGAAGCCGTTTTTTGGCACCTCAAACCCCACTGCAACGCCAAGCGCGGCCGAGCGTTTTAAAAAATGCCAACTTTTCTGTTTGCACTTTGCGATTCCTCGTGTATACTGACTTTCGCATTTAACGGAGAGTTGTCCGAGTGGCCGAAGGAGCACGATTGGAAATCGTGTAGGCGTCAAAAGCGTCTCCAGGGTTCAAATCCCTGACTCTCCGCCAGTTAATTCCAAAGCAGGCCTTCGAGCCTGCTTTGTTTTTACCCCACGCGGAGGGGTGGCAGAGTGGTTGAATGCGGCGGTCTCGAAAACCGTTTGGCCTGTATAAGGTCACGAGGGTTCGAATCCCTCCTCCTCCGCCATTTTGGTTGAGAAAGCTCCCAGCAATGGGAGCTTTTTTGTTATCGAGTCATCTTCAAGCAAATACGGCGCAGGAGGAGGGATTCGAACCCGCCCCTCCCTCAAAAACATGTACGTCACCCTCCAAAACCGACACTTTTCGACATCTTTGAAGGCTGACGTACACGTTTGGATTGAGCTCATGGGAGTGGCGCTATTCGGAAGGTGTCTCCTCGTCTCGCATGCCTTTCCAGTTGCGGATAAGCGCCTTGCGTAGTTCGTTTTGTTTTCTCTGGTACCCGGTGTCGGTACAGCGAGGCATGCCGAGCGCTTCGCGAATGTTGTTCATGGCGCGGTGAAAGGCGAGCTGACTGCTGAACTGAGCCGAAGTGAGCGTAACGATTCGATATCCCATTTGGGAGAGAACTGCCTCTCGTTCCGCATCCGCCCCCTTGCGCTTGACCTCGTCGTGAAAGCCGCCCTTATATTCGATACCGAGCTCCCTGCGCTTGTAGGTAACAAGCGCATCGATTTTGAGCGTTCGAGCTTTGGCGCAATGCCAGAGACGTTGAGGAATCTCGAGCGGTTTGTTGAGTTCGATACCTCGGATGCCAACGCCGCCTTCGCTTGTTGGGAGCGAGAGGGCGATTGCCGAAGCGGTCTCCATAGGCGAGGCCGAGTGATCGTAGATGTGCCTGAGCGCGAGCCGTGCACGTGCGGCACCGGGTTTGCCGGGGTGCCGATCGAGCAGTTCGGTTATTTCACCCTTGGAAGTGGTGGCTGGTTGTTCGGTATAAGGGTCGGCGGGATTGAGCCCCATGCGATAATCGCCGCAAACTTCATAGCCATACTCGAGATATTCGATCTTATCCATCCACTCGGCAGCGAGCACGAAGGTAAAGGCTTCGTCGGCGATGAAGATTCCGGGCGTCAACTCGTCAATATGCTCGTAGGGAAGGTTTTGTCCAAGAATGTGGCAAATGACGCCTTTGGTGCGAATTCGCTCGAATTCGAATACAACCGAGATATCGATAGTCTTGAGCATATCGGACGGAATGCCGCAGTCGGTAAGGGCCTGTCGTATGCGCGCAACGCGTTGCTGGGTGGAGATCCCTCGTGCGCCTATCTGGTAGTCGTGCCGCGCAAGAGACTGAACCAAATTCCGGGGTGCATGATGGACAAGCCATGCGGTTTTATGCGAAATGAGAACAGGGGTATCCATTGAGGGCCTCTCGCTCTGAGCCGGTATCCAACTCTTATGTCCGTTGAAGTGGGGGAATATACCGGATGTGAGTAAATCAACTCACTCATGCTGTGAGCTCAATCCAAACATGTACGTCAGCCTCCAAAGATGTCGAAAAATGTCGTTTTTGGAGGCTGACGTACATGTTTTGCGGCCTTCACTCACGTCGCATCCAACCGTTTACCGAGCAATAGGGTCACCACGCCCGCCAACCATGTACTATGTACGGGCATTGTCTAAACCCGCAACCAAAAGGACCCCATCTTGCCCGTCGTCGCCGCTATGACCGTTACCTCACACGCCACGGATGCCATGGTCGCTATTCCGTTTTGGCTCGAGATGTTCGCTGTTGTCGCTGCATCGATCTCGGGCGTGCTGGTTGCGCGCGAGCACAAGCTCGACCTGGTGGGCGCGGTCGCGCTTGCCGTGGTCTGTGGCCTGGGCGGCGGTCTTTTACGCGACATGACGCTGCAGGTGGGCAACGTCTACATCCTCAACCAGCCGATGGCGCTCCCGCTTTCCATTGCCACGGCAGCCATCATCTATATTTTCCCGGCAATCGTCGACAAACCCGAAAAACTCATTCCCCTGCTCGACATCATCTCGGTCGGCATCTACGCCGCCACCGGAGCAGACAAGGCGCTGGTCTACGGCTTTGCGCCGGCGGTGTGCATCATGATGGGCTTTTTCACCGCGGTGGGCGGCGGCATGCTGCGCGACAGTTTTATGGGCGTGGTGCCGGGCATTTTCCAGCGCACCAACTTCTATGCCATCGCAGCCATCGCCGGCTCGGCGAGCTATGTATGCCTTGTCATGAGCGGCGTCGTCAGCAACATCACCGCGTTGATCGTATGCGTTGCGGTAACCATGGGGCTGCGCTGGCTGTCGCTGCGTTTTGACATCAAAAGCCCCACCGAAGAGGACATCGCACGCTTCTTGCACCGTAAAAAGTAGGTGGCGCGGACTCATCCTTCGAAATGCAACCGAGAGGTTCTTTTAGAGCGCCCACGCGTTGGGTACCCTGTTAGGTGCATATCGAGCATCTGACGAAGGATTCACTATGCCCCACAATCAACTCCCGTCGACCCAGCGCCGTAAAGCGTGGGGCCGCATCACCATCCTATTCGCGCTCATCGCTCTGGCGCTCACCGCACTTCCCGCTACGGCTCTTGCCGGCACGGACACCGCAGGCAACGTACTTGCGACCGACAATGACGCCACTCCGTCCGGCGTCGAAGGTGACCTGTACTGGGCAGGTCAGAGCCTCAACCTGGACGACACCTCCATCGACCGCGATATCATCGCTGCGGGCGATACCCTCTCAATTCGCGACTGCACGGTAGGCGGCGCGATTCGTCTTGCGGCGCGTACCATCGATATTGCCAAGACTACGGTTGATGGCAGCGTCACGGTCGTCGGTCAGCATGTCGTGCTCAATTCCGACAGCACCGCCAACTGCTTCTATGCAATAGGCGAGACGGTTGCCCTGCGCGGTTCCACCAAGTCGGCAGCGCTTGCGGGCGACACGGTGACCATCGATGGCACCGTCGAGGGCGATGTCGAGGTCTGGGCCGACAAGCTCATCTTGGGCAAGAACGCCCGCATCACCGGCACGGTGAACGCGCACGTCTCCGAGGACCCCGAGCGTGCCGCGGGAGCCGAGGTCGGTGCCCTCAAGATCGACCACACCGAGAACGAAGATACTTCCACCGTTAACGATGTCATCGGCGGTATCGTCGCCGCAGCGCTCTCGACCTGCTTCATCGCTCTGCTGCTCGAGCTCGTCTTTCCGCGCGCGACCGCCAGCGCCGCCGGAATGCTCCACCAGCACCCCGCGCCCCTGTGGGTGAGCGGTCTTCTGGGCACGGTCGCTATCGTCCCCGCCGTCCTACTGCTGATCATCTCGATCGCCGGACTGTCGCTTGCCGGAGCCCTCTTGTGCGGCGTTATCGGCATCGCGTTGGTGTCGAGCGCCTTTGCGGGGTGCGCAATCGCCCGCATGGTCGGACACAGCCAGAACCGCTACGCCATGGCAGCCGCCGGCGGCGTGATCGCAGGCGCGCTTACGGCAATCCCCCTCGTAGGCGATTTCATCAGCGGCGTGGCCTTTGTCTTCACGCTCGGCTACGTTATCCAGATCATCTGGCGCAACGCCCACCTCAAGCCCCAGCAGACCTCCAACATGCCAGGACTCCCCACCGCCTAGCAGCCAACTGCCACAAAGGGGTCAGGTTACTTTGCACCAACAAACGAAGCGGGGCACCCGATCACATTCGACCGGGTGCCCCGCTTTTTCATGTCTCGTGTTGATATTCGAGGCGAACGATTACTCCTCAGAGCCCTCGTCACGCTTACGGCTGCGGATAAGGTGCGCCACGCCAATGCACAGCACCGCGCCACCAGCAATCCAAGTAAACGTCACGCCGTTAAGACCGGTCAGCGGGAGGCCAATCTGCTTGGTGTTGCCAACGGTGATGTTGTAGTAGCCCTCATCATCTATCTCCGAGTTGGACTTCGCCGTCAGCCTGTTGTCACCGGCATCCTTATCGGTGAGGCCGGCAATGACCTTGTCCTCTTGGTTGTTAGCATTAAGCTTATGAGTAAGGTTGGTAAGGCCCGCATTCGGATCATCGTCATTCATGCTCGCCTTGATCTCGAAAGTGAAGGAGTCAACCGCGGTGTAACCGTCGGGAGCAGAAGTCTCCGTTACGGTATACACACCGGCGTCAAGACCAGTGACTTTGATGACGCCGTTGGTGGTTGCAAATTCCCAAGGTTTTTCACCGAGAGACCCGTCATTCTGCACGTATAAGTTATCGGACGCGACGTCGTCCACCCCAGTAGCCTGGATAGTGAACTTGGCACCGTCGAGCGCCTTCTCGGTACCCAGGTCAACCTTGTTGATCTTAAGGCCGTAGGTGTAGTCCCTGACCGTATCGGGAACGGTTTGACCATGGTCAGTGGTCATGGGGTTGTTCGAGTAGTAAAGCGTTACGGTGTTGGGGTTACCCTCTTGGTTGTTATTTAAACCAACAACCGCGTCCTTATTAATCTGCGCCGCATAAGAGACAACGATGCAAGAATTCTCCGTGATGGTCACACCTTGGATAGTTCTAAGGTTGTTGCAAGTCCATGTCGTCGTTACGCTACCGTCAGATGGATCAGCATTAGAGGACACCTCGGTAAAGGCGTTCGTAATGTCCGTTCCCGTATTATTTCTATGCTTCGGATCAGCTTTCGCCGCCGTATCCGAAGCATACAGATAGACCTTGGCGCTATTCTTCTGCAGCGTCAGGCCCTTGGAGATCTGGTCGGAAAACTCGTAGAAATACGTCTCGTACTTGTCGAAGTTCTCGGCGACTGTGCCGTAGAGGTTGTACGTCACGTCCTGGCCGATCTGGGAATCGGCGGCATCGAACTCCTTGCCGTTTTTATCGCTTACAATCTTCTTCTCAACGGTGGGGATGCCAGTTTTCTCGGTGACGTTAACGGGCGTGTCTCCCACGACAGTGAAGATGGGGGACGTACCGGCCTCGCCCTCATTAATAGTGTCAGCCTTGGTCACAAAGAGCCAGTAACCATGCTCAAGATCGGAGGCAGTACCACTGGTCGTTGTTTTTTTCTCAGTAAGATCGTCTACAGCAGCAGCAATCTTATAGGCAATGCTGTCAGGACTGACGCGAAATGTATCACTGGTCCCCTGTACCTTATTCGTGATCCAGTCTGCAGCATCTTGCGCAGTCGTCCCCTTATAAGACGCGTCTTCTTTTTTGATAACACCCTCGACGGCATTCTTTACGTCATCGTTCGCCCAAGTGATGTTGCTCACGACCGTCTTGCCTTCGACCGTAGCAACATCAGCCTTAAAAATCTGATAGCCATCGAATTCGGTATGGTTGTCCTGAACGTTCGTGATATTCACCGAACCGTTCGCGGCACCATCAGCAAACGCCATGGTCACTGGCGCCATGACGCCGCCAAAGCTCAGAGCTGCGGTAAGGCCGGCGGTTACTGCCAGGCGGGCGATGTTCTTGGTTGTCTTCATGTTTGGTCCTCTTTCTTGGAGGATTCTCTAGTAACTTCGTCAAAACCAATGATCATCAGGTCGATAGACCTGCGCGTCACTCGCTACGGAGACAGTACGCCATTGAGCAGGGGGGGGGGACAATTATTTATCACGGCAACCTCCTCCCCGCTTGATGACGAGCGCGGCGACAATAGCCACCACTCCGATGGCAGCCAAAGCCGCCACCAGCACCAACGTTCTATCTCCCGTCGAGGGCATAAAGCCTCGACTTGCTTCTTTGCTTGGGGTGTTGAGCACCGAAAGTTCAATCGCCCCCGTCCCGGCATCGGCAGCATCAACCCGCAAGGGGCTTTCGGCCGACACGGTTACCTTGGGTTTCGCTACGGCAACCTGTTTGACGTCCAGGCCGTCAGCAGCAACCGTCACCGTTCGCTTGTCCTCAAAGGCGGTGTAGCCCTTGGGCGCCGCTACCTCCTCGACGGTATAGACGCCCGCGTCCACGCCACTCAGTTCCACGCGTCCGTCTTCGCCAGACACGACACACGCATCGACATCCGTCGTCCACGTACCGTCGGCCGCCAGCGTGCGACCGCGGTCGTCAGTGATGCTCAGCTTGACGCCCGCAAGGGGCTTGTCATCAGAGCTTGAGCGCTTGATAAGGCTGAGTCCCCAGGTGTAGGCCGTCGCGTCATCGCTCGGCGTGCGGGTGAAGCCGGCGTCGCCGGACTGGTCGGCGAAGGGAGAGCGCGGGTAACGCAGGCAGACCTCGTTGGGGTTGCCCTTGGTAGCGCCTCGATTGCAGTTGGCGCCCAGCGGCGCATTGTACACGGCGACCACGCGGGCGCCCGCGGTGAAGGCGTCGACCCCGCCGAGCGCGGCGATCAGGTCGCCGGTGCGCACGGTGAAGGCATTGCCCTCGACCGAGACCTTGCACTGTGAAGTAATGTCTGTCCACCCTTTAGCCGGCGTCGAGCTGGCGCTGCTGCCCTCACATGCGACGGCGTCGAAGCCGCCGTCCGCCCCCGCCGCCACGTACACGTGCATGCTCGCGGCAACCTTTGAGGCGTCGAGCCCCGCGCTCATGGCGTCGACGAACTGCACCGCGTAGGCATCGTAGGCGGTGAGCCCCGCCGGGACCGTGGCCGAGAGGCGCCAGTACAGGTCGTCGCCCACGGTGGCGTCGGCGGCCTTCTGCCATGCGGAGGTGCTGTCCTCCAGCACGTGCTTGGCGACCTTGGGCGTCGCGGCCTTAGGCTTGACGGTGACGGCGCTGCCGCCCACCAGGGCCATGATCGGCGCGGTGCCGGCCTCGCCCTGGGCGATAGCGTCGTCGTCGGCGACGATGAGCCAGTAGCCGCTGGGCAGCCCGACCGCCGCGCCCGCGTTAAGGGCCACGGGCGCGGCCCCGGCCTTACAAATCGCACGGGCAAGCTTTGCCGTCAGCGCGGTCGTCATATGCCCGTCGACACTCATCCATTCGGCAGCCTCTTGCGCCGTCGAGGCCGAGCTGTCGAGCCCCGCATCATGAAGCACGGGAAGGACAGCCTGGCGAACGGCGTCATTCGCCCACGTTATGTCAGTCGCAATCTTTTGGTCGGCATCGGCATCATCGACAACGGTCGCCGAAAAGAGCTGGTACGCGTCATACCGCGTCGCAACCGTACCGTCCACCGTAATGGTTCCGGTGTCGGCAGCACGGGCCGTTCCAGGAGCAATCGCGAAAGAGAATACGGCAACAATGACTATCACCACGACGGTCAACATATGACGGAGCGTCTTACTCATTGCGACCACCTCGACCCAGATCACGATGGCGACGAGCATGCATCCATGTCGCAGCAAAGCACAGCAGAGAAGCGCCGGCCAGATACGTCATAGTCAAGCCGGCCCCGCCCGCCTCGGGAAGCGTGGTCGAGTACTTGTTGGTAAAAGTCGGCGGATCCTGGGATTTATTGTCATATGTGACGACGGCGTCGAGCTGCTTATGCTCATTGTCGACAGTCACGTTAACCGTGACATCGTGCTCAACTATGTCATAGGTGATGTGGTCCTTGACGTTGTTCTCAGCATCCTCGGGAATGACCTCGGAGATGGTGTACTCATAGGTTCCTATCTTGGTGTAATCCAGGACAAAGTTGATTTCACCATTCGCAAGGTTCTTCCCAGTCTGAAGAACCTTACCGTTCGCATCCTTGAGCACAAACCCAAACTGGCCTTCCTGCAAGGTCGAACCTTCGAGCACCTTCTTAGCGGAAATCGTAGCTTGACCACTGTAGGGCGAATCATAGACCGTGATGTTGGTACTCGGCGTTGGGCTGTCAATGTCGACGCCCTTTGCCTTCAGCTCTTCTGCTTTAGCAAGGGCCTTCCGATAGTCGTCCTCATTGCTGCCTTTGAGCAGAATCCACACCGGTTTAGAGATAACGTTGTATCCGCTCGGCGCCTTGGTCTCCTCTAGACAATACAGCGTGTAAGCTTCCATCCTTTGCGTAGCGGGTCCGAATGTCACCGTGCCGTCGTCGCTTGTCGTGGCATGATTGAATTCCTTTTTCGCAGAATCGAGGCCGGACTCCAAAGCCTTATCCATATCGACCTCATAGAGCGTGAACGTGGCACCCGACAGCTTCTTTGTGATTTCGCTCGCATCGACCTTGGTTACCGTGATACCGTAGCCGCTGCCACCGGCCGTTCCGGACGCCTTTTTAATTTCCCAGTTCTTTGAATGAACCTTTTCGCCGTCACAAACGCCCGTAAGCAAGGCCTTGTTCGTGAGAGAAACCGTCTCGCCAGCATTGCCCGCGGGAACAACCTCGTATTGAACCTTAAGGTATTTCTCATCAGGAACGCTAAGCGTCATCTTGGTACATGCCGCACCAGATTGATCCTTGATGGTCTCAGCACCAACGGTGTACTCATCCGAGCCAAGCAGGTTCCAGCCCTTGTCTTTATGTTGGTACACCTCGACCGAAGACGGCACCAGTGCGCATTGAGCATCCATGACATCGACGAGCTCAAGGAAGTCGCTGTCGCTCTTAAGGTCAACCGCGGACTCGTTTACCAAAATGGTGTACTTGATGCGATTGCTGTTTGAGACCTGATCTCCGGTCTTTTGCAGCACGTTATTTTTGATGGTGACGGTACCGCCACCGGTCTCAAAGCTCTTGTCGCCCGACTCAGCGCGTGCAGAGTTGGCTAATTTCGTTTCGTTTGTAAACGTGTCGAGCGTGCCGCGTTTGACTGCCGTCCGATACACAAGCTTGGCATAACCGGCATAGCTTCCGAGCGCCTTGGTGGGAACGGTAAAGGTTACCGTGTCGCCGCTTCGCTTCACCGCATCGTCGCCCAGCTTAACACCGTCCGCCACCGTCTTGTTTTTGTCCCCATCGTAATAGCTCGTATGCTGGTCGTAGGGATTTTGGAATAACGAATACGCCGCAGAGCCGGACACGTAGACCATGCCATCGGGCAGCTTATCGATTATTTTCAGCGGCTGTTCGCTAAGCTTTCCGGCTCCATAACACTCACCCTCGGAAGTCTTCACGCGGTTGGCGTAAACCGTCCAGTCGACAATCCAAGCGCCCTTTTCGGATGTGCCGTCCACGGCATTCCATTCAAAGTTTCCATCCCAGGAAACGGTCGCTTCGTTTTCCGGCTTCTCAACCGAAGGAGTTGCCTCTCGGTTGACCACATATACGATGGGATCGGTGTACTGACGCTGCAAATTCATCCCATCAGCACTGACAGATGCAAAGTTCGAGTACCAGCCCGACAGCGCATCAGACTTAGTGTCATACCTGATGACGGCATAGTCCTCGTTCTTAAGGGCATTCTTAACTTTTTCGGTAACGATAATATCCAGGTCAAAGTTTCTTTTATTGCTAACGCCCTGTTGATTATTCGTGAGCTTCCAGTCGGTATCCCGGACCAACTCCGTACTGCCAATTGTTATGACAATGGAATCGGCGTCGGCACCGATATTCTGCTTCCACGCCGACTGAAACGTGTCATAAACCGTCACCTTACCGGGGTTAACCGCATTTACGATGGCCTTCAGCGCGACTCTCGTCTCCCATGTTGCCCGGCCCGTCGTCGCAGCGTCTTTGGCGCTCACAAGTTTCTTGGTAATTGGATTACCCACCAGTTGAGGCGAGAACGTGCCCTCATCCGAACCGGACACGCTACCGTCAGCCTTTGCGGTATTGCGCACCGTATCGTAAGAGTCCGTATTGTTCATCTTGGTGTGATAAACAATACGATAGGTCTCATACTTATCGGCAAGGTCTGTCGGAAACGTATAAGTAAAGGTATTCTGCGACGAATCGAGCTTGCCCGGCGGCGCGAGAGCATCCGATCCCGAAGCGCCCTTGTAAACCGTATAGCTGCCTGTGTACGACTGCTTATCGTCCAATTGGTCGGTAAACTTATAGCCGCTCATATCAACTTTGAGTTGACCCTGATTGAGCGTGACCGTCCACGTGATATCGGATTGCGAACCCGAACCGTCAGACTTACTGATCATGTCATAGCGAAAATCGCCGGGAGCAGCAGTCACAGAACCCGTCCGACGATCATCCGAGCCACCCCACGTCCATCCGGCCGTGTTCTTTGAGTCATCCTGTTTGTTGATGTATTCGGCATTTTTGGCAGAAACATCCGACTTGAGCAGCGTTTCGTACGTCAGCACATGCTCGCCTTGAGACAGATTTCCCAGGTTCACCTCCGCCTTCTGGCCGTCAACCTTCGGCTGGGGCTCAAGCTGATTTCCATCGAGCTTAAAGCTGTCCGCAACAAACGAAAAGTTATTCCCCAACGTGTCATTGACCACCACATTGGTTGCATATGACTCGACTTTAAGCTTTACCGTCCAGGCAACTTTTGCCACTCCGCTGGCATCCTGCGAGAACTTTCCTTCCTTTATTCCCGTAACGTCGCCGTCCTTGGTCACGATCTCGATTTCTCCAGCACCGGGAAAATCAACTTTGGTGGAATTCCCCGAGCCCGTTTTCTGATTCGCGAGAGTAAAAGAAAAATCGGCAGCGACGTACACATCGGACGGATACTGTTGTAACCATTCGGTGTCAAATATAAAGAACAGCTTGTTCTTCTCCATTCTCCATGTACCGGCTTTGGTGGCAGCGTTCCCAGTGCCGCTCAAAAGGTCGCCGCCGGTATTGTCTGCCACATCGATGGCATCCGGGAAGGTATACACAGCCGTATATTTGTCGACCGTCGGTTTGGACTCCGCCTTAAAAACTGCGCCGAACTCCCCATAGAACGTATTGGTTGAGAGCACCGCGCCAGAACCCAGGGCAGTATCGTGGTTGGCATCTTTATACAAGCTAACGGTAACCGTGGCCGTATCACCGTTAATCTCAATTAGGTCGGCTGCGGCAACGCCATCGGCGAGCACGGGAACCACACCGCGAAGAGCTACGGCAGCAAGGCAAATCAGCATTAAGGCAATGGCCGCCTTACCCAGCGGCCGAGTGCGATGAGTGTCCATAGTTGTCCCCTAATTCCTACAACACAGTGTGGAATACGGCGAATCGTCGGATCGAACACAAACCCCAACATCAACGAGAACCTACCTAGCGCATTGCAAGAACCCATTGGGGAGCAACTTCTAAGACGGTTCGTCTATGCCACAATGCATAAAATACAATATAGATACCAGTCATGTAAACCGCAGGTAAAGAGGTCTTTTAATTTAATACCAGTTGATATTTACCTGTTAACAGTTTTGTATCAAAACGGTCGCATTTCAATGATTCATGCATATGTTTAAACAACTTAACTTTGCCTGGGAAGCCACGCGAAGGGCCAACCGTCTCAGCTGTGGTGCAAACTAACCCAGCCCCATTGCACCAAAAAGGGCGCCGACCATCGCGGTCGGCGCCCTTTCTTGTTAGTCGCTATAAAGCCCAGCGCTTATTTGTTGACCTGGCCGGCGCGGACGGCAGCCTTCTTGCGGTCGGTGGCGTTGAGCAGACGCTTGCGCAGGCGGATGTTCTTGGGGGTAATCTCGACCAGCTCGTCGTCGGCGATGTACTCCAGCGCCTCCTCCAGCGAGAAGGTGCGGGGCGGCACCAGCTGGACGGAGATATCGGAGGTCGAAGAACGCTGGTTGCCCAGGTTCTTGGTGCGGGCGATGTTGACGACCATGTCGCCGGCCTTGCTGCGCTCGCCCACGATCATGCCCTCGTAGCACTCGGTGCCCGGCTCAACAAACAGCTGGCCGCGCTCCTGCAGCGTACCCAGGGCATAGGCAACGGCCTTCTCGGTGGTCATGGAGATCATGGCGCCGTTCTGACGGTTGCCGATCTCGCCGGCGTAGGGGCCATACTCCAAGAAGGTGTGGTAGAACACGCCCTCGCCGTGGGTGACGTTCATGATGCGGTTCTTAAGGCCCATGATGCCGCGGGTCGGGATCTTAAACTCGAGGTGCGTCACGATGCCCGAGGTATCCATGCTCGTCATGATGCCGCCGGAGGTACCGAAGACCTCAACGACCTTGCCCGAGTACTCGTCCGGGCACTCGACGACGGCCTGCTCGACGGGCTCCATCTTGTTGCCGTTCTCGTCCTTCTTAAACAGAACGCGGGGACGGCCAACCTGGAACTCAAAGCCCTCGCGACGCATGGACTCCATCAGAACGGACAGGTGCAGGATGCCGCGACCCGAGACCTCGACGCCGCTCTTGTCCTCGAGCTCCTCGATCTTCATGGTCACGTTGTTCTCGGCCTCGTTGAACAGGCGCTCCTTGAGCTGACGGGCGCCCACGATGTCGCCGTCGCGACCGACGAGCGGGGAGGTCGAAGCCTCAAAGACGATGGACAGAGTCGGCGGGTCGATCTCGATGGGCTCGAGCTCAACGGGGTTCTCGGGATCGGTGTAGACATCGCCGATATCGGTGCGGTCGATGCCCACGACGGCGGCGATGTCGCCGGCGCCGACTTCCTGGCATTCGGTGCGGCCCAGGTAGTCGAAGGTAAAGAGCTGCTTGACGGTAGCGGTGGCGCTGGAGCCGTCGTTCTTGACGACCAGGATCTGATCGCCCTGATGGATGGTGCCGGAGTACACGCGACCGATGCCGATGCGGCCAACGAAGTTGGAGTGGTCAATGGTCACGCACTGCATGGCCAGCGGGGCGTTCTCGTCAACCTCGGGAGCGGGCATGTCGTCGATGATCATATCAAGCAGCGGATACATGTCCATGTTGCCGTCGTTGGGGTCAAGACGGGCAAAGCCATTCATGGCGCTGGCGTAGACCACGTGCTCCATGGCAAACTCGAGCTGGTCGTCGGTGGCACCCAAGTCGGCCATGAGGTCCAGGCAGTCGTTGTAGGCCTTCTCGGGGTTGGCGCCCGGACGATCGATCTTGTTGATAACGATCATGATCTTAAGGCCGGTGTCGATAGCGTGACGCAGCACGAAGCGGGTCTGGGGCATGGGGCCCTCAAAAGCGTCGACCAGCAGCAGGGCGCCGTCGGCCATACGCAGCACACGCTCGACCTCGCCGCCAAAGTCGGCGTGGCCCGGGGTGTCGATGACGTTGATCTTAACGTCCTTGTACTCGATAGAGATGTTCTTGGCGAGAATCGTGATGCCGCGCTCGCGCTCCTGGTCGTTAGAATCCAGGACGCGGTCCTCGACCTGCTGGTTGGCACGGAAGGCGTCCGTGGCACGCAGGAGCTTGTCGACCATCGTCGTCTTGCCGTGGTCGACGTGGGCGATGATGGCGATGTTCCTCAGATTGTCTACGCGCATGTAGTTCCCCTATCTTCTATCCATATACAAACGGCACGCGTATGCGGCCCGCCCAGCGATACAACGCTCAGCGGGAATATTGAGCCTTTTACCGAAAACTCGTTTATTTTAGCGATTTTAGATGAGAGGGGTTTCCTCACCTGCAGGTTCAGGGTCGCTCCACATAAAACCATCGCCGGCACCCATGCCCTCATACAGCACGTATGCCGAAAAACCGCTCTCGAGCGTGGTTTCGAAGAAGCTCACGAGCAGGGCGTCGTGATAGCCGCCGTCAATTTCGACACAACCGGTGTAGCCGATGGCATAGCGGGCGATGCGGCCCAGCCCCTCGTCCTTAAGACCCATCTTGTGCTCGGAGATAAAGTTGGTGGCCGCCTCGAGGCATGCCTCCTCGCCATCTTCGTCGAGCGCCGCCAGATATCGGTTGGAAGCAGCGTCCTCGATCGCCACAACTACGCCCGGATTCTCGCCGGCGGCAAGGTCGTCCAAGAACGCGCCGATCAGATCGCACACCATGGCGTCGAGCTCGGCGGAGACGTTACCGGCGTCCTGCATATCCTGTGCCATCTTTAGACCTTCCCATCGAGTCTGGCGTCGTTACAGTTCTTGTGCCTCGGCAGCGATCTTGGCGGCAGCGTCGCGGGCGCGCATCATATCCATCGCGCGCTTGTCGAGTACCTTGATCTGGTTGGTCAGCATGACCGCATCGACCACACCCCAGATTACCAAGCCTGTTGAAATCGAAAACCCAAGCGCACCAACTGTACCACGAAGGCGCGAGCAGATTGCCGCGACAAGGGCGGAGACGACAACCATCTTGATAAACGAGCCGCGGCGCTCGCGAAGCGTGCGGGCCTGCGTCACATAGGCAATGCGTGCCGCCTCGGATGCCTCCGAGCGCATCTGGGCCTCGCGCGCAATGGCCGCCGCCTCAGCCGATACGCGGGTACCCATCAGCGACCTCTCCGCTCGCGTGCCAGACATTTAGAAATCATCGGGGGAGAGCGTATGGACGAACTCGTCGAACTTCTCGAACTCCTGCTCGTCGTCGACATCCTCGGCGTGGGTGGAAACAGTGCCCAGGCGATTCATGATGTCGTCCTCCACAAACATGGGGGCATTGCTGCGCACGGCAAGGGCAATGGCATCACTGGGGCGGGCGTCGATCTTGCGCTCCTCGCCATCGGCCAGTACGACGATCGTCGCGTAGAACACCGGCGGCTCGGCGCGAACGATCTCGATGCGCTCGAGCTTGGCGCCCAGGGCGTCAACGGTATCGAGCAGCAGGTCATGGGTGATCGGGCGCTCGGCGCGGCCGCTATCGATGCCGCGGCTGATGGCAGCAGCTTCAAACGAACCAGTCTGAATGGAAAGGGAACGCAGCGGCGCGGGCGAGTCCGATTTGCTGCTGCGCTCACGAAGTACGATAAGCGATGGCACGGGACCGGCGGCCATGACGATGGTCTCTATGTCGACGCGAACCATGGAACACCTCCGGTACGTAGCGGTTAACACGCGGCAGCGCGCCGCATTGAATAGCTATACTACCCAATCTTTCGCACAGCACACAAAATCAAAGTAGTTAATTTGGGACGGGTTTTTTGACTACTTTCAGTAGGTAAGAAAAAAGCCCCGAGGCAACGCCCCAGGGCTTTTCACAGTTTTGATGGTGGACCTGACAAGATTCGAACTTGTGACCTCCCGGTTATCAGCCGGACGCTCTAACCAACTGAGCTACAGGTCCATCATGGTGGAGGTTAGGGGGATCGAACCCCTGACCTCAGGCTTGCAAAGCCCGCGCTCTCCCAGCTGAGCTAAACCCCCACGGAGACAGTAATAAACACCCCAGCGGCGACTCGGCTCTCGCTGGGGTGTTTATTGCGAAAGAAAGTGGTGGACCTGACAAGATTCGAACTTGTGACCTCCCGGTTATCAGCCGGACGCTC
>CATYEN010000014.1 GCA_958405565.1 uncultured Collinsella sp. | reverse complement strand
TCCGCCGCCGACCTCGTGTTCGAGGCCGGCGAGTTCTCGAGGTTCAGGAACGCCCGGTCGTTCGCCGCATGGGTCGGCCTGACGCCCTCCGAGCACTCCAGCGGGGAGAGCGACCGCAGAGGCGCGATCACCAAGGCCGGCAACAAGCACCTGAGGAAGACGCTGGTCGAGGCCGCGTGGCACTACCTGACGTGCTCGGGGCGGCCGAAGGACCTCGCCAAGGGCCAGGCCCCGGACCGGGGCGCCCGGAGGCATGCCGCCAAGGGCGTGCGGAGGCTGGTCGAGAGGCGGGAGGCGCTGCTCGCGCGCGGGGTCCACAACAACAAGGCGAACGTGGCCACGGCGCGCGAGCTCGCCTGCTGGGTGTGGGCGGTCGGCCTCATGGCCGAGGAGGCATAGGGGGCCGGTCCCCCGCACATAAGCCGATCACCCCGGAAGCGGTTTGATCCGAAGCCGTTGAGGCGAACCTCAGGTCCCTTTTCTGCGAGCGCCCAGGGCGCCACACGCGTGCACAGACTGTCGGTTCGACGTAGAAGCCTCAGCCGTAGCAACGGATTGCCCAGCGAGAGATCGCCACGGGCGGATAATAAACTGCGAAGACGAGCGTCGGGAAGACACGCCGAGGTCGCCGCGGACGGGTTGGTATAGGGAGAGGGCCTGACCCCATATCGTTGGGGTCGGGCCCGATTTTGCCTCTTGACAATGTCCTGCTCATAATAAAGGGGACAGGCACCTTTGTGGTGGTTCTGGCGCCGTTGCCATTATGGCGGCGGCGCCTTTTTTGTCCGCGTGGCGCGGTAGAGTGTAGGCGGTTGAAATTTGCGTCCATCGAGGAGCTGCTATGAACGAGATCAAGTGCCCGCATTGCGGCGAAGTCTTTAAGGTCGATGCGTCCGGCTATGCGGATATCGTCAAGCAAGTACGCGATGCCGAGTTTTCGCGCGACCTGGATGAGCGTGTGAAGGCAGTCCAGCGCGAGGGCGAGCAGGCGCTGGAGCTTGAGCGCTCGCGTTCGACGGCTGCTTTGCAGGAGGCGGAGTCTCAGCGCAACGCTCAGCTTGTCGAGCAGAAGAACACTGCGGATCAGAAACTGGCGCAAGAAGTCGCCAAGCGCGATGCCGAGCTTGCCGAGCTGCGCGCCAAGCTTGAGGGCGCTGCCGCAGAGCGTGAGAGCGCAAGCCAGCGCGCGGCGGTTGAGGCCCGTGCCGACGCTCAAAAGGAGAATGCCGAGCTTCAGCGCGAGATTGACAATTTGCGTGCGCAGCTGGGACGCAAGGATGACGAAGCCAAGCTTGCCGAGGCTTCGGCGCGCAATGCCGCTCAAAACGATCTGTCCGCCCGCGACGCTCAGATTGCTGAGCTACAGGCAAAGCTCTCCGCGGCGGACAAGGCCCAGGAGATGGCGCTTGCCGCCGCGGCGGCCGAGTCACAGCGTGAGCTTGATGCCACTCGCAGCGAGGCCGAGCGCGCGCTAGCTGACTATCGCGCGAAGGTACAAGAGAAGTTTTCCGCCGCAAAGGCTCAGTCCGAGCAAGAGGCCGAGGGCCTGCGTGCCCAGCTGCGCGAACAGGAGCTGACGGCCAAAATGAACCTATCGGAGGCGGTCGCCGCGGCGGAGCGTGAGCGTGATGAGGCGCGTGCCAAGCTGACGAGTGAGCTGGCGGTGCGCGATTCGCGTGAGGAACAGGCCAAGGCAGCCCACGAGCTTGAGCTCGCGCAGGCCAAGCGCGTGAGCGACGAGTTGATCCGCTACAAGGACGAAGAGATTGAGCGCCTTAAGGACATGAAGGTCCGCCTGTCCACCAAGATGGTGGGCGAGTCGCTCGAGCAGCACTGCGAGACCGAGTTTAACCGCCTACGCATGACGGCGTTTCCTAACGCGTACTTTGAGAAAGATAACGATGCGTCCGAGGGCACCAAGGGGGACTTTATCTTCCGCGAGTGCGACGCGAGCGGCAACGAGGTCATTTCGATTATGTTCGAGATGAAAAACGAGAACGACGAGACCGCGACCAAGCATAAAAACGAGGACTTCTTTAAGAAACTCGATCACGATCGTCACCAGAAAGGCTGTGAGTACGCGGTGCTCTGCACGCTGCTCGAGCCCGAGAGCGAGCTCTATAACGCGGGTATCGTCGACGTGAGTTACCGCTATGAGAAGATGTACGTGATCCGCCCGCAGTTCTTTATTCCCATGATCACGCTTCTTCGCAACGCTGCCATGGGTTCGCTGCGCTATAAGCAGGAGTTGGCGGAGTACAAGCAGCAGAATATCGACGTCACGAACTTCGAAGCCAAGATGGAGAAGTTCAAGAATGATTTCGGTCGCAACTACGAGATCGCGAGCCGCAAGTTCCAAACGGCGATCGATGAGATCGACAAGACGATTAGCCATCTGCAGAAAACCAAGGAGGCGTTGCTGTCTTCCGAGAACAACCTGCGCCTAGCCAACAAGAAGGCCGACGATCTTACCATTCGCAAGCTCACGTGGGGTAACAAGACCATGAAGGCGGCGTTTGACGAGGCGCGCGGGGCTGCGCCAGAGACAAACGATGAGCCCGCCGAGGCGGATTCGTATGAGGTCGAGGATGCCGAGTAAGGCATAGCGGATAGTGCAAAAACGGGGCCGCTGGCTATATTGCCAGCGGCCCCGTTTCGTTCCAGCATGTTCGGCTAGTCCTCGAGCAGGTCCTCGATAAAGCCGACGCGGTAGTTCTTGAAGATGACCTCGCCGCCGTCTTGCGTGGCGTCCAGATCGACATCGCCCATGATGCCAAAGTCGTGGTCGCCATCCTCGTCAGCAAAGATCTGGTGCACGTGCCATACGTGTGCGGTCTTCTCGTCGGACTCGTCGATGGAGAACATCGCGGCGCTGCGGGCATCTCCGTCGGTGAGGATCTCCTCGTGTTGCTCGTGATAGGCATCGAGCGCCTTTTGCCAGCGGATCTCGCTCATGCCCCAGTCGTCGTCGAGCTCGCCCAGGTCGCGAACGTGATCGCGAGCGGCAAGGGCCACGCGGCGGAAGAGCGCGTTGCGCACCAGCAGCGTGCAGCCGCGGCGGTCCGCCACGACCTCGTCGATGCCCTGCGGCGGTGCGGCGTCGAGGGCCGCCGGGTTGCCAGCGTTCTCCCACTCGTCCACCAGGCTCGAGTCGACCGAACGCACCACAAAGCCCAGCCACGAGATAATATCGCGCAGGCGCTCGTCGCGCTTCTCGATGGGTACGGTGCGATCGAGCGAACGGTAGGCCTCGGCCAGGTAGCGCAGCAGAATGCCTTCGGAGCGGGCGATGCCGAGCTTTTGAATGTAGCCCTTAAAATCGCTCGCGCTTTCCAGCATATCGCGCAGAACGCTCTTGGGAGAGAGCTGATAGTCGTTGGCCCAGGGCACTTCCTGGCAGTACTTGTCGAAGGCGGCATCGAGCAAGTCCTCGAGCGGCTTTTCGTAGGTGACATCCTGGATGCGCTCCAGGCGTTCCTCATATTCGACGCCGTCAGCCTTCATTTCGGCCATCGCGCGGTCGCGCGCGGCGCGCTCCTGTGCGCGCAATACCTGCTTGGGGTCCTCGAGCGTAGCCTCGACCATCGAGATGAGATCCATGGTATAGGTCTCACTCTCGGGGTCGAGCAGCTCCAGCGCGGCAAGCAAAAACGGCGAGAGCGGCTGGTCGAGCGCAAAGTCCTCGGGCAGGTCGACCGTCAGCGCGTAGTCGATGTCCGGCGCGGCGTCAGCCGGAGCGTCGGGTGCGGGCGGCACCTCGGTGCGTACGACGACGCCGGAGTCGATGAGCGTGGCGAAGATCTCGTCGGCACGAACCTCGAGCTTTGCCTTTTCCTCGGGAGTCTGCAGGCTCGTCTCGATGAGGTCGTGTACGCGGGCTCGGGCATCGCCGCCCTGCTCGACCACGCTAATCACCATGGAGTGTGTGATGCGAAGGCGCGGCTTGAGCGTTTCGGGCTGCGTCTCGATCAGGCGCTCAAAGGTCTGCTTGTTCCAGGTGACAAAGCCCTCGGGGGCCTTCTTCTTTTTAATCTTGCGGAGTTTTTTGGGGTCGTCGCCCGCCTTGGCCATGAGTTTGGCGTTCTCGATCTCGTGCTCCGGGGCCTCGGCGATGACCATGCCCTCGGTATCGAAGCCCGAGCGGCCGGCGCGACCGGCAATCTGATGGAACTCGCGGGCGCGCAGGCGACGCATCTTGTAGCCGTCGAACTTGGTGAGCGCGGTGAGCACCACGGTATGGATGGGTACGTTGATGCCGACGCCGAGCGTATCGGTGCCGCAGATGACGGGCAGCAGGCCCTGCTGCGCCAAGCGCTCGACCAGTAGACGATAGCGCGGCAGCATACCGGCGTGGTGCACGCCGACGCCGCAGCCGAGCAAACGCTTGAGGATCTTGCCGAAGGCCGTCGAGAAGCTCGTGCCCTTGGCTGCCTCCTTGATGGCCTCGCGCTGCTCCTTGCTGGCAATGCCAAAGTTGGCGAGGGATTGCGCCGTCGCAAGTGCGGCATCCTGGCTAAAGTGCACGATGTAGAGCGGGGCCTCGCCGCGGCGCATCGCGAGCTCGACGGTGCCTTCGAGCGAGGTCGTCACGTAGTCGTAGCTCAACGGCACGGGGCGTGGGGCATCGACGACCAAGTCGCAGGTAGCGCCGGTGTGTTGCTCGAGCGAGGCGGCGATTGCGGTGACATCGCCGAGCGTGGCGCTCATGAGCATGAATTGCGTGTGAGGCAGGGTGAGCAGCGGCACCTGCCAGGCCCAACCGCGATCGGGGTCGGCAAAGTAGTGGAACTCGTCCATGGCGACGCAGCCAACATCGGTATCTTCGCCCTCGCGCAGCGCGTCGTTGGCAAGGATCTCTGCCGTGCAGCAGATGACGGGCGCCTTGGTATTGATATGCGTGTCGCCGGTGATCATACCGACGTTATCGCGGCCGAGCACCTGCACAAGGTCGAAAAACTTCTCACTGACCAGAGCCTTGATAGGAGCCGTGTAGTAGCAGCGCTTGCCCTGCGCCATGCCCATAAAGAGCATGCCCAGCGCGACGAGCGATTTACCCGATCCGGTCGGTGTTCCCAAAATGACGTGATCGCCGGCAGCCAGGTCCATGAGGGCTTCTTCTTGGTGGTCCCACAGCTCAATGCCACGGTCGCTTGTCCATTCAAAGAAGCGTTCGAAGGCCTGATCAGGCGTGAGCCATGGTTCGGGCTCACTGCCATCCTCGGGCTCCCACCAGGTGGGGGAGAGCGCACCGAGCGAGCCAAACTCGGCTTCGGTCCCCGTGCCGCCCGAGAATGAGCTGGCAGCCCCGGCGGCGGAGACGGTGCTGGCGGTGGTGTCTGTCGTGGTCTGTGCCATGTGGTTGCTTTCTCTCGCGTTTGTCCGCCATCCATTATGGCGTAGCGGCGGCGCGGGGTGCCAGCGCGCGAGAAAATGCAGGAAATGGGCGTTCTGCCCGGCCGTTTGGTGCAGTTGCCGGCTAAGTGAGTAGACTTTTTGCAATATCGCGAGCACATGGCTTTTGCGAAAGGGCTCTACCTGCGGTTTTAGTTTTCGCTATGCGGGTTGTGCTTGGCTATTGCAAAAAAGTCTACTCACTTAGGCTTGAGGGTCGTTTGTTGGCGCCTATTCGCGCTTGTTTGCCGACGCCGCGACCATAAGAAGCCCCTAGGACTCTTGCGGCAGACGCTTCTTGCCCTTGCGGGCGCGGTTTCTAAAGTTCTCGACGGCCTCTTCCATGCCGAGGGGCACGTAGGTGAGCTCATCGAGGTTATCGGGCAGGTAGCAGGCAAGGCTTTGCTCCTGCGCTCGGCCTGCTACGAGTTGCTCTTCGGTAGGCTTCTCGCCGGGTGTGGCGCAAATGCCATAGACGGCGGCGCCCATCTCGCGCGTGCGGCACTCATACTCGGTCTCGGGATGCTCGGGATGGTCGCGGCGAACGTCGTCACTTGTCCAAAGTGTGTCGTAGCCTGCCGCGGCAAACTGCCCCAGGGCGTAGTCGCGCAATGGCTTGCTGTCGGTTCGTAGTGTGACGGTGGCGCCGGTTGCAAAGAGCGGGCGGTAGAGCATCAAATGGTCGACATGGACGAGTCGTTTTTTGGCGTACTTGGCCTTGGGTTGCGGCGTGGGAAAGTTGATGGTGATGGCATCGAGCTCGCCTGCGGCAAACAGCTGTGGCAGCGATGCGGCGCCTCGGGGCAGGACGAGCGCGTTGGATAGTTCCTGCTCGCAGATTTTCTGCGCGGCATAGGCGATGCAGATGGGCTCCTGGTCCATACCGATAAAGAGCGTGTTTGGCTCGCGGGCTGCGCGCTCTACAAGGTACGTTCCCTTGCCACAGCCAAGATCCAGGCGAAGGTGCTCGAAGGGCTTGTTGCCTGCGGGCGCACAGGCCTTGCGCCAATCTCCGACATAGGCCTCGGGGTTCGTCTCAATCGCATCGGCGTAGCGCTCCAGGCGCTCTTCCAGCACAAAGTTCTTAGGCGTGCGAACGTGGACGGCTCCCATGAGGCTCCTTGGTCATAAGTATGGAACGCATAGCTGCGCGTTCCGTCAATGGGTTGAAAAAAGGGTGGGCATAGTTTGCCCGAAAGATGCGGTGCGGCCCGTCGACGAGTCGCCGATACCTACAGACGCTTGAGAATCACATAGCGGTTGAGCTCGCCGCTGCGACCGTCAGCATGGAAGCGCTCAAGCTCGCGCACGGGGACCTCGCCGCTCTTGTAGAACGTACGGACGCCGCGCACCAGATCGGTGATCTGCTGATCGTCAAAGTGATGGCAATAGCGGTAGGCGTGGCGGTCGTTTTGCCAGCCAATGAGGTGGTCGCCGGCTTCAAACTGCGCGGAATCGTAACCCTCAAACGGCGGGGTGAGCTCGGCACGGGCCTCGGCTCGAACGGCCTTGCGCGCCATGCGCTCGTCGTTCATAAACTCCCAAAAGCTGATGGCGATGATGCCGCCTGGGCGCGTCTGCCGCACCAGGGCGTCGAGCACACGTACGCGGTACTCGCACGACGGTACGTGGTGCATAAAGCCAAAACAGACCGAGATGTCGGCGAGCGGGGCATCGAAAAGCACATCGGGCGTCTCGGCGGGATTGAGCTTCATGAGGGCATCGAGCACATCGAGCTCCTGGAAGTGCAGGTTGGGAATGCGCAGCGCGTGGCCATGTGCATCGATGGCCAGGTCTTGGCACGAGTCGACGCCGTAGAACTCAAACGGGCAGCTGACATCTGCCGAGGGGTTTGCGCCGTCGACGCCCTTGGCGGCAAGTGCGCCGCCGGCGGCAAAGTTCTCGAATCGCATATTGCCGCAGGCAAGATCGAAGACGCGGACGGGATGCTCAATCGTGGCGACATCGAGCTGTTCGAGCGCGATGTCCATGGTGCGCACCCAGCCGGGCCACGGGGCCTGGCGCGTATCGGAGAAGGAGGCGGAGTGCTCGCGATAGAACGTGTTGTTGAGCTGGATGAGCGATGAGGCGAAATCGCGGTTCACGGCGCGGAACTCCCTTCGTTGGCGGTGCGGAATAAACAGTACGACCATACTACCGTTAACGCCGCAACGGGGACAACCAAGCTACGGGTCATTGCTTTGTTTGGACACATTTCCGCAGCTCATATGCACCCGCAACCGCCGGTTGTCAAAAATCTCACTAGAATAGGTGGCGTGCTTTTGGCGGTGGCGGATAGATTTTTAACTGTGCAAGGCGCCTTAAGAACAAAAACGGTCCGGCGGCACGGCTGGCATCACATAGGAGGAACCATGAATGTAGAAACTGCGCAGCGGCTCGCCGACCTTCGCCGCAGCAAAGGCTTTAGTCAAGAAGGGCTGGCACGAAAGCTGGGACTGTCGCGCCAAGCGGTCAGCAAATGGGAGCGCGCGGAGAGCTCGCCCGATACCGAGAACCTGATCTCGCTCGCCAAGCTCTATGGCGTGAGCCTGGACGAGCTGCTCAATCCGAGCGATGAGATCGAGGACGATATCGAGTTTGAGAACGAGGACCGCGCCCGCCAGCGCGAGGCCGAGGCGGCAGAGCGCGCACGCACCCATGAGGCGGCGGCACGTGCCACCGAGGCGGCAACACAGGCGAGTGATGCCGCCGCCAAGGCGGCGCAAGCGGCAAGCTGGAGTGCGCAGGCCGCCAATGCTGCTACGGCGCAGGCGACGAGTGGCGGCGCAGTTGGCTCGACTCCGGTGAAGGGCCCGTTCCAGTCGTTCCCGTATTGGGCCGTGTGTTGGCTGCTGTTCTTTTTGCTGATGTTCCCGTTTGGTGCCGGCCCCTTTGCCGCGCTGATCTTCTTTACGATTCCCATCTATCACTGGGTGGCACGTGCGCTCGATGGCGATTGGGCGCGTGGGGATATCCGGGTTGGTCCGGCGCCGGCGGTCGCTAGGACTAAGGGGGAGGACGTTTCCACAGCGGTTGACGCTGACATGGCTGCCGCGACCACCGCTGAGTCGAGTGCCAAAGAAGGTGATGAATGATGAAGCTCTCGCATGAGTCTAAGAGGCGCTTGGGCATTGGCATCGGAGCGTTTGTGCTCATTATCGGGCTTGTTTTTGGCATTTCGCGGACTTTGATTCATTTTGATGGCCCGTGGGATCTCGACGATGTCGTATCCGGCTTGTCTGGTATGGGCGATGCGTTCGACGAGGACGATTCCTTGAATAGCGGTAACTATTCCGCTCGGCCTCAACAGCTTTCGAGCGAAACGTTTGATGCCGACGCGTTCACATCCCTTGACTTGGATGTGACGTCGGGTACGGTTGAGGTCAAACACGTCTCCGGCGGGCCGGTGCGCGTAATTGAAAGCGGCCGCGTGGCAACGGGGACCGTTGCCTTCGATGCGGCAACCCAAAATCTGGCCGAGGTTAAGGGTTCTACGCTCAAGATTCGCCAGTTCGATTGCGATGACGAGCGCGCCATTGACCGCACGGTTACCGTCGAACTGCCGCGCGAAGTTGCCGATAACATGGTGGGCATTACTGCGAATGTAGGAGCGGGCGATCTGACGGTCACGGACATTGCGTGTCATGACCTCAACCTGACTTTGGACTCGGGAGACGTTGAGTTTGCGGGCACTGTAACCGACACCCTGAATGCCGAGGTCGGTTCGGGCGATGTGACGTTCGAGCTCTACCAGGCCCCCGCGAAGTCGATGGACGTAAGCGTGGACTCGGGCGATGTGGAGATGACGGTTCCGAACTCGACGGGCTTTAAGGCGAGCCTCACCTTGGGCAGCGGCGACTTCGAGAGCGATTTCCTTCCGCTTGGCTACGACGGCGAGACCATTTTGAATCTTGAATTCGATAACGGTGACAAGTCTGCCACGTATCGTTTTGAGGTCGGTTCGGGCGACATGTCGTTTGATTCGGAGTAGTGAGGCAGACGAAAGCCTAGGCGCAGATATAGACGCGCTGTTTGATGAAGGCGCCGAAGCCGAGATCGGCTCCGGCGCCTTTGCCTTTACAATGGGGGTATGGAACAGATTATCTTGAACATACTCGAGGCTCTGCGTCGCGGCGAGACCGTGGATGACAAAGCGCTCGTCAAACTGATACATGCCGAGGCGCGCCGTGAGGGTGCCGACAAACGCGATTTGGCCAAGCGCCGTCTGCTGCCGTTTTACCAGCGGGTAAAACGTGAGGAGCCGGCCCGGTGGGCTGCGTGGAATGTCGATGCCGAGCTGGAGCGGCAACTGCTGCAGGTGCTGAGGATGAAGCCTCGTCGCACGGCTTCGGGCGTGGCGACCATTACCGTTATCACCAAGCCCTGGCCATGCTCGGGCGATTGCCTGTTTTGCCCCAACGATCTGCGCATGCCCAAAAGCTATCTGCACGCCGAGCCGGCGTGCGCCCGTGCGGAGCAAAATTGCTTCGATCCGTATCTGCAGGTGAGCGCCCGTTTGACGGCGCTTTCGCAAATGGGGCATGCGACCGATAAGATCGAGCTCATTGTGCTTGGCGGTACCTGGAGCGACTATCCGGAAGGCTATCAGACATGGTTTATGTCGGAGCTCTTCCGCGCGCTCAATGACGATGCCGTGGCCGGCGTGGCGGCCAATCCCATGTTGGCGCGTCCGGGTATCAGCCGTGCCGAGGCGGGGCGCCTGCTCGACGATGCGCCTGCCGATGCCCTGCCGCCGGTGGTAGCGGAGCGCCGCGAGCGCTATCGGGCTGCCGGTATTGCGACCGACGAGGCCGAGCTCGCTGCCGGCGTTGCCGACGAGCAGGGGCGTGTGGATGCTAGCGTGGGCGGCTACAACCGCGCGGTGCGTCGTCTGTACGGCCCTGGCACGCCGTGGGGCGAGGTTGCCGAGTGGCAGGCGGCAACGATGGAGGAACTTGAGCGTCAGCAGCGCATCAACGAGACGGCGAAGCATCGCGTGGTGGGTCTCGTTATCGAGACGCGCCCCGATGCTGTAACACCGCAGGCCCTCACGCTCATCCGCCGCCTGGGTTGCACCAAGATTCAGATGGGTATCCAGAGTCTCGACCAGCATCTGCTCGATATCAACGAGCGTCGTATTTCGGTGGCGCAGATCGAGCGAGCGTTTTCGCTTGCGCGCCTGTTTGGCTTTAAGATCCATGCGCATTTTATGCTTAACTTGCTGGGCGCCACGCCGGAGGGGGACAAACGCGACTACGAGCGCTTTATGACCGAGGGAGCCTTTATGCCCGACGAGGTCAAAGTCTACCCGTGTGCGCTCATCGAGGGCTCGCGTCTGGTGGGCTGTTACGAGCGTGGCGAGTGGCGCCCCTATACCGAGGACGAGCTGCTCGATGTGTTGGCCGACGACATCGTGGTGACGCCGGCGTTCTGCCGCATCAGTCGCATGATTCGCGACTTTAGCTCCGACGACATCATGGTGGGCAACAAGAAGCCCAACCTACGTCAGCTCGTCGAGAACCGCTTGTCGGCTCGTGGAGAAGGCGCGACGGTGCGTGAGATTCGCTATCGCGAGATCAGCACGGCGGGTGCCGACTTGGATGAGCTGATCCTTGACGAGGAGGTGGCGTACGAGACGCCGGTGACGCGCGAACGCTTTTTGCAGTGGGTGACGCCCGAAGGCAAGATCGCCGGCTTTTTGCGCCTGTCGCTGCCCGACCGTTCGTTTGTTGCCGCGCGCGCGGACGAGCTGCCGACGGGGCCGGAGGAGGCGATGATTCGCGAGGTGCACGTTTATGGTATGGCGGCACGTGTGGGCGATCAGGGCCAGGCGGCTCAGCATCACGGCCTGGGGCGTCTGCTCGTGGAGCGTGCGTGCCAGATTGCTCGGGATGCGGGGTATACGCACATCAACGTGATCAGCGCGATCGGTACGCGCGAGTACTATCGCCATCTTGGGTTTTATGACCATGGACTCTATCTGCAGAAGGAGCTCTAGATGAACAAGCCAAGTGTTTCTGCCGGCGTCGTTGCCGGCGTTGCCCTGGGAGCCGCGGCGCTTGGTGCGGCCGCCGTCGCTGTTCGCGCTGCCTGTTTGCAGGTCGCACGTACCCGCAACGGGCTGGCGCGGGTGAAGCGCATGCACAATGAGGGCGGTGACGAGGTCCGTGTGCTCGTGCAGGGCGGCGTTTACCAAAGCGCGAGCTATGTTGGCGAGCGTTGGGCGGAGCCGGCCTTTGCGTACTATCGTGCATTTGACGATGTGTTTGAGGCCGAGGATGCAATGCGCGACGCTTATGGTCACGGCATCGACCGCATGCTTATGCTCGGCGGCGGTGGGTTTTCCTATCCCAAGTTTGCACTGTTGTCGCATGAGGGCTTGCGTATGGACGTCATCGAGTATGACGGAGAGAAAACGCGCTTGGCGCGCCGTTGGTTCTATCTGGACGAACTGGAGCACACGGTGGGCGATCGCCTGCGGGTGATTACCGCCGAGGCTCGCTCGTATCTGGGTGTGACGAGCGTGGGCCATCGTCGCTACGACGTCGTTGTGAGCGACTGCTTTGGCGGTGCCGAGCCTGTGCGCGAGCTGGCGACCGTTGAGGCGCTGCGCCTGGTGCGGGGCAGCCTGAATGCCGGCGGCATCTACGTTGCCAATATCGTGAGCGCAAACGAGGGGAGCGATGTGACGTTCCTGCGCGATTGCGTTGCCACGGCACTTGAGGTGTTCAACCGCGCTTGGGTGGCGCCTTGTGGCGATACGGAGTTCGGCGGCGAGGAGAACTACCTGCTCATCGCCAGCGACGGCGACTACGCCTTTGCCGAAGCCGTGCCCTTCGACACCGACTTCCTCGGCACCGTCCTTCACGACAAGTAAGTCTCCCCGTCCCAAAATAGACTGGTCTTAGGCGTGGTCGCGCCAGCCGAGAACGCGCTGCTTCATGCCCTCTATGTCGAGCACACCTTCGGCAAAGCCCTTGCGCACGAGCTCTTCGGGAACAAACTCGTCGTAGCGGTCAAAGTAAGGCACCTCGCCAGGATAGACGAGCTCGATGGGATCGAAGTCCTTCTCGGCCTCGGCGGCGAGCACCTCAAAGAACGTCTCCTCATCGGCCTTCATCTTAAACTGCATAAAGTACGGGCGTGACGGATCGAGCCCGCGAAGGCCCAGCTCCGCGGCACATTTAATCTTGAGCATGCGCTCGAGCGCCAAAAAGGCGTAGCTGCCCAGCCAGGGGAAGAGCACCCAGGTATCGCCGCCCAGGTTAATGAGCGGCTTGGTTCCCGCCCCCGAAATCTCGGCGGTATGACGAGCCTGCGCCAAGCGGGCCCGTGCGTTACCCATAAGGTACGGATATGTCGCGTGCTCGTTGAGCGCCTTGCGCATGCGCTCGAGCACATGCGTGTTAATGTCGCCGGGGCAGTCGCCAAAGTAGGCCGGCACCCGGCCCTTGACCTGCGTGGCAAAGACAGCGTGGCGCTTCCAGTCCACTTCCTCGACAATCCAGCAGTGTCCGGCGATGGCGATGCGCTCACCGGGCGGGGGCGGATTAACGATCGTGCCCAGCTCAGCCGATTCGCTCCGGACGGTAAACTCCTCGTTTTCCTGGAACACGGCGTAGAACTTAAAGTTGTTGATGATGCGCTCGCCCGCGAGACCCACGATGAGCCCGCCACCTTCGGTGACCTGGATATGGTCGATCTTAATGAGGTGACGTAGCAGCACGCGGTAATCGTCTGCCGAGACACGGTGGAAATAGCTGAGCGTGAGCACGCGCTGGGCAAGTTCGGCCGGCGTGAGCTCGCCGGTGCTGGCGAGGGTCGACATAGTCTGGTGATAGAGCAGGCTGTAGGGGAGACGATCGAGCTCGGGTGGCTCGACCCACTTTTCCTCGCGATAGAGTTGTACGAGCGCGATACCCTGCAGGAGCTTCCAGGGAATGGTTTCGGGCATCATCGTGCGCGGCTCGGGCTCTTCCTCGCGCATGACAAACCACATCTCGGGCGGAAGATCGCGACGGCCCGTGCGCCCCATGCGCTGCAAAAAGGAGCTAACGGTAAACGGCGCGTCAATCTGGAAGGCGCGCTCCAGGCGGCCGATATCGATACCGAGCTCCAACGTAGAGGTGGTGACGGTTGTCTGCGTCTGCTCCTCGTCGCGCATGAGCTCCTCGGCCGTCTCGCGTAGCGATGCCGAAAGATTGCCGTGATGGATGAGAAAACGGTCGGGCTCGTGCCGGCTCTCGCAGTAGCTGCGCAGCATGGAGCACACGGCCTCTGCCTCCTCGCGCGAGTTGGCAAAGACCAGGCATTTGCGGCCGCGCGTATGCTCAAAGATATAGCCCATACCGGGGTCGGCGTTGTCGGGTGCCGTGTCGGTGGGGTTGAGAAGCGTCTGCTCGGTCGCTCGTGGGATGTCGACTTCGCCCTCGGGGGCCGAGGAAGTGCGACGGTCTTTGGGAGCGGCCTTGCCCCGCGCCTGCTCACGACGTTGACGGTGTTCTTCCTGTGTAAGCTGTCCGCTGTGGCACATGTCTTGTCCGGATGCGGGCAGCGCCGCGGGCGCCGCCGTCTCAATACGCTCGCAAGCAAGCACCTCGGCTTCTTGTGGACCTGTGCCTACGAATCCTCGTTGCTGAGCCTGGGGGCCCGAGTTGTAGAAGTGCTCCATGGAGATGCGCCACACGCGGCGCGGTTCCTCAAAGCGGGGGATAACGCAGTCGCGCCCCGTTCCCTGCGAGAGAAAGGCGCCCGTGCGCTCGGGGTCGCCGATGGTGGCCGAAAGGCCAATGCGGCGGGGCTGCACGCCTGCCATGCGCGAGAGGCGCTCGATAAGACAGAGCGTCTGCCCGCCGCGGTCGCCGCGCATGAGCGAATGGACTTCGTCGATAACCACATAGCGCAGGTCGCAAAACATGCGCGGGATCGCCATGTGCTTATGGATCAGGAGCGCCTCGAGCGACTCGGGCGTAATCTGTAGGATGCCGCTCGGTTTTTTGATGAGTTTGGCCTTGTGTGATTGCGAGACATCGCCATGCCAGTGCCAGACGGGGATATCGGCTTCTTCGCACAGGTCGTTGAGGCGGACGAATTGGTCGTTGATGAGCGCCTTGAGGGGGCCAATGTAGAGGGCGCCCACGCTTGCGGGCGGGTTCTCCCAAAACTCGGTCAGGATGGGAAAGAAGGCTGCCTCGGTTTTGCCGGAAGCCGTGGATGCCGTCAGGAGCACATTATCTTGCGTGTTAAAGATGGCATCAGCTGCTGCAACCTGGATAGAGCGTAGGCTCTCCCAATCGTGGGAGTAGATGAAGTCTTGGATAAACGGGGCGTAGCGGTCAAAGGCGTTCACGGGGCCTCCTTTCAACAACGAATCTCTCAACGCGGCTGGCAACGGCTTGCTGCATTACTGCTTCAACGTTTGCCCAGATAAAACCTGCCAAAATAAACCTGTCCCTTTTTGGTAGGTTAGATGGTGAACTCGGCGAAGTTGCGGTTGCCGCCTGCGGTGCCGGTGTCGCCTGTTGCGGCTGCCGGCGCCAGCGCGTCGCCGCCGACGCTTTGCAGCAGCTCGGCCACATTTGCATCGGGGTTCTGACACAGGATATCGAGCAGCTCGATAAAGTCACGGATAACCTCACGCGGCGTCAAGTGCGTATCGGTTCCCACGCGGCCGAACTCAATCTTGAGAAAGTCCACCAAGTCGTTTTCGGCAAGCGTGGGCGTCCAGCCAAGGTAGCCGGCATGGATCTGCATGAGTTTTTCGATGAGCACCAGTAGCTCCTCGTAGGTGAGTGGCTGCAGGCGGATGATGGGCGCGAGCATGTCCTTAAGGTCTTCGCGCGCAAAGCGGCCCTGAGCGAGTCGGCTGCGCAGGGCCTCGTAGGAGAACACGCCGCGGCGGCGGTCTTCGATGGAGGTTGGCGTGCCGCCCATGATCATGCCCAGGTACTGCGCCTTGCCCTGGAGCGTGTCGTTGTACATAGTCAGGATCTTCTCGTAGTTGTATTGGCGCGTGATGGCGTTGGGAATCTTATACAGATTCACGAGCTCGTCGATGAGCACCAGCATGCCCTTGTAGCCACTGCAAACCAAAAAGCGCGCAATGAGCTTAACGTAGTCGTACCAGTCGTCATCGCTGATGATGGTCGAGGAGCCCAGCTCGGCGCGTGCCTCGCTCTTGGTGCGGTATTCGCCGCGAATCCATTTGGTCACGCGGCTCATGGTCTCTTCGTCGCCCCCGGATGCGGCCATGCGATAGCGGCGGAGCATGCGGGTGAAGTCGAAGCCGTGGACCATCTCCTCGAGCGGGGCCAGTTGGGCATTGACGACCGACTCGTCGACGTCGGCACACGAGGCGACCCAGCGATCCAGAATAAGGTTGAGCGCACCGCCCTCGGGGCGCGTCTTGGTCGATATATTGCGGATGAGCTCGCGGTAGGTGGCAAGGCCCTGTCCCTGACCGCCCTGCAGGCGGCGCTCGGGCGACAGGTCGGCATCAGCGACGACGAACCCCTCGCCCATGGCGTGCGTGCGGATAGTCTGGAGCAAAAAGCTCTTGCCGGCACCGTAACGACCGACCAGAAAGCGGAAGCTCGCGCCACCGTCGGCGATGAGACTCAGATCGGTGAGCAGGGCGCGGATCTCGACCTCGCGCCCTACGGTGATGTAAGGAAGGCCGATGCGCGGGACCACGCCGCCCTTGAGCGAGTTGAGAATGACGGCAGCGACGCGCTTGGGCACGCGAGGTGCTGCGGATGCGGTATCACTCATGGTCTAGGTATCCTCTCACGTCTGCTTCGTAGTCCTCGATAATCTGCGGCCCTGCTGCGCTAAATTCAATTACGGTGTCGCCCACCAGGTCAAAGAGCGCCTCGTTGATGGTATCGACGAGCATGTCCTCGCTCTGCTCCGATTGCACTACCGCCGATTCCGCCTGTACTGCGTTGTGCTCGAGCAGAGCGCGGAGATAGGCGTTTGCGGCGGGCGCGAGTTCGTTTGTGGCGTCAGCGGGCGTAGCAGCTGCGAACGCGGGCGTCGGCGCGAGAAGCGGTGCCACGACACCAAACTGTTCGGTGGATATGGTCGGCTCGTCGGACTCGTCCTGCCCTGCAGCCGCCGCGACCGCCTCGACCATCGCGTCGGCTACGGGCTCGGCTTCTGGTTGCCCTGAGTCCGCTGCCTCGGCTTCTGCGGACGCGCCGTCCTCGCGTTCCTCGTCAATCAAAAGCGCCTCGCGCGTTTGTGCGGCGGCGCTCCGAATATGCCCCAGCTGACTCAGATCGATATCGATCTTGACGGGCTGGTGTGCGGCGTCCCACGAAAGCCATGCCACAATCTCGTCATCGATAATCTTGGCCAGATATTTGGGGACCTTTTCTTCCTTAAGGGGATGGGCAGGGTCCAGCGCCAGGCGCAGGCGTTGGTCGCAGGCGCGCATCATTTCACCGAGCTTGCTGCTCTTTTGCCTACTACCGTGGATACGCATGCATTCCCAAAAGCCGTTTTGGCAACGGTAGATATGGATGGGGTCCAGACGGTATTCGCAGTCCTCGTGGCGCTCGGGCGCAAAGAATACGGCCGAGGCAAACATGGTGTAGGGCATTGCCGTCTCCTCCCCAAATAAACTTGCCACGATGCCGGTCTTTCGGTGCGTGTCATAGTAGCGCGCCATGCGGACATACACGGCGCACGCCACGTGGCGCAGATCGCGGTGGTGGCTGCGGTCGAGCCGCGAGCTACTTAGGTTGTACGTGGAGAGGGCGTTGATGGCGGCCATGAGTCGCTCCTCGCGCACCTCATCGGGCGGAAGGGGGAGCGTGGGCTCGGAGGTTTTGCGACGCTTAGGGGCCTGGCCGGACGGTGCCGGTGCCGGTACAAGGTCTCGTGCCGCGCGCCGCAGTTCGATAAGGGCGTTATCGAACATGACGGTTTTAGAGTCGCGAAGCAGCTTGGGGTCGAGCCCGTGGAACACGGCGTAATCTTGCAGCCACACGCGCGCAAACCGGTCGATGCCGGGCTCGAAGGCGCGATAGACATCCCAAAAAGCCTTGATCTTGTTAAAACCATCGAGTGGATTATCTACGCCAATGCCGCAGATCAGCTCATAGAGATACAGAAAGGCAAAGGACGTAGACGTTTCCTCGACGGTTCCGCGGCGCACTTGGGCACGCCAGGTAAAGTAGCCGCGCAGTTGCCGGTCGCTCATGGCGTTGTAGGTGGGAAAGTACGACTTAAAGGTGCCGTTGTAGGGACAGTCGTCCTCAAAGTCGGCCATCAGCAGGCCCTGGCGGTAAAAAAGTTCGGCTTCCGAAAGCCAGCGGCCCGCACCGCCCTTGGGGTCATCCTGCCAGCGCGATATCTCGCGCATTTTACGGTACTGGTCGGGGAGGAAATTCTGCATCTGTCGGCCGGTTTTGAGAATCGGCTCGTCTGCGTAGATTTCGTTTGAGAAGCGGGCGGACTGATGGGTCCGGGCCTCGGCCATAATGCGCTCGATGAGCATCTTGATGTCCTGGTCGGCCACCGCTCCTCCTCTCGAACGCAGCTACGGTGACCTCATATCATAGCACAGCATCAAACAGATGTTCGAGATACCGCTGCGTTGATAGATTTAGAACAGGAGGGCGTAGATGACGGCGATGACGACGGAGGGAAGCATATTGGCCGTGCGGAAGGTCTGAGGACGGATGAGGTTGACGCCGACGCAGAAGATGAGCATGGAGCCTGCGAGCGAAAGGCTGTTGAGGGCAGCTGTGGTCATGATGGGGGAGAGCGCGCCGGCAAAGAGCGTGATCGTCCCCTGGAACACGGCGACGGGCAGGGCGGAGAAGATACAGCCGCGGCCAAGCGAGGCCGTCATGGTGCAGACGATGATGCAGTCTAGTGCGCCCTTGAGGGCAAGCGTTGACCAGTCGCCGAGCAGGCCGTCTTGGATCGATCCAACAATGGCCATGGCGCCGATGCACACGGTGAGTGAGGTCGAGACAAAAGCGTTGGTGAACTCGTTATCGCCCTCACTGCCAGTCTTGCGCTTGAGCCATTCGCCAAGGTTCTCGATGGCGGCCTCCAAGTTGACGGCCTCGCCGATGAGCGAACCGAGCGCAAATGAGACGATGAGCATGGTGGTACCGGTGGTCGCTAGCGCCTTTCCATCGATGATGAGCATCTTTTGCATGGTGCCGCCCAGGCCGATAAACAGGACGCACAGCCCCGATGCTTTCATGAGCGTGTCTTGGATGCGCGGTGTAATGAAGCGGCCGCCCGCTAATCCCAAAAGACCGCCCGCAACTAAAAGCGCAACGTTGATGATTGTTCCCAAGCCCGGCATGAGCCCTCCTGTATTGATGCCAACGTGGCAATCGTAGCAGAACGAAATGCGAGGCACATCGCGACTCATCTAATACGTTATATAAGTGGTATTAGGAATGATGCGCAGCATTTAAGCCTCAGGTGGTTGTCGGGACATAGGGATAGTAGTCAAAGCGCAGTGTCATAAGCCGCTGTGGGGATTCAATAGCCGCGGCGATGATATTGGCATCGCGGGCACGATCAAACCCTTCGAGTTCGATTTGATACGAGACGTCTTGCATAATGTCCAGACGTCGCCAGGCTAGAAGTGTGTCGCCATCGAATTCCAAGGTCTTGCCTCCGTCTGGGGCAACGGCGTATAGACGCAGTTTAGCGGTGGTTGCAGGGTCGACAACCGTGACCTTTTTAATTTCGTTTCGAGCATTCTTGGCGCCCAACAAGGTGAGCAGCGTTGGGGCCACGACCTCGCCCGATGGCAAATAGACGACTTCAATGGATTCGGGAAATGCGATGATGGCCGACTTGCGGACGGGCTGATTGGCGGCGGCAACTTCGATGTTTGCAGCATCGATGACCTCTGTGTGGTCGAGGGCGGCAAGCACGCAGCAGTTACCTTCATCGATCTCCTGAGGATCAGCAAGCCCCAGACTGTCCGCGAGCTCGGGATCGTTTGGACCGGTAGCGGGCTCATTCGGTGCTTCGAAAGAAGCTGGGACGCTGTTTGTCGGCGACGGCGTGTCGCCCGCACCTGCTTCTTTGTCCGTGCTCTCTTCTTGTATGGTTGCGTTGATGGGTTCGTCGTTTGAGGGGAGCGTCTTGGCGTCAAGCGCGGAGGGGACAATCCCGACGGCTCCGGATCCGTTCCACTCCATCTCGAGAAGCGCCGGGTCGGCAAGAATGTGTTGCCTGCCTAGCGTGTGGGTATCGATCGCAATAGGGCCTGCCTCCGTCCCGCGCGTAAGGCTGAGCGATCCGGCCGGCTTCTCGAAATGAATGTCTGTGTCTTCGGTACTGGCGGCGTAGAACAGCAGGGATGCTTCTCCCGCCGCGATGGCGTCGGTGCCCGCCTTGGTCAGCCGCAGCGATGCCGTGAATGAGAGGGTGGGCTGCACATCGTCTGCATTCGCGGCGGCGCAGCCCAGACATATACCGCCTCCTTTCTCGAAAAACGCACCGTCGAAGGCGACCTTCGCTCCGTTCGCCGAGTCATCGACCGAAGCGAAATCGATGCGCAACCCCAAATCGCACGGATCGCCATCTGCATCGAGCACAATCGAGCGCCACGTGCAGACGGCGCACCCCGCCTGGGAGCCGTTTGCCTTGTTCGAACGATTGATATCCACGACTATCGAGCCGTCCGTATTACGACGAAGGCATCCCGAGGTTGAGATTGCGGCCTGTGCGAACGAAAAACGCTTGCACGCAATGGCGCTCGACGGATTTGGTGCGGAGCTTAGGGCTGCTGGTAAGGAGTCTGCCATGACGGGAGTCGCCCAAGCGGCGACAGGCGTTCCGGTTGCGAGCGCGCCGCAGAGTGCGACGACGGGCAAAAGGTTCTTCGATGCCATGGGGTCTCCTTAGCTAATTTAGTGCGGCCTGTCCGTGTTTCGTTTCTGGCTGCGTTTGATGTGCAGACCGAGGCCGGCGGTTCCCGCGCCTGCTGCCGTGGCGCCTGCTGCCAAGAGCCATCGTCTGTCGTCTGTCTGTGCCAACGGTTCCTTGCAGCTGCCGCGGTCGAGCTCCGAGAGGTCGACCGTCACCTGCGTGGCGGCCTGCGCCTGTTCTTGCTGGGCAAAGGCCATGGCTGGCCCAAACGCTAGGATACTGACGGCGGTGGCCAGGGCGACGGCCTTATGCCGTGTGCGCACCGGGCTCGACCGTCCAGGTGATCGTTGCAACTTGATCGCCTTCGCCGGTTACGCGGAAGATGTCGCGCGTGACGCGGGCGACGTTTCCGCTTGTCTTGAGCTTAATTTTGTCCGTGCCGCCGGCAATGCCCTGGTAGCCCATGTCGAAGGCTGCATTCTTGGAAAGATCGAGGCCCGTCTCCTGCATTGCGGCGCTGGCGTTCTGGAGTGCGCCGTTGGGGCCGACCTTAAAGTCGATGGAATTCTGCGCGGTTCCGGCCTTGGCGTCGGCGGCAATGGTCCAGGTGTTCATGGCGTCGATCTTCATGTTGGTGACATGGATGCCGTAGGCCGAATGATTGTCGATGGTGGTCGCGTCTTCTAAGGGGCCCTGAAGCGTGCCGTCGGCCTTGGCGACGAAGGGAATAACCGTCGGAACTTTGAACTCTACGTTGTCGATCTCGGTCCTGACCATTACTTTCGTGGTTCCAACGCGCCCGGCTGCCAGAGCTGGCGTCGGGGCGGCGCCCATTGCGAGCGCGAGCGCGAGCCCTGCGCCCACGACGAGCGCTCTGGCTCCGTTCATGTTCCTGGTGATGTCCATGGTCGTTCCTTTCTATTCGCCGCGGGCCGTCCCCGCGATGATTGGACGAGTGTTGGTGGCCGCGCGCAATGATCAGCGGGCGTTAGGGGTTAGTTCTCGGCCTGTTCCACCCGGACCTTGACGCGCGTCGGATTGCCGTGGTTGTCATGGGTCTTGGTGTCGAGTGCCTGGATTTCGATATACGCCTCGCCTTCCTCGATGTCGCCGGCGGGACACGTCTCGACCGTCTTGCCGGTTTCGACGATGCCGGACTCATAAATGGTCTCGTCGTTTTGAATGACGCGGAATCGCTGGGGGAACTTGTTGTCCTGGACGTTTTGCACGTTGACGCGCAACTTGCCGCCTTCCTGCAACTGGGCGACCGGCGCGACCGAGATCGTCATCATGTTGTCGCGGACGATGGCGTCGAGCTCATCTTGGATCTCTTGGCGCGATTTGCCCTCGGCCGTCGTGACTGAGGCGCCCGCTTCGGGTACGGGCTGCGACTGCCAGGCGTACAAGCCTACGGCGACGAGGGCACAGACGATAGCCAAACAGACAGCGATGAGTTTCTTGCGATGCCTCTGACTCGCGAGTTGGGGCAACTTCTTCGCGCTCATGCGGCGTCCTTGGTGGTGTAGACGCGTGCGAACGTGGACGGGTCCGCTCCAAAGAGCATATGAAGCATCAGACGGCGCGAGTAGACAAGCTCATCGAAGTCGGGAGGGAGCTCGATGTCGTGGATGCGTGCGATGTGGTGGGCGAGCGCCGAGAACGACTCGGGGTCGCAGATCACATCGGTAGTGACGTGGTAGACCGTCGTGTCGGGGAATGCCTCTTCTTCGAAAGGCAGGAGATGGGGATCGTCGTCGACTTCGATGGCGACGCCGTACTGGGGCCAGTAATATGCCATGGGAACCTCCCTGCTTCTGGGGCCAAAACTTCCATTGGTTTTGGCTGTCGATGCCGACCGTATCAGACGTTACTTGACCAAAAGCTGACCAAATGCTTGACGGATTTGCATCGCCGCAGGTAGCAGGTGGTAAAAAATACTTCAACATTTTTCGAGTGCCAATTTCGCGATCGTTGGCGGCGAAGCGATATGTGTCAAAAACATCGCCTGCCGAGATCTAGCAGCCGCTCGCCGAATTGCACGGACGTAAAAATCCTCAATTATGGAGACGGTCTCGAACACGTCAACGAAACGATGCGGTAACATCTCCCTGCAAACACTGTAGTTAGCTAAAGGGGAGTTCTGCATGTCTGCAACCATCAAACCCTTCACCGATGAGTTCGAGGAATACGGTCGCGACGAGTCTCGCTCGTCGGGCGAGGCCTCGAGCATCTCGTTCCCGACATCAGAAGACGAGGTACGCGCTATCCTGCGTCAGCTCCATGCCGATTGCGTCCCGGTGACCGTCCAGGGTGCCAGAACGGGCCTTGCTGCCGGTGCCGTGCCGCATGGCGGGCATATTCTCAATACCTCGCGCATGAACCGCTATCTTGGTCTTCGCCGCGACGACGAGGGGCGGTTCCTGCTTCGCGTGGAGCCGGGCGTCGTGCTATCGGAGCTGTGTAAGCAGCTGGGCAAAAAGGCGCTGCCGACGGCAGGCTGGGATCAGGCATCGCTTAAGGCTTACGAGGAATTCCAGGAAGCCCCCGAGCAGTTCTTTCCTACCGATCCCACCGAGGCGTCTGCTTGTCTGGGCGGTATGGCGGCATGCAACGCTTCTGGCGCCCGTAGCTACGCTTACGGTCCCATGCGTCCGCACGTCACGGGCCTTCGCGTCGCGCTGACCGACGGTGACCTGCTCGAGCTTCGGCGTGGCGAAGTTTTTGCCCGGGGCCGCCACCTGTCACTCGTGACGGCGGAAGGTCGTGCGCTCGAGCTTGATCTTCCCACCTACACCATGCCCAAGACCAAAAATGCCTCGGGCTATTTCGTCGCGGACGACATGGATGCCATCGACCTCTTTATCGGTGCCTGCGGAACGCTCGGCGTCATCACCGAGCTCGAGATTGCCCTGCAGCCGGCACCGGCGGTTGTATGGGGTGTGAGCTGCTTCTTTGACAACGAAGACAAGGCCGTGTCCTTTACCGATTCCGTGCGTCCCGTCCTATCCCATGCCGCGGCCATTGAGTATTTCGATACCGGAGCCCTGGATATCCTGCGCCGCCAGCGCGAGCAGTCGACGGCGTTTGCCTCGCTTCCGGCGCTCGACAAAGAGGCCAAGGTCTGCGTCTACGTGGAACTCGACTGCGACGACGAGGCCCAGGCGACCGAGGAGCTGTATCACCTGGGGTGGGTGCTGGAGCTTGCGGGCGGCAGCGACGATGCGACGTGGGTTGCGCGTACCGAGGTCGACCGCGAGTGCCAGCGGTTCTTCCGCCATGCGGTGCCCGAAAGCGTCAACATGCTCATCGACGAGCGCCGCCGCACCGACCCAACGATCACCAAGCTAGGCTCGGACATGTCGGTGCCCAATGCACGCCTGGCCGATGTTGTCGCGCTCTATCGCCACACGTTGGCCGAAAGCGGGCTCGAGTCTGCCGCCTGGGGCCATATCGGCAACAACCATCTGCATGTGAACATTCTGCCGCGCGATGCGCAGGATTACCGCCGCGGCGGCGAGCTGTTTGCCCAGTGGGCTTCCGAGGTCACGGCCATGGGTGGCGCCGTCTCCGCCGAGCACGGCGTCGGCAAGATCAAGGCGGGCTTTCTTGAGACGATGTACGGCCACGAGGCCATGGTCGAGTCGGCACGGCTTAAGCTCCAACTCGATCCTGCCGGACAGCTGGGCCGCGGCAACCTGTTCTCGGAGAAGCTCTTGGGTGAACTCGTCCAGAAAGGAGGCGCGTGAAGATGAGCGATTTCCATATGGTGGTGTGCGTCAAGGCGGTGCCGGGTAACACCGAGGTTAAGATGGACCCCAAGACCAATACCATCGTTCGCGATGGCAAACAAGCCGTCATTAATCCCTTTGACGCGAGCGCCCTGGAATGCGCGCTGGCGCTGAAGGACGACTTTATCGGCTTTGGCATGGATATTCGCGTGACGGTGGTGTCGATGGGTATTCCCGCGACCGAATCGCTGCTGCGCGACTGCATCGCACGTGGCGCCGACGACGCGCTGCTGCTAACCGATCGCGTCTTTGCAGGTGCCGATACCCTGGCCACCACCTATGCACTCAAATGCGGCATCGAGGCGCTTGACGAGGACTTCGATCTGCTTATCTGCGGCAAGATGGCGGTGGACGGCGATACGGCCCAGATCGGCCCCGAGCTTGCCGGTGCTTTTGAGATTCCCTGCGTAACTGACGTGAGCTGCGTGCAGAGTGCGGGCTTTACGACGTGCGGTTCGCTGGCGCTCGTTCACGGCTGCGATGCCGGTGAAGAGACCGTGTATCTGGAGATGCCCTGCGCGATGACAACTGCCAAAGAGATTGGCCAGCTGCGCATGCCGAGCATTGCCGGTATTCGTGCGGCCGAGGAAGCTGAGGTGCGGGTGGTGAGCGCCGCAGACGTGAACGCCGACCCTTCGCGCTGCGGCCTCGCAGGTTCACCGACGCAAGTCGTGCGTTCGTTTGTGCCCGACCGTGACCAAACGTGTGAGGCCGTTGAAGGCACGGCATCCGAGCAGGCGGTAAAACTTGCCAAGATTATCGAGGGGATGGCATAGATGAGCGGGCTGATTATCGATAGCGAAGCCTGTATCGGCTGCGGTCGCTGCGTTCGCGCCTGCGCCTCGGGCGGCATTGTGGTGGAGGGTGAGCGCCCCAATCGCTGTGCCCGCGTAACCGACGGCTGTATCCTGTGCGGTGGGTGCGTCGACGCCTGCCCCGTCAACGCCATCTCGATTGAGCGCGACGAGGCCGCCGGCGCGGCAGACCTTGACGCATATCGAGACATCTGGATCTTCGTGCAAACTGACGAGCACGACGCCGTGGCATCCGTGGCCTTCGAGCTCATGGGCAAGGGGCGCGAGCTTGCCGATGCCCGCGGCTGCCGTCTGGTGGCACTGGTCGGCATGAGCCCCGAGGGCTCACTCGGGGACCTGGAGCATCTGATTTGCGCCGGTGCGGACGAAGTTCTGGTCTGTCGTGACGAGCGCCTGCGTCAGAACGACGCGGAGGTCTACGCCCGCTTGATCTGCGATTTGGTGGCCGAGCGCAAGCCCGAGGCCATTCTGTACGGCGCGACCGCCTTTGGTCGCGAGCTGGCGCCCGGTGTGGCCGTGCGCTTGCAGACGGGCCTTACGGCCGATTGCACGGTGCTTTCGATGGATACGGAGACGGGTCTGCTGCAGCAGACGCGCCCGGCGTTTGGCGGCAACCTGATGGCCACCATTATCTGCCCCAACCACCGTCCTCAGATGGCAACGGTGCGCCCCGGCATCTTTAAGGCGCCCGAGTTTGACTATAGCCGCTCCGGCACGATTGCCCAGGTAGTGCTTGCGGATGACGTTAAGGCCCGCGTCGAGATCTCGATTCCCGCCGAGGAGTGGGGACAGCAGGCATCAATTGCCGACGCCGAGCGCCTGGTCGTGGTGGGCCGCGGCATCGGTTCCAAGAAGAATCTGCCCCTGATGCGAAAACTCGCCGATGCCCTGGGCGCCGAGCTTGGTTGCACGCGCCCCGTGGTGGAGGCTGGCTGGCTGGAGTATCGCCATCAGATTGGCCAGACGGGCGTGTCGGTCTCGCCCAAGCTCCTCGTGAGTATCGGTGTCTCGGGCGCCATCCAGCATCTTGCCGGCATCGGTGGGGCGGAGTGCATTATCGCCATCAATGAGGACCCGGATGCCCCCATTTTTGGCGCCGCCCAGTACAAGGTTGTCGGCGACGCCGTCGAGGTCGTCGAGGAGCTGCTGACCCAGCTTGAGCGCTAGGCACGCGCCGGCCAGTCGCGCATCTCGTTCTTTAGGCGCTTCCAGGTCGTCAGTGTGGCGGGATCGGTGAAGGGCCGCGTAATGCCAAAGGGCGCGTCGAGCAGGCGGTAGATATCGCCCTGCTTGCGCGCCAGAGCACGGCTTGCCGGATAGACGAGCTCAAACATAAAGCAGATGAGCCCTACCAGGAAGTCTGCCGGCTCCTCGCGCTCATCGCGTGCAACGCAGCGGTGCTCGTCAAAGGCGGCAAGTGTGGCCTTTGAGAAGTGGCTGGCAAGAAACGTATCCTCATCAACTTTGAGGATGGTATCGACGGTGCTGTCGGCGATAGTGCGCATAATGTCGACCTTATCGCCGTCGCGCACGATATCACAGAAGCGCCGCGTGCGCTCGTCGAGCTCCTTGGGTAGGCGAAAGTCGCTGTGATAGGCGATGCTCGCGCGGATGAGTTCGTCTTCCACCGGACCGTCAATAAAGTCGCGGATGCTTGTTGCGGCGGGTGCATCGGCGGGATTCTCGCCAAAGAGGACCTCGACGCCCAGCGCCGCATGGCTCATGCTCTCGGCATCTTTAAAGGTGTCCCAGCGTCGCAGCTGCTCAAAGCGGCCCATATCGTGCAGCAGGCCGCAAAGCCAGGCCAGGTCAATATCCTCTGTCGACCAGTTCTGCTCGCGCGCCACGGCATCGCACGCTTCCGCCACGTGATAGGTGTGCTCGATTTTGAGCGCGATGCGCGGATTGGCGGCGTCGTAAGCATCGGTATAGCGTTTGAAGGCCGCGGTCGCCCGGCCTCGATCGATAGCTGTCATAATAACTTCCTAAAAAGTTTGCGTTGTTCGATCCGGTGGCAATTGTAGGCGAACTCGGTTGCCGGCGGACGACGATTACAATGTGCGGTTGCGCGCGATGCGGATAGCTTGACAGAGCGAGGAGCGATATGGTGCTCAGAATTGTTAAAACCGTTTGGCCGGTGATGCTCACCTATGTTGCGGTGGGCGCGCCGTGCGGAATGATTATGGGTCAAACGGGGATGGAGCCCTGGATGGTCTTTGCCCTGAGCAGTACGTTTGTGACGGGCAGCGGCCAGTTCATGATCTGCAACCTATGGCTGGCGGGCGTACCGGCACCTTCGATTATCGCAAGCGTCGCCGCCATCTCATCTCGTTTTGCGCTCTACTCGGCATCGCTTGCGCCGCACCTTGCCGGGGCTTCGAAACGCCAGACGCTGGCGGTCACGGCGACGCTTACCGAAGAGGCCTACGGCATCTCGCTGGCCAAGTTGGTCGGGGGCGATGGTTGGGGCCCCAAGGAGGCCTTTGCGCTTAATGCGATTCTGATCGCAACATGGGGCGTCGCATGTACGGCGGGCGCTGTTGCCGGCACTGCCGTCGATGTTCCTACCGCTATCGCAGGCTTTGTCTGCACATCGCTCTTCATCTGCCTGCTCTTTTCGCAGCGCCTGTCGCGCGGCAATGTCGTCGCGGCGGTTTCGGGAGCGGTATCCGTCGCCATGTTCAAGTTCTTGGGCCTTACGAATATCGCCGTGTCGGCAAGCGTCGTGGTCGGTGTTGTCATCGCGCTTGTGTGCGATGCCGTATTCGACGGAAGGGGTGTTCGCGATGCCCGTTAACGAGTTCTTGGTTCTGTGGCTGTCGTCGTGGGCAGCCATCGCATTCTTTCGCATCGCGCCGGCGTTCGCCCTGCGCGGGCGGACCCTTCCGCCCCGGGTCACCGAGGCCCTGGGCTACATCCCGCCTGCTGCCTTTGCCGCGCTGGTCGCCAACGACTTGGTAAGCCCCGGGGCCTTCGATGCGGGGTTGTGGCCGGCCTTGGTTCCCTGGGTTGCTGCCGCCGGCGTCGTTGTGGTGGCAATCAAGACAAAGTCGATGTTGTGGTGCTGCGTCTCGGGCGTTGTGCTGTATATCGTTTTGAGCCTCATATAGGGGCCGGTGCCTCCTTTTGTCGTCGCTGTCCCCGAATCGAATTTCTCATCGAGCTGGTCTGCTTCTTCTGGTACCATGGTCAGACTTTACTGTAGCAAAGCATGACGTGGGCTTTTGTTCCCTGTCAGCGGAAATGGGGGTTTCATGGCTCAGGAAGCAACCAACAGCGAGCAAAAGAAATTCAAGGTCCCGCGTATCCCGGGCGACATCATGATCTATCCCATGATCGTCGGCCTTTTGCTCAACACCTTCTGCCCGCAGGTCTTTGAGATCGGCGGCTTCTTTACGGCTGCCTGCCGCGGTGGTTCCAATACCATCGTTGCGGCGATCCTGCTCTTCGTGGGTGCCGGCATCAGCTTTAAGTCCACGCCGGGCGCCATCAAGACCGGCATCGTTGTGCTGATCCCCAAGCTTGTCGTCGCGGCGGCTCTCGGTTTGGGCGTGGCCTATTTCTTTAACGACAACTTCCTTGGCCTCAGCTCCGTGTCCATCATCGGCGGCATCACGTTCTGCAACATGGCGCTCTATACGGGCATCATGGGCGAGTTCGGCGATGAGTCCGAGCAGGGTGCCGTCGGCATCCTGTTCTTTACGGCCGGTCCCGCCGTCACGATGATCATCCTCGGCGTCTCGGGTCTCGCCAACATTCCCATCGGCACCATCATCGGTTCCATCCTGCCGCTCGTTATCGGCATGGTTTTGGGCAACCTGTTCCCGTTCATCAAGAACCTGCTGGTCCCCGGCACCAATCCCGCGATTGCCGTCATCGGTTTTCAGCTCGGTGCGTCCATGAGTCTGTCGAGCTTCATCACCGGCGGCATCTCGGGCATTCTGCTTGGCCTCATCACGCTCTTTATCGTCGGCCCCATCACCTTTGCCTTTGAGCGCCTGTGCGGCGGCAACGGCAAGGCTGCTGTTGCCTGTTCCACCATCGCCGGTACGGCCATGACCACGCCGGTCGCCCTCGCCGAGGTTGCGCCGCGCTATGCCGAGCTTGCGCCCACTGCGTACGCCCAGATCGCTACCGCCGTCATCATCACGGCGATCATGGCCCCGATCCTGACCGGCTGGGTCGACAAGAAATTCTGCCAGGGCAAGGAAGACCTGTCGGTTGCTGGTGTCGAGGCTATTGAGGAGGCTGTCGCGACCGATATCGACGGCGAGTAATCACCTGTTCGAATCAATGAAATCGGCGTGTGCAATTCACGCCGTCCGAGCGCCCGTACGGCATCTGTTATTCGGTGTCATTCGGGCGCTCTGCTATTATTCCCCTTACCCCTGCGGGCTAAGGGGTGTTTCTTGCCCGAGCGAATCTCGGGCGATTCTGGCCACTTGGATATAGAGGGGATGGAACCTAGTGGTTAAGGCACTCAAGATCGAGATTTTTGTGCTGAGCATGATTATTCTTATCGGGCTTGCCGCACGAAGCCGCCGCTCCTTGTTCTCGAGTACCCAGCAGCTGTTGTTTAGCATGCTCGGCTACACCTCTGCCGCCTACATTTTCTTCGATATGATTTGGACGCTCTCGGACGGCGTGAGCACTCCTGTGGGCATTTCAGCCAACTGGATTTCCAATGCGGTCTCGTTTTCGCTGTTCGCCATCGCGTGCCTCATTTGGTTTTTCTATTCCGAGACGATGCAGGGCTCGCAGCTCTTGACTACGCCCTATAGGGTGGCGCTTTTGACGTTGCCGACCGTATTGGTGGTCGCGCTGGCGTTTACCAGCTACTGGACACACGCCCTGTTCTATATCGATGCGCAGGGCATATACCGTCGCGGTGCGCTTTATATGATTCAGCCTATCGTTAGCTACTGCTACGTCATATATACGTCCTTGCATGCCTTTATTCAGGCTCGAAAAGTCGAAAGCCTGCAACAGAAGGCCATTTATCGCACTCTTGCCTTCTTTGCGGTTCCCGCTCTGGTGGGCGGTACCTTTCAGGTGGCGTTTTCGATACCGGGCCTTTGTGTCGGTATACTGCTGAGCATTCTGCTGCTCTACATCGTCTATCAAGAGCAGCTGATCTCGACTGACCCGTTGACCGGGCTCAATAACCGCAATCGTTTTGAGACCTATATGCTGTCGCTGTTCTCGGGTGCGGACCAGGCCAAGGATGTGTATCTGCTGATGATGGATGCCGACGGCTTTAAGCAGATCAACGACCACTATGGACATGTCGAGGGCGACCATGCTCTTCAGGTTGTTGCGACGGCGCTCAAGGACGTCTGCTCGGTGTCTGGTGGCTTTATCGCGCGCTACGGCGGCGATGAGTTCGTGGTGCTTCAAAAGGCGGCGACGGAGCAGGAGATTATCAGCCTGTGTACGGCGATCAACGACGAGCTTGCGCGCGCCGAGGTGCCGTATTCGTTGCGGATGTCCATCGGATACGCGCGGGTCGGCGATGGGGTCGATACCTGGCAAGACTTACTTCGCGCCGCCGATGCGGAGCTCTATCGCGTCAAGGGCGAGAAGAAGAAAGCCGGCGTTCAGGTACGCTAGAAAAATAGGGGCGCACGACCGTTGAGTCGTGCGCCCCTATTTCTTACGAAGGCCTAGTAGCGGCTGTCGAAGATGCGCCTCGTCTTTTTCTCGGAACGCGGCAGCTCGCTAGGCCTTTTTAGGTTTGTTGACGATGATGATGCCGCCGCAGACCAGCAGCAGGGCAACGATAACGGTAACGGGGCTCGTGCCGGCGCCCTCGCCGAGCAGCAGCGCGCTCAACAGCACGCCAAAGACCGGGTTCATAAACCCAAAGACCGAGACGCGGCTGACGGGGTTGACGGCAAGTAGGCGCGACCACAGCGAGTAGGCGACCGCGGAGATAAGCGCCATATAGACGATGAGCGCGATGGCAGGGGCGATTGCCGTGGGGGAGAGCACGCCGCCCATCAAAAAGCCGATAGCGGTGAGGACGAGGCCGCCGACCAAGAACTGCCAGCCGGCAAGCAAGACGCCGTCGTGCTCGCGCGAGAAGATGCCGATCAGGCAGGTCGAAAGGGCGCCCGCGACGGTGGAGGCCAGGATAAAGCCCTCGCCGTCGAGCGTAAAGCCAAAGGTGCCGTCCGTGCCTGAAAGGTTAACGAGTGCGACGCCGGCGAAGCCCAACACGCAGCCGAGCACCTTGACCGCATCGAGCTTTTCGGTGCGGAATGCCAGGGCGGCAAAGAGGATGGCCAAGAAATTAGCGCTGGCCTCGATGATGGAGCTCGACATGGCGCTTGCACGGGAGAGACCGAGGTAGAAAAAGAAGTACTGGCCGATGGTCTGGAAGAGCGACAGCGTGAAGATAGGTTTGATGTCGCGCGTCTGCGGAACGAGCGGACGGCGTTGGACCGCGCTCATGCCAACAATGACCAGCGCGCCGGCAAGGGTGAAGCGCAGGCCCGCGAAGAGCAGCTGCGAGGCGCTATCGTGTGCCGGGATGCCAAAGAGCGCGTAGCCGATCTTGATGCAGGGAAAAGCCGACCCCCAGAGCGCGCAGCAAACGAGGCAGCCCAGGATGAGTCCGGGCAGGGTGGCGAGATACGGCTTGCGGCTTTCCATGGTGTCCTTCCTACATACGCGAAGCAAAAAAGAACCCGCCACCGGGAGTGCCGGTGGCGGGTGTTGTTACCCGATGGGATTGTACCCGATGGGAAAGGGTTAGGCGAAGTAGGCTACGCCGCTCTCAAAGATCGGCATGAACTTATCGCCGGGGACATGCTCGGGCACGTTGCGGTACAGGTTGTCGCCGCGACGCTCGGCGTGGCCCATCTTGCCCAGGACACGGCCGTCGGGACTCGTGATGCCCTCGATGGCGAGCGCCGAGCCGTTGGGGTTGACGGAAAGATCCATGCTCGGCTTGCCGTCCTCGCCCACGTACTGCGTGGCGACCTGACCGTTGGCGATGAGCTGCGCGAGCACCTCGTCGTTGGCGACAAAGCGGCCCTCGCCGTGGCTGATGGCGACGGTGTAGGGGTCGTCCAGGCTGCACTGCGACAGCCACGGGGACAGGTTGGACGAGATGCGGGTGCGCACCAGACGGCTCTGGTGGCGGCCGATGGTGTTGAACGTCAGCGTGGGCGCATCGGGCGTGGCGTCGACGATGTCACCGTAGGGCACCAGACCGAGCTTGATCAGGGCCTGGAAGCCGTTGCAGATGCCCAGCATCAGGCCATCGCGGGCCTTGAGCAAGTCGCGGACGGCCTCGGTGACCTCGGGAGCGCGGAAGAACGCCGTGATGAACTTGGCGGAGCCGTCGGGCTCGTCACCGCCCGAGAAGCCGCCGGGGATCATGACGATCTGGCTTGCACGGATGCGGCGGGCAAGCTCGTGGGTGCTCTCGGCGACGGCCTCAGGCGTGAGGTTGTTGATCACGAAGGTGTCGGCCTCGGCACCGGCGGCACGGAACGCGCGGGCGCTGTCGTACTCGCAGTTGTTGCCGGGGAATACGGGGATGATCACGCGCGGGCGGGCGATCTTGGCGCCACCGTACACATGGATATCCTTGGCACGGAAGTCGATGGTCTCGACCTCGGGGGTCTCGCCGGCGCTGCGGTAGGCGAAGACGCCCTCGATGCCGCTCTCCCAGGCCTCCTGGAGCTTGGCGAGTTCGATGACCTCGGAGCCGGTGTCGATGACATAGCCCTCGACGGTGGTACCCAGGGGCTCGACGACAACGCCGTCGGCGACCTCGGGCAGCTCGGCGTCCTCGCCGAGCTCGACGATAAAGCTGCCGTAGAGCGGGGTGAAGAGGCTCTCCACGTCCACGTCCTCGGCAAGCTCGATACCGATCTGGTTGCCGACGCACATCTTAAAGAGGCTCTCGGCGCCGCAGCCGTAGCCGGGCGTGGAGACGGCCAGGGCGTCGCCGGTAGCAGTGAGCGCCTCGACGGCGTCAAACGCGGCGAGCAGCTGCTGGGCGTCGGGGCGGTAGTCCTCGCCGTAGGTGGCGGGGGCGATGCGGACGACGCGGTGCGTGAGGCCCTTGAACTCGGGGGAGACGGCACGAGCAGCCTTGCCCACGGCAACGGCGAAGCTGATCAGGGTCGGCGGAACGTTGAGCTCGCCGGCCTCGTCCTCAAACGAGCCGCTCATAGAGTCCTTGCCGCCGATGGCGCCGGCACCCAGGTCGACCTGGGCCATGAGGGCGCCGAGCACCGCTGCCATGGGCTTGCCCCAGCGCTCGGCCTCGGTACGCAGGCGCTCGAAGTACTCCTGGAAGGAGAGGTAGGCGCGCTTGTGCTCAAAGCCGGCGGCCACGAGCTTGGCGATGGACTCGACCACGGACAGGTAGGCGCCCGCAAACTGGTCGGCTTCCATCAGGTAGGGGTTGAAACCCCAAGCCATGGCGCTCGCCGTGGAGGTCTCGCCGTCCACGGGGAACTTGGCGACCATGGCAGAGCTCGGTGTGAGCTGCGTCTTGCCGCCAAAGGGCATAAGGACGGTCGCGGCGCCGATGGTAGAGTCGAAGCGCTCGGAAAGGCCCTTGTTGGAGGCGACGTTGAGGTCGGTGACCAGCGAGGTCATGCGCTCGGCGAGCGTGGTGCCGGCCCAGCTGGGCTGCCACACGCTGCGGGCGCACACGTGGGCGTTCTGGTGCTTGGGTGCACCGTTGGAGTTGAGGAACTCGCGGGACAGGTCGACGATGGCAACACCGTTCCATGCCATGCGCATGCGCGGCTCGGCGGTAACCTCGGCGATAACGGTCGCCTCGAGGTTCTCCTCGGCGGCGTAGCCCATGAACTCCTCGACGTCACCGTCGGCGACGGCACAGGCCATACGCTCCTGGGACTCGGAGATGGCGAGTTCGGTGCCGTCCAGGCCGTCATACTTCTTGGTCACGGTGTCCAGATCGACATACAGGCCGTCGGCAAGCTCGCCTACGGCGACCGAGACGCCGCCGGCGCCAAAGTCGTTGCAGCGCTTGATCAGACGGCAGGCGTCGCCGCGGCGGAACAGACGCTGCAGCTTGCGCTCGACCGGGGCGTTGCCCTTCTGGACCTCGGCTCCCGAGGTCTCGATGGACTCGGTGTTCTGGGTCTTGGAGGAGCCGGTGGCACCGCCGATGCCGTCACGGCCGGTACGGCCGCCCAGCAGGATGATCTTGTCGGTGGGGGCGGGGCACTCGCGGCGCACGTGGTCGGCCGGGGTGGCGCCCACGACGGCGCCGACCTCCATGCGCTTGGCCACGTAACCGGGGTGATAGAGCTCGTTGACTTGGCCGGTAGCAAGGCCGATCTGGTTGCCGTAGCTGGAGTAGCCGGCGGCAGCGGTGGTCACGAGCTTGCGCTGCGGCAGCTTGCCCTCGAGCGTCTCGGACACGGGGACGGTGGGGTCGCCGGCGCCGGTGACGCGCATGGCCTGGTATACGTAGCTGCGGCCCGAGAGCGGGTCGCGGATGGCGCCGCCCACGCAGGTGGCGGCACCGCCGAAGGGCTCGATCTCGGTCGGGTGGTTGTGGGTCTCGTTCTTAAACAGGAACAGCCAGTCCTGCTCCTCGCCGTCGACATCGACCTTCACCTTGACGGTGCAGGCGTTGATCTCCTCGGACTCGTCGACATCGGTCATGACGCCGGTCTTCTTAAGGTACTTGGCGCCGATAGTGCCCATGTCCATGAGGCAGACGGGCTTGGCGTCGCGACCGAGCTCGTGGCGCATCTCCATGTAGCGGTCGAAGGCCTGCTGCACCACAGCGTCATCGATCGTCACGTCGTCCAGGACGGTGCCGAAGGTGGTGTGGCGGCAGTGATCGGACCAGTAGGTGTCGATCACGCGGATCTCGGTGATGGTGGGGTCGCGATCCTCATCGCGGAAGTACTGCTGGCAGAAGGCGATGTCCGCCTCGTCCATGGCAAGACCGCGCTCGGCGATAAAGGCGGCAAGGCCGGCCTCGTCGAGCTCGCGGAAGCCGTCGAGCACCTCGACGGGCTGGGGCTCGGGGGTCTCCATGTGCAGCGTCTCGGGCAGGTCGAGCGAGGCGATGCGGGCCTCGACGGGGTTTACCACGTAGTGCTTGATGGCCTCGATGGCGGCCTCGTCCAGGTCGCCCGAGATCATATAGACCTTGGCGGAGCGCACGGCGGGGCGCTCGCCCTGGCTGATGAGCTGCACACACTCGCTGGCGGAGTCAGCGCGCTGGTCAAACTGGCCAGGCAGGAATTCGACGGCAAAGACGGCGCCATCGCTTGCGGGGAGCTCGTCATAGGTCACGTCGACCTGGGGCTCGCTAAAGACGGTCGGCACGCAGGAGCGGAAGAGCTCCTCGTCGATGCCTTCGACGTCGTAGCGGTTGATGATCCTCAGGGCCTCGATGCCCTGAATGCCGAGAATCTCGGTCAGCTCGCCCTTGAGCTGCTGAGCCTCGACGTCGAACCCGGGTTTCTTCTCCACGTAGATACGAGAGACCATTGGTTCCTGCCTTCCTGATCGGTTGGGCGTACGGTACGGTATGCGGCAGCGGTCGGTTTGCGGGGCAAGCCTCGCGGTCGCCTTGAGCCACATGTTTGTAAACCTCACTATGATACGACAGCTCGCGACGCGTTGAGGACGGCGAGGGTGCTACAGTGAAGCCCAAACAAGAGAAAGGCATCACATGGCATTCGTTTCACTCGCCATCATTGCGCTCGTGGCCTTTGCGAGCCCCTTTATCGCCTCGGCAATTCCTGGAAAGCCCGTTCCCGAGACGGTCTTTTTGCTCGTGTTCGGCGCGGTGCTGGGCCCTCATATGCTCGGCATCATTCATGTGGACGCCGAGGTCTCGCTCGTGTCCGAGCTCGGCTTGGCCTTTTTGTTCCTGCTCGCCGGCTTTGAGATCGACCCCAAGAACATTACGGGCGTCGAGGGGCGCTATGGCTTGGCGACGTGGGTTGTCACGTTTGGCATTGCCTGGCTTGCCGTGCGCTTTACGCCGTGGTTCTCGGTCAGTCACTTCGACGGTATCGCCGTGACGCTCGCCCTCACTTCTACGGCGCTCGGCACGCTCGTGCCCATCATGCGTGAGCGCTCGCTCACCGGCACACGCGTTGGGGATTCGATTCTCGCGTACGGCACCTGGGGCGAGCTCGGACCCGTGCTTGCCATGTCGGTGCTGCTCTCTGCGCGCACTGGTATTCAGACGCTCGTGATCTTGGGTCTGTTTGCGGTGGTCTGCGTTTTGCTGGCCGTGGTTCCGAGCCGCTCCAAGCGCATCGGCAGCCGTTTCTTTGCGTTTGTCGAGGAGCGCGCCGACACCACATCGCAGACCTTCGTACGCCTGACGGTACTCATCTTGGTCACGCTCGTGGCGTTCTCAGCCATCTTCGATCTCGATATCGTGCTGGGTTCCTTTGCCGCTGGCTTTGTCCTGCGCTATATCATCCCCGAGGGCAATCACACGCTCGAGACCAAGCTCGATGGACTGGCATATGGCTTTTTGATCCCCGTATTCTTTACCGTGTCGGGCGCAAAGATCGACCTGACGGCCGTCGCATCGCGCCCCGGGTTGCTCGTGGGCTTTATCGTGGCGCTGCTCATCATCCGCGCCGTGCCCATTCTTGTCTCTATGAGCATCTGCCCCGAGACGCGCGATGTCTCGGCGTATGGCCGCATTACCGTTGCCCTGTACTGCACCACGGCGCTGCCGATCATCGTTGCCGTGACGAGCGTTGCCGTCAACGCCGGCGCGCTGTCGCAAGACATTGCCTCGGTCATGGTTGCCGCCGGTGCCATCACGGTGTTTTTGATGCCGCTACTCGCGCAGCTCTTCTACCGTGTGGTCGATGCCGCGCCGGTTGCCGCCGTGGCAGAAGTTGCCGAGCATCCTTCCGATGCGTTCGATATTCTGCGCGCCCATCACGACCTGGCGAGCCTGCTCGCACGCGAGCACGAGTTGTTGACCTCGCATGGGCATGGTCGCACTGCTGACGGCGCGCCCACGCTCGACAGCATCGCCGAGCGCCTGTCTGCGGAGGCGGCGAGTGGCCGCATCGATGCCCGTATCGTGGATGCTGCTCATTTGCTGGCCGAGAAGACTTTCGGCGACGAGATCGATCCCAGCAAGCTCACTCCGCGCGAGCGCCGTCGCCTTGAGCGCGCCAAGCTCGCCGTGCACGAATACCGCCGCCGCATGCTGGAACTCTACGCAAGAGAAGAAGCCGAGGACGACGACGGCAAGTAGCAAGGAATACCGGGATACGGTTTCCGTCCAAATTAAGGAAGGCGCGCTGCCTGCGGTTGATGCAGGCAGCGCGCCTTTTGCGTCGAGCTCTGTTGAAGGACGAGGCCGAAGCCCGCTGCCCTTTAGGAGCGGGCGGCTCCGTCGACGGGAAGTACGGCGCCCGTGACATAGGAGGACATGTCGCTTGCCAGGAAGACGAAGGCGTTGGCGACATCCTCGGGCTCGCCCATGCGGCCGAGCGGGATGGTGGCGACGAGCGGCTTGATGACCTCGTCGGGCAGGGCGGCAACCATGTCGGTCCTGGTCACGCCGGGTGCGACGGCGTTGACGCGAATGCCCTTGGGGGCGAGCTCGCGCGAGAGCGACTGGACCATGCCGTTGACGGCAAACTTGGACGTGGGATAGCCGACGCCGGAGGGCTGACCATACTTGGCGACCATCGAGGTCGTGGTGGTGATGGTACCGCCGTGACCGGCCTCGGTCATGATCTTGGCAGCGGCGTGGTGGCCGTTAAAGACGGCGGTCACGTTGAGGTTCATAACCTTGGCGAACTCCTCAGCGGTGTAGTTGAGCAGCGGGGTGCTCTGGGAGATGCCGGCGTTATTGACGACCGTGTCCAGGCCGCCCATGTCGGCGGCTGCCTGGGTAAAGGCCTCGGTCACGGCTTCGAGCGAGGTGAGGTCGCAGGAGCGGCCCCAGATCTTGGCCTCGGGATAGGCTGCGGTCAGCTTCTCAACAGCGGCGTCGGCGGTCTCCTGGCGAGAGCCAAAGACGGTGACGGCAGCGCCTTCCTCAATAAAACGGCAGGCGATGGCATAGCCGATACCGCGCGTGCCTCCAGTGATGATTGCTTTCTTACCCTCGAGCAACATGGTGCCTCCATTCTTCGGGGGTGTGGACATACGCAGCACAGCATAGTGGCGGCCCAAAACGAGCACGTTCGCTTATCGGTGAACGGTACCCCCTGTTGTCAATGAGCGGTCGAGTTGTTCAAACGTAAGCCACGCCGATGCGCCCCGAGCGCGCAAACAAAAGGGCTCCCGTCCAAGATCGGACGGGAGCCCCTCAACATATATGCCGTATACCGAAGACCGGATTAGTTGGCCATAACGCCTTCGGTCCAGGCCTCGACGTCCTCGATACGCAGGACGTTGGCGACCTCGGCCACGCAGTCGACGCCTGCAAGCTCGGCGGCGGCAGCCTGGACGTCCTTCTCGAGCGCGCGGTGCGTCAGGAAGATGACCGAGCAGGTGTCGCTGACGCCCGACTTGCCATCCTCGACCTGGTTGATGAGCGAGATCGAGATGTTGTGCTTGGCGAAGATATCGACCGTCTCGGACAGGGCGCCCACGCGGTCGGCAACCTTCAGGCGCACATAGTACTTGGTCTGGAGCTCGTCCATGGGCTTAAAGGCGAGGTTGTGGCCATAGGGCTCAATCTCTGGGAGCGGTGCCACGCCGCGGCTGATCTGCTCGGACAGCGACAGGATATCGCCCACGACGGCGCTCGCGGTGGGGAAGGAGCCTGCGCCGGCACCGTAGAACATGGTCTCGCCCACAGCGTCGCCTACTACGTAGACGGCGTTCATGGCGCCGTTGACCTTGGCGAGCATGTGGTCGGCGGGGATCAGCGTGGGGTGCACGCGGACGTCGACACCGGCATCGGTGTTGCGGGCGATGCCCAGCAGCTTAATGGTGTAGCCGAGCTCGCGGGCTTGGGCGATGTCCTCGGCGCCGATGGTACGGATACCCTGCTGGTAGACGTCGTCGGTGGTAACGCGGGTGCCAAAGCCGATGGAGGCGAGGATGGCCGTTTTGCTGGCGGCATCGAAGCCGTCGACGTCGGCGGACGGATCGGCCTCGGCGTAGCCCTTGGCCTGGGCGTCGGCGAGCACGTCAGCGTAATCGGCGCCCTCGGCGTCCATGCGCGACAGGATGTAGTTGGTGGTGCCGTTGAGGATGCCGGCGATGGTCAGGATCTTGTTGCCCACCAGGTCGTGCTCGAGCGTGCTGACGATGGGGATACCGCCGCCGCAGCTGGCCTCGCATTTGATCTGCACGCCGCACTCGCGCGCCTTCTCTGCAAGCGTCTCGACATGGCGGCCGAGCAGGGCCTTGTTGGCGGAGACGACGTGCTTGCCGTTCTCAAAGGCCGTGGTGAAGATCTCGGTCGCGGGGTGCTCGCCGCCAATCAGCTCGACGACGATGTCGACGGCGGGGTCGGTGACGACGTCGTGCCAGTCGCTCGTAAAGGCCTCGCGCTCAATACCGGCGGCTTCGGCCTGCTCCCAGGCAAGCGCGCAGGCGCGGGTCAGCTTAAGGTCGATGCCGTAGGCGGCCAGGTACTCATCGTGGTGGCTCTTGATCAGACGAGCCACGCCGCCGCCGACGGTTCCCAGACCGATCAGGCCGACGTTCACGGTGCGCAGGGGTTCGCTCATAGATAGCTCCTTCGTGCATCTGTATGGATGATTGACCAGATAAGGTTGAGTGCATTCTAGCGTGAACCGAGGGCGCGTGCTTGCCAGGCAACAGGAGCCGCACAAAACGCTACCCCCGAAACGCTGCGGAAACATTGGAAACACGCTCGCTACAAACGAAGTTCCGTAACAAACTGTCAACGTTTGAACCATAAGGTTTGCCCTGTACCGCAAGACGGCCGCACCGCGGCCAGCGAAAAGGGGGACACCATGTTCAACATCAACAGCACGCTTAGCCGTAGGAACTTCCTCGCCGGCGCCGCCGCGCTCGGTAGCACCGTCGCGCTTGCCGGTTGTTCGTCGGGTGGCTCGGATGGCGGCTCCGCCGATGAAGACGGCGCATTCAAGATCGGTGTCATCGGCCCTCTGACCGGTGCCGCGGCAACCTATGGCGTCTCGGTCGAGAAGGGTGCCAAGCTCGCCGTCAAGGATTTCTCGACCAAGGACCTCAAGCTCTCGCTTAAGTCCGAGGACGACGTCGCCGACGGCGAGAAGGCCATCAACGCCTTCAATACCCTGTGCGACTGGGGCATGCAGGCGCTCGTCGGCCCCGTCACCACCGGTGCCGCCGTCGCCGTCTCGGGCGAGATTGCCGACGACATGCTCATGGTCACGCCTTCTGCCTCGTCGCTCGACGTCACCAAGGACAAGACCACGGTCTTCCAGGTCTGCTACACCGATCCCACCATGGGCACGAGCGCCGCGAAGTTCTTGGCCGAAAAGTACGCGGACGCCAAGATCGCCCTGTTCTACAACTCCGGCGATACGTACAGCTCGGGCGTTGCCGATGCCTTTGCCGAGCAGGCCAAGGAATCCAAGCTCGATGTCGTCGACACCGAGACCTTTAAGGACGATTCTTCCACGAGCTTTACCAACCAGCTGACCAAGGCCAAGGAGGCCGGCGCCACGCTCATCTTTGCGCCGATTTATTACACGCCGGCGTCCGTTCTGCTCAAGAACGCCAAGGACATGGGCTACGACATGACGCTCATGGGCACCGACGGCATGGACGGCCTGCTCTCTGTGGAGGGCTTCGACACCTCGCTTGCCGAGGGCGTGCTGCTCATGACGCCGTTCTCCGCCGACGACGAGAAGAACGCCGACTTCGTCAAGGCATACAAGGAGGAGTACGACGAGACCCCTAACCAGTTTGCCGCCGACGCCTACGATTGCGTCCACGCCATCGCCGAGGCTATCGATAAGGCAGGCATCGACATTACGGCCGACGGCGCCGACATTGCCGGCGACCTTGCCAAGGCCATGCGCAAAATCAAGATCGAGGGCCTGACGGGCGAGTTGACGTGGAACGACAAGGGCCAGGTCGAGAAGCCCGCTACGGCCTATGTGATTCAGGACGGCAAGTACATCGCCGCCTAAGAGCGTATAAAACGCAACCGGTGAGGCTCTTTTATTCAGGGCGAGAGCGCTTGTAACAGAATGGAAACATTACTTTTACACAATAAAGTGGCAGACCTGCATAAAGCGGTAAAAATACGCAGAAATATGGATAAAAACCTGAGGCCAAAGAAAAGTTGAAATAATCGCCACTTTTCTTAACTAAAGCGTCTACTATTTTGCGAACGCCGAACACGGCGAAGGATGGCCTGTCGGGTAACCGAAACCCGACGAGATTTGAGAGGAGAGCCGCATGTCGAGCCTCACCGGTAAGTCATTGAACCCTGTTATGAATCGCAGGAGCGTTATCGCGAGCGCAGCAGGTCTGGGGGCGATGTCCATTCTAGCTGGCTGCTCCTCCAACGGCGGCGATAGCGGTTCCGCTTCGAGCGACGCTTCGTTTAAGATCGGCACCATCGGCCCGCTGACCGGTGCAAATGCCTCCTATGGCAAGTCCGTTACTCAGGCCGTCGAGCTTGGCTGCAAGGATTTCTCCACCAAGGAGCTTCCGCTTGCCAGCAAGGCCGAGGACGATCAGGCCGACGGCGAGAAGGCCGTCAACGCCTTTAATAATCTTCTGGACTGGGGTATGCAGGCCCTCGTCGGCCCGACCACCACGGGCGCATCGGTTGCCGTTGCCGCCGAGTGCGGCAAGGACCCCGAGACGTTCATGATCACCCCGTCCGCGTCTTCCGAGGACGTCACCAAGGGCAAGGATTGCGTCTTCCAGGTTTGCTTTACCGACCCCAACCAGGGCGTCAACGCTGCCAAGTTCCTGGCCGAGAAGTATGCGGACGAGAAGTTCGTGCTCTTCTATAACTCTGGCGATGCCTATTCTTCCGGCATTGCCGATGCCTTTAAGGCCCAGGCCGCTGAGTCCAAGCTCGAGATCGTCGACGAGGAGACCTTTAAGGACGACTCCTCCACGAGCTTTACCAACCAGCTGACCAAGGCCAAGCAGGCCGGCGCCACCATGATCTTCGCGCCGATCTATTACACGCCGGCGTCCGTCCTGCTCAAGAACGCTAAGGACATGGGCTACGACGTCAAGATGATGGGCTGCGACGGCATGGACGGCATCTTGGGCGTGGAGGGCTTCGACACCTCCCTTGCCGAGGGGCTGCTGCTCATGACCCCGTTCTCCGCCGACGACGAGAAGAACGCCGACTTCGTCAACGCTTACAAGGATAAGTACGGCGATATCCCCGACCAGTTTGCCGCCGACGCCTACGACGGCGTGCATGCTGTGGTCGAGGCTCTCAAGGAGGCCGGTCTGGGTGTCGACGCCGACCCCACCGAGGTCGCCGAGAAGCTGCCCGAGGCTATGCTCAAGATCACCGTTGACGGTCTGACCGGCAAGCTTTCCTGGAACGACAAGGGCCAGGTTCAGAAGGACCCGACGGCGTACGTCATCACCGACGGCAAGTACGTACAGGCCTAATAGGCCGCCTTACATAGAGCGGTTTTGATCCCAAGCAGGGGAGGTTTTGGCCTTCCCTGCTTGCTTGGTATCTAGGGACGATGTAACGTCCCTGTTTCGTACATCAACTGGAAACCTATTCGAAAGGGGGATGTGGAACATGACGGTCTTTATCCAATACCTGGTCAACGGCCTGTCCATGGGCAGCGTTTACGCCATCATCGCGTTGGGCTACACCATGGTCTACGGTATCGCCAAGATGCTGAACTTCGCTCACGGCGACGTCATCATGGTCGGTGCCTATGTCTCGTTCTGCGCCACGTCGTATCTCGGCCTTCCCGGCTGGGCATCTGTAATTCTCTCTTGTGCGGTCTGCACGGTTCTCGGTGTTCTCATCGAGGGCCTGGCCTATAAACCGCTGCGTCAGGCGGGCCCGCTGGCCGTTCTGATCACGGCTATCGGCGTGTCCTACTTCCTGCAGAACGCCGCCCAGCTCCTGTGGGGCGCCACGCCCAAGAACTTTACTTCGCTCGTCACCTTCCCGGTGCCCGAGTTCTTGGCCAAGTACAACGTGAGCGCCGTCTCGCTCGTCACCATCATCGCCTGCTTGGTCATTATGGCCGGACTGGTGTTCTTTACGGGCAAGACCAAGATGGGCAAGGCCATGCGTGCCGTGTCCGAGGACAAGGCCGCCGCTCAGCTCATGGGCATCAACGTCAACCGCACCATCTCGATGACGTTTGCCATCGGTTCTGCCCTTGCCGCCATCGCCGGCGTGCTGCTGTGCTCCTACTCGCCGGTCCTGCAGCCCACGACGGGCGCCATGCCTGGCATCAAGGCCTTCGACGCCGCCGTCTTCGGTGGCATCGGCTCCATCCCTGGCGCCTTTGTCGGTGGCATTCTCATCGGCATCATCGAGGCGATGGCACAGGCTTACATTTCCACGAGCCTTGCCAACTCCATCGTCTTTGGTGTTCTGATCATCGTCCTGCTCGTCAAGCCTGCCGGCCTCTTGGGCAAGTACGTCCCCGAGAAGGTGTAGGTGAGCGTTATGAAGTTTCTTAAAGACAAGCAGACGCGTCACGACTTTGTCACGTACGCCATGTGCATCGTGGCCTTCGCCATCGTGTTCTTTATGCAGTCGAACCACATGATCCCGCGCATGATCGCCGGTCAGCTGGTTCCCATCACGGCCTACATCGTCATGGCCCTCTCGCTAAATCTCGTCGTCGGTATCGCAGGCGACCTGTCGCTGGGCCACGCGGGCTTTATGAGTGTCGGCGCCTACACGGGCATCGTCACTGCGGTCGCCCTCGAGAGCGCCGTTCCCTCCGATCCGATGCGCCTTATCATCAGCATCGTGGTCGGCGCCATCGCTGCCGCCATCCTGGGCTTCTTGATCGGCATCCCGGTCCTTCGCCTGAGCGGCGACTACCTGGCCATCGTGACGCTGGCCTTTGGCGAGATCATCAAAGAGATCGTCACCTGCCTTATCGTGGGCGTCGACTCGCGTGGCCTGCACGTGATCTTCAATATCACGGGCAACTCCACGATCGACGACCTGCACCTGCTCGAGGACGGCACCGCCATCATCAAGGGTGCCCAGGGTGCTTCGGGCGTGTCGACCTATTCGACCTTCCTTGCCGGCGCCATCTTGGTCATGGTCGCGCTCGTGATCGTGCTCAACCTGGTCCGCAGCCGTACCGGTCGTGCCATCATGGCCGTGCGCGATAACAAGATCGCTGCCGAGTCCGTGGGCATCTCCGTCACCCAGTACCGTATGATCGCCTTCGTGGTTTCCGCTGCCCTCGCCGGTGCTGCCGGAGCCCTCTTCGGCGGTAACTTCTCGCAGCTCTCCGCCACCAAGTTCGACTTCAACACGTCGATTCTCATCCTGGTGTTCGTGGTCCTGGGTGGTCTGGGCAACATGCGCGGTTCTGTCATCGCTGCGGCGCTGCTCACGGTGCTCCCCGAGCTGCTCCGCCAGTTCTCGGACTACCGCATGCTCATCTACGCCATCGTGCTGATCATGGTCATGATTTTTACCAACAACCCGCAGCTCAAGGCGTTCTTCGCACGCATTAAGGACCGCTTTGCTTCCAAGAAGGAGGTGGCAGCCGATGCCCAGTAAGTTTGAGTTCAACAAGGGCAAGATGGTCCCGTATCCTTCTGGCGCCATCGTTCCCGACCGCGACCTGGGCCAGCGCCCGGCGCTCGAGTGCATTCACCTGGGCATTGAGTTCGGCGGCCTTAAGGCAGTCGACGACTTTAGCCTGACCATCGGCAAGACCGAGATCGCCGGTCTCATCGGCCCTAACGGAGCCGGCAAGACCACGGTCTTCAACCTCCTCACCAAGGTGTATCAGCCCACGCACGGCACCATTCTGCTTGACGGCGAAGACACCTCGGGCAAGTCGGTCTACCAGGTCAACCGCATGGGCATTGCCCGTACCTTCCAAAACATCCGCCTGTTCAACACCATGACGGTGGAGGACAACGTTAAGGTCGGCCTGCACAACCAGGAGCGCTACTCCGGTTTTGAGGGCGTGCTGCGTCTGCCGACGTATTGGAAGCACGAGAAGGCCTCCCACGAGCGCGCCATGGAGCTGCTGTCCATCTTTGATATGGAGCACTTGGCAAACGAGCAGGCCGGCTCGCTGCCCTATGGCGCCCAACGTCGTCTGGAGATCGTCCGCGCGCTTGCCACCAATCCCAAACTGCTGCTGCTCGACGAGCCTGCTGCCGGCATGAACCCGTCCGAGACCGCGGAGCTCATGGCGAACATCGTCAAGATCCGCGACACCTTCGGCATCGCCATCATGCTCATCGAGCACGACATGTCGCTCGTCATGAACATTTGCGAGGGCATCTGCGTGCTTAACTTTGGCAAGGTCATCGCCAAGGGCACGGCCGAGGAGATCCAGAACAACGACGCCGTTATCGAGGCGTATCTGGGCAAGCAGGATAAGGGGGAGAACTAAATGGCAGAGCCGATGCTTTCCGTCTACAACATCAACGTCTGGTACGGCGCCATCCACGCCATCAAGGACATCTCCTTTAACGTCAATGAGGGCGAGATCGTGGCCCTGATTGGTGCCAACGGCGCCGGCAAGTCCACGACGCTTAAGACCGTCTCGGGCCTGCTGCGCTCCAAAACCGGCTCCATCAAGTTTATGGGCGAGGATATTACCCATACGCCCGCCGACAAGCTGGTGAGCAAGGGCCTGGCTCAGGTGCCCGAGGGTCGTCGCGCCTTTTTGCAGATGACGGTCGAGGAGAACCTGGAGATGGGTGCCTACACGCAGCCCAAGTCCACGGTAGCCCCGGGTCTTGAGCGCGTATACGAGCAGTTCCCGCGCCTTAAGGAGCGCCGCCGCCAGGTGGCCGGCACCCTTTCGGGCGGCGAGCAGCAGATGCTCGTTATGGGTCGCGCCCTTATGAGCAACCCCAAGCTGCTCATGCTCGACGAGCCCTCCATGGGCCTGGCGCCGATTCTGATCGAGCAGATCTTCCAGATTGTCGAGGATCTGCACAAGGCCGGCACCACGGTGCTTCTGGTCGAGCAGAACGCGCAGATGGCGCTTTCGATCGCCACGCGCGGCTACGTGCTCGAGACCGGCAAGATCACCATGACCGGCACCGGCCAAGAGCTCCTGCACGACGACAACGTCCGCAA
>CATYEN010000013.1 GCA_958405565.1 uncultured Collinsella sp. | reverse complement strand
CGAGGTTACCCTTACGCTCGGTCATTTGGATGGTGTAGACACCCTGGCCGCCGCGGTTCTGCTCCGGGTAGTCCGCGACCGGCGTGCGCTTGCCGTAGCCACGCTCGGTGATGACGAATAGATCGCCGTTGCCGTTAGTGACTTCCATGCCCAGAACGCTCACGCCGTCCTTCATACCGATACCGCGAACGCCGCTGGTATCGCGGCCGGTGGCGCGCACCTGCTCCTCGGAGAACATGATCGCCTTGCCCGCGGTGGTGGCCAGGATAATCTTGTCGCCCTCGCGCACGCGGCGCACGTTCAGCAGCGCGTCGTCGTCACGCAGGTTGATAGCGATCAGGCCGTCGCGACGGCTGCGGTCATATGCGCTCATCACGGTCTTCTTGACCATGCCGCTCTTGGTGGCAAACATCAGATACTCGTCGGCAGGGAACTCGCGGCAGCTGATGACGCTCGCGATCTTCTCGCCCTCCTCGAAGGGCAGCAGGTTGACGATCGCGGTACCGCGCGCCTGGCGCGTACCCACCGGCAGCTCGTGCACCTTCAGGCGATAGACCTTGCCCTTGCTCGAGAAGAACAGCACGTACTCGTGCGTGGACGCGATGAACATTTCGTCGATGACATCGTCCTCTTTGAGGTTGACGCCCGACACGCCCTTGCCGCCGCGTTTCTGGGCGCGGTAGGCGGCCACCGGGATGCGCTTGACATAGCCGGTGTGGGTGATGGTCACGACCATGTCCTCGTCGGCAATGAGGTCCTCGACGTCCAGGTCCTTCTCGACCTGGCTGATCTCGGTGCGGCGCTTATCGCCAAACTTCTTGGAGATCTCGCGCATCTCTTCCTTGATGACGCCCAGGATCTTCTCCTCGTGTGCCAGCAGGTCCTCGTAGTAGGCGATGGCACGGCGCAGGCCGTCCAACTCTTCTTGGATCTTGTCGCGCTCCAGGCCGGTCAGGCGGCGCAGCTTCATCTCGAGGATGGCCGTGGTCTGCTCGGGCGTAAAGCCAAAGCGCTCGATCAGGCGGCTGCTGGCCTCGGAATCGGTCTGCGAGGAACGGATGATGCTGATGACCTCGTCAATATGGTCGAGAGCCATCAGGTAGCCCTCGAGGATATGCGCGCGGGCCTGGGCCTTCTTAAGGTCGAAGCGGGTGCGGCGGGTGACGACGTCGACTTGGTGGTCGATGTAGTGCTGCAGCATCTCGCGCAGGCTCAGGCATTTGGGAACGCCGTTGACAAGCGCCAGGTTGTTGGCGCCAAAGGTCGTCTGCAGCGAGGTGTACTTGTACAGGTTGTTGAGCACGACCTGCGGGATGACGCCCTTCTTGAGTTCGATGACCAGACGGATACCCTTCTGGTTGGACTCATCGCGCATATCCGAGATACCCTCGATGCGCTTGTCGTTGACGAGCTGGGCGATCTTCTCCTGCAGGGTGCCCTTGTTGACCATGTAGGGAATCTCGGTAAAGACCAAGCGGTTGCGGCCGGTCTTGGTGGATTCCACGTGGGCCTTGGCGCGCACGGTAATGGAGCCGCGGCCGGTCTCGTAGCTCTGCTTAATGCCGGCGCTGCCCATGATGATGGCGCCGGTGGGGAAGTCCGGACCGGGCATGATCTGCATGAGCTCGTCGACAGTGGCGTCGGGATTATCGATCAGGTAGCAGGTGGCCTCGATCGCCTCGGTGAGGTTATGCGGGGCGATATTGGTGGCCATGCCGACGGCGATGCCCTGGCTGCCGTTGACCAGCAGGTTGGGGAAGCGCGCAGGCAGCGCCTGAGGCTCGGCGAGCGATTCGTCGTAGTTGGGCTGCCAGTCGACGGTATCCTTCTGCAGGTCACGCAGCAGCTCCATGGCGGGCTTTGCCAGGCGGCTCTCGGTATAACGCATGGCAGCGGCGCCGTCGCCGTCGATGTTGCCGAAGTTGCCGTGGCCGTCGATGAGCGGCGTGCGCATGGAGAACCACTGCGCCAGGCGAACCATTGCCTCGTAGACCGCGGAGTCACCGTGCGGATGGTACTTACCGATAACTTCGCCGACCGTCCAAGCGGATTTCTTGTGCGGACGGTTGGGGTAGATGCCGCTCTCGTTCATCGCGTACAGGATGCGGCGGTGCACCGGCTTTAGGCCATCGCGCACGTCCGGCAGGGCGCGCGCCGTGATGACCGACATCGAATACTCGATAAATGACTGCTTCATCTCGCGGCCAAACTCCGAAATCTGGAGCTGGCCGCCGTTTATATCCTCGCCGGCCGAGGCGCCACGATCGACTTCGCCAAAGCTCTCCTCGAGCTCACCGTCGTCGTCCTCTTCCTCGTCATCATCGGCATCGGGGTTATAGGCGTCAGGATCGCCGTCCTCGCCCTGCTCAGCACGGGCAAGCAGGCGCTTCAGATCGTCGGGCATGCCGGCATCGCCGGCCTCGCCCATAGCCTCGTTATTGTTGATATCGTCTGCCACGTTACCTCCTCATGGTTTGCGTGGTCCATTAGTTCCCTACCACGGAGACGGATTACCGGGAACACCGGATAACCCTCCTAGGTTTTCCAGGTGCCCCAGGTTGCCCTGAAGGATGAGGGCGCACGCCTTGCGTGCGGCGCCCGAAATCCTGAAGGGCAAGATGGGGTGCCTGGGAAAGCTAGGCGTCTAGGAAGCGTGCGTCATGGGCATGTTTCTCGATGTACTCACGGCGATAGCCGACCTCGGAACCCATCAGCTCGCGCACGGCGCGGTCCGCCACCACGGCGTCCTCGATCGACACGCGCTGCAGGATGCGGGTCTTGGGGTCCATCGTCGTCGAGGCAAGCTGCTTGGGGTCCATCTCGCCCAGGCCCTTGTAGCGCTGGACGGTATAGCCCTTGCGCTTCTTGGTGATCTTGCCGTCCTTGGCCTTGCCGTCCTCGTCGTTATCGTCAGGGTTCAGGCCCAGACTCTGGATGGTGTCGCGCAGGATCTCGTCTTCGGGCTGGCGGCCGTTGGGATACACGTAGTGGATCTTGTTGCGCACCTTAATGCCAAAGATGGGCGGACAGGCAACATAGACGTAGCCGGCATCGATCAGCGGACGCATGTACTTGTAGAAGAACGTCAGCAGCAGGATGCGGATGTGCGCACCGTCGACGTCTGCATCGGTCATGATGATGATCTTGTGGTAGCGCGCCTTGGTGATATCGAAGTCGCCGCCGTCGCCGGCACTCGTCGTGACGCCGCAGCCGATCGCGGTAATCAGCGACTGGATGGTGTCACTCGAGAACGCGCGATGGTCACCAACGCGCTCGACGTTCAGAATCTTGCCGCGCAGGGGCAGAATCGCCTGGATGTCTCGGCGACGGCCGTCCTTGGCCGAACCGCCTGCCGAGTCGCCCTCTACGATGAAGAGCTCGGTCAGCTCGGCATCGCGCGCCGAGCAGTCAGCGAGCTTACCGGGCAGGGACGCCGTCTCGAGCAGGCTCTTGCGGCGGGTCGCCTCGCGCGCCTTGCGGGCGGCGTTGCGCGCCTTGCAGGCCTGTTGCGCCTTCTTGACGATCTCGCGAGCGGGCTTGGGATGCTCCTCGAGGTAATCGACGAGGCCGTCGGTCACGATCTTGAGCGTGAGCGCGCGCATATAGGAGCTACCGAGCTTGGCCTTGGTCTGGCCCTCAAACTGCGGATCGGGCAGCTTGACCGAGATAACGGCCGAAAGGCCCTCGCGCACATCGTCGCCGGTCAGGTTGGCGTCTTTTTCCTTGAGCAGGTTCTGTTTGCGCGCGTAGTCGTTGATCACGCGAGTGAGCGCGGTGCGGAAGCCCTCAAGGTGCATGCCGCCCTCGGGGGTGTAGATGTCGTTGGCAAACGACATGACGTTCTCGCCGTAGCCGCTATTCCACTGCAGGGAAACCTCGACCTCGCCCATCTTGGCCACGGGGGCGTCCGGGTCCGATTTGCCCTCGATGTAGATGGGCTCCTTAAAGGCCTCGGGGACGTCCTTGCCCTCGTTGAGGAACTTGACGAAGTCGATGATGCCGCCCTCGTAGCAAAACTCCTCCACGCGGGGAGTAGCCTCGCGCTCGTCGGTCAGCACAATCTTGAGGTTCTTATTGAGAAACGCCGTCTCCTGCAGACGGTTGTGCAGCGTATCGAAATCGTAGATGCAGGTCTCGAAGATCTCGTCGTCGGGCCAGAAAGAAACGGTGGTACCCGTCGTCTCCGAAGTGCCCACGACCTCCATCTTCTTGACAGTCTTGCCGCGTGAGAACTCCATCTCGTAGATGTTGCCGTCGCGGCACACCTGAACGACCACACGCTTGGACAGCGCGTTGACGACGGAGATACCCACGCCGTGCAGGCCGCCCGAGACCTTGTAGGCCGAGTTATCGAACTTACCGCCGGCGTGCAAGATCGTCATGACGACCTCGAGCGTCGGGATCTTTTTGATAGGATGCTCGTCGACGGGGATGCCGCGCCCGTTGTCGACGACCGTGATGGAGTTGTCGGCGTGGACCGTCACCTGGATCTCGGTGCAGAAACCGGCCATGGCCTCGTCGACGGAGTTGTCAACGATCTCCCACACCAGGTGATGCAGACCGCTGGCGCTCGTCGAGCCGATATACATGCCCGGGCGCTTACGAACGGCCTCGAGACCTTCGAGAATCTTAATCTCGCCGCCATCGTAATCGTTTTCGTTTGCCACACGTCCTCCTTCAGTCAAGAAAATGTGTACAGCCTTACTAGTTTATCGTAAAAAAATACCCTCGGGAACGAGGGTATTTGGCTCTACAAGGCCACCAGATGCGATTTAAGGCTCTTTTTTACTTTGCACGCCCTTGGCCCACTCGGCACTGGCTCTCATGGCATTCTCGAGGGCCTCGCGCAGTTTTTGGTCTTCGATGGGCGCCACTTGGCGCTCGATCTCGGTACGCTCGGCCTCACTTAGGTCGGCGTGCGGGGCCGGCGGTCGCTCGGTCGTCGCCGGGCGCAGACGCTCCTTGGCGGCGGGCGGTGTGTGACCGGGCGCGGTGGTTTTGAACACCAGGCCGTCCACATGCGCACCGGCGCGCTCCATGCGCGCACGGATGATCTCGCGCAACAGCGTCATTTCCTGCGTCCACGAGGGCGAGTCGAGATATACCAGCAGCTCATTGGACTCGGGCAGGTAGCGCAATCCCGTCACATGCCGTCCCTCGCGCGTGTCCGAGCACACAGCGTTCCATGCGCGATAGACCGTGCGCGACTCCTCGGCGGCCTCCATCTGCGCACGGCGCTTAGGCGTTGCAGCCGCCAGGATGCGCTGGCGCTCTGCGTTCAAAAACCCGCTGAAGGCGACTGTCTCGCTCTCGCGCTCGTAATTAGCACGTCTCACCCATGCTCACCACCTTGGCTCGATCAAGCAGGTCATCGGTAAAGTACCCCAGGTTGGTCGTGGTTATAACCGTCTGGATATCATCGCCGATCAGCCGCAGGAAAGCGCCGCGACGCTCGCCGTCGAGCTCGCTCATCACGTCGTCCAGAAGCAGCAGTGGGGCGGTGCCCAGGACATCGCGAGCCACGGCAACCTCGGCCACCTTCCAGGACAGCACCAGCGTGCGCTGCTGTCCTTGGCTGGCAAATGAACGGGCGGAGCGACCCGCCACGGTGAACTCGATCTCGTCACGATGCGGTCCCACCAACGTCATGCCGCGGCGAATTTCCTCGTCGGCATGCTCGTCAAGGGCGGCCAGCATGCGCTCGTACGCCCAGCCCTTCAGCTCTTCGCGATCCTCGACCTGGGGCAAATCCCCCAGCGTGGACGCATAGGTCACGTTGGCGGCCTCACCTGACGCCACTTGCCCGTAGGCGGTGTGCACATGGCCCGCCAGCCGGTCGAGCAGGGCCAACCGGTGCACGAGCAGGGCCGAGCCCGCGCGGGCAATCGAATCGTTCCACGCGCCGAGCATCTCGCGGCAGCACCAGGTCTCCTTGAGCAAGGCGTTACGCTGGGTCACGCAGCGCCCATAGGTGCCCGCAAGATCGGCATAGCGTGCGCTCAGTTGCATGCCAAAGTCATCGAGGGCGGCGCGGCGCACACTGGCGCCTCGCTTAACCATGTCCAGATGGTCGGGGCAAAACAGCACGCTCGGCAGAACCCCGCGCACACCGGCGGCAGAGCATCTCTTGCCGTTGCGGCTAAACGAGCGCTTACCGTCCTCCGCGCTCAATCCCATATCAAGCACGCGGCCGTCGCCATCGAGCCTCAGCTCGATCTTGCACGAGCCCACGCCGTCATGGACGAGCTCGGCTGCGGTCGGATGCCTAAACGAGGCGCCGCTCGTCAGCAGCTGCAGCGCCTCTATGAGATTGGTCTTTCCCGCCGCATTGGGCCCCGCAAGTATCGTCACGCCCTCGTCCAGGGCAAGGCGATAACTATCGAAGCTGCGGTAGTGCGCGACGGAAAGATCGCGGGCGAACATGGTCATGGCGCAGCGCTAGATGCGGACCGGCATGACCAGGTACAGGTAGTTGATCTTGTCGTAGGACTTGAAGATGCCCGCCTGCGAGTAGCTCTTGAGCTCCAGCGTGATCTCCTTCTCCTTGGACAGGGCATTGAGGCAGCCGAAGATGTAATGGTAGTTGAAGGCGATGGTACCCGACTCGCCCTCGGCCTCGACATCGATCGTCTCCTGCGCAAGGTCCTGGTCATTGGAAATGGAGGACAGGCCCATCTGCCCGTTCTCGACATCGATCTCGAACTTGACGGCGGGGTTGGCGCTCGCGATAACGGCCACGCGCTTGAGGGCGGCGTTAAAGGCGGCGACGTCGATCTTGACGCTCGTCACGCACGAATCGGGGATGAGCTGCTTGTAGTTGGGGTACACGCCCTCGATGCGACGCGACACGTAGGTGGTGTTGCCGGCCTCGAAGACGACCTGGGTGTCGGTGGCCCCGATCATGATGGTCGCTTGGCTGGCCATGATGTTCAGCGCGTCGTTAAAGGCGTCAGCCGGAACGTTGAGCTCAAAGGAGCCCTCGAGGGTCGAGGTCTCGACCTGCGTATCGCACACGGCCAAGCGGAAGGAATCGGTCGCTACCAGGCGTACGGTGTTGTTCTCGACCTTCATGTGCACGCCGCCCAGGATGGGGCGAGCCTTGTCGGTCGAGGTGACGCGCCACACGCGGCCGACCATTTCGGACAAGACATCGGTCGGCAGCTCCACGGCACTCTCGATGGCATAGGCCGGAAACTCGGGGAAGTCATTGGCATCGAGCGTGTTCAGCCTAAAAGAGCTCTTCTCGCAACCAATCAGCACCTGGCGCTCGGACAGCTCAAAGGTGACCGGGGCATCGGGAAGGGTCTTGGTGATATTGGAGAGCATCTTACAGGGAATAACCATCTCGCCCTCTTCTTCGACATGCGCCGCGATGCGATGACGGATCGAGATGGTGTAGTTAGAGGTCTGGAATTCCAAGATGCCGTCTTGGGCCTTAACGAGCACGCCCGACAGGATGGGGAGGGTGGATGCCGAAGCGACACCCTTCATAACGACGCCGATGGCTTGTGTAAGCGAGCTCTGGCTGACGGTGAACTTCATCTTTTAATACCTTTCTATAGATATAAATATCTTAATAATAGTAATAGCACTGACGAAACTGTTGATTACTCCCAAAGACGCAGGTCAGACCCAGAAAGAGAATCGACAGCAACCTGTGTGCAACAGGGGTGGTTTTCCTCGTTCAAAACCTGCGCAAAACTTTTCATCACCGCGGGTTGGGTTTTAGACACCTTATGCCCGTGGTTTCGACAAGTTTTCAACAGGTGTCTCTATTTCCCTACGATCGCAGTGTAATTTTATCGCGCAGCGACTTGAGGTCTTCGGTGACGGTGCGGTCTTCCTGGATCATCTTCTGGACCTTTTTGTAGCTCGTACTGACGGTCGAGTGGTTGCGGTTGCCAAATTCGGCGCCCACCGCCGTGGTCGTCATCTCGCACATCTCGATGGCCAGATAGATGGCAATATGGCGTGCTTTGGCGATATTGGCGTTGCGACGCGGGCCGATGAGCTCCTCGTGCGTCACGCCGTACTGCTCTTCGATGACGGACTGAACCGTCTGGACGTTGATCTTTTTGGCCGATGTGTCGAAGTACTGGCTGGCGATGGCGTCGATATCGTCAAAGGTGAGCTCCCTGCCTTCGCGTTCGCGGTCGCCCGCCTCGCCGGCACAGCGCTCGCAGAAGCTCTCGAGCTCGCGGATGTTGGTTCCCGAGACCTCGGCCATGTGCTTAAAGTGCTCGTCGGTCAGGTGTCCGCCGTCGCCACCGTAGGCCGCCAGCAGCGAATCGTCGCCCGCCTCGGGTGCTGCGGCGATGGTGTTCTCGTAATAGCGCTGCAAGATCTTGTATTTCATCTCATAGCTGGGCTCTGCGACCAAGCAGAGCATGCCGGCATTAAAGCGGCTGGTCAGGCGCTCGTCCATGCTCAGGTCTTTGGGTGCGCGATCGGCTGCGATCACGACCTTCTTGTTGTTGCGGATGAACTCGTCCATGAGCTGGAAAAAGTAATCCACGCTCGCGCGCTTGCCGATAATGTTTTGGATGTCGTCGATGATGAGCACGTCCACGCCGTGGTATGCCTGCATGATGGGCGCGTTGCTCTTTTTTTGACGGTCGAACTCGGTCATCAGGTCGTCCAAATACGCCTGGGAATTGGCGTACTTGACCTTGATCTCGGGAGATTTTTCGGCGAGCTCGTTTTTGATGGCGAGCAGCAGGTGGGTCTTGCCCAGTCCCGATTTGCCGTAGATGAACAGTGATGTGCACGTGCCGCGCTCGTCCGCGAGGGCGGCAAACTTGAGTGCCGAGCGATAGGCATGGCTGTTCTCGGGGCCGTAGACAAAGTTCTCAAAGGTAAATTTTGAGTTCGCGGCGAGCGGGGCTCCATCCGTATTCTGCTCGGCCGGTACGGTCGGTGCTGGCATGGGTGAAGCGGGGGTCGCAGCTTGCGTGGACTTAGTCGGCGCTCCGCCCTTCATCTGGTTCATCATGCGACGAAAATCATCGGCCGAGAGCGTGTTCTTGATTGCAATGCCCGAATCCGCGCCCGCCGCTGCGTCGTGAGCGATAGGCATGTGCGTGACGGGTGCGTTCGTTGACGTCGCCGCCGCGGTCGGCAACGGTGCCATGGTTTCACGGGAAACATCGCTGTGCTGGTGCTCGATTGTCGGCACGTCGCCTGCGGAGGCCGGCACCGCCGGGGAGGCAGCGGGGGCCGTGGCGGGCGCCGTCGCGGCAGCAGATTCCGTCACGGCGCCTTGCGGTGCCACGATGTCGAGCGCGATCGGTGCAAAGGCGATTTCTTCCAGATAGGCCTCAATAGTCGGCTGATGCTTTTTGAGCTGCGCGATGGCAAAGCGCGAGGGGGCCTCGATCGTGAGCGTATCTTCGGTCAGGCTTATGGCGCGCGATTGCCCCAGCATGTTGATGAGGCGTGCATCTTTGCCGTCGCGCTGGCAAAAGGCGATGGCATCCCCAAGGATGATGCTTGCTTCCTCGTCCACTGTCTCTCCCGTTCTTTAGCTCTGAGCTCGCACGCGAGCGGCGCCGAGTTCGGTCAGGTGGTATTTCTGGCCATGCTTGATGACCAAGCCGGCCTGCGCCAAGTCATTGAGCGTGCGTGACCAAGTGGGGGCCGAGTTTCCAAACGCCCTCGCCAGATCGGTCGCACCGCACGCTTGATTTTGCGCCAGATAGCCCAGCGCGGCGTTGCCGCGATCGCTTACGAACACGTCCGGCTGTGGCTGCGCATACTGATTTGCTGCATTAGGATACATCATTTGAGCTGCTGATTGTTGAGAACTCTGCATCGGCGACATTTGCTGTTGAAAACTTTGAGGCCACTGTTGGTAAGGCTGCGGAGGCATCTGCTGGGCCCAGGGGTTGTACTGCTGCTGCGGCATCTGCTGGTACGGCTGCTGATATCCCTGCTGGTACTGCTGTGGGAACTGCTGACCATACCCCAGTGGCGGCATCTGCTGATATGGATATCCCTGTTGGTACGGCTGATATCCCATTTGCTGGCCACCCGGTGCCCCCGTCGCCTGCTGCATTGCTGCTGCATCCTGATCCGCCAGCGGCATGGCCTCTGGCGCGTTTGGCGGCATTGACATCGATGCCGCCTGGGGCTCTTGTGTAGGAAGCATTCCGGGCTGCTGCATCTGTCCCACGGGGGGCTGCATCTGCTGCGTTGCCATGGGCTGCTGCGCAAAAGCTCCCGGCAGGGGATATGTGGGCTGCTCCGTCTCGGGCCGCACGGCAGCACCGCGTCCGCCGGCACGCTCTATTTCCTGCACGCGTTTAGGGTCCAGGCTTACCGTAACCACGGTGCCGTTGCCCATGTTGTCCTCGATGGACACGGCCCCGCCGGCGTTTTCCAAATACTCCTGCACCATGGGAAACCCTGCTCCGGTTCCACGGATATAGCGCTTCATCTTGCTGTTTGCGCTGGTAACGCCAAAGTCGAAAGCGCGCTCCTTGTCGTCGATGCCGGGTCCTTGATCAGCAAAGCGGATGGTGTCTCCGCCGTCCAGAATCGAGATGATGGGCTCGGCAAAGTGCGCGTGGATAAAGTTTTCGACAATCTCGCGGATGACCATGAGCGAGATATGGCCACCTTGTTCTTTCATGCACTGGTAGACGGTGTTGGTCGTCTCTTCCAAATACGTGCGGACATCTTGCGGATCAATGACGATCACACGCGGTGTCGACAGCATATCGTCATAGACGGCGATGCGCGCGGCGTACATGGCTTTTGGCGCCTGCGTGGTCGTCTGCTCGCCTTCCTCACGCTCTTCGCGCACGCCGGTGATGTGCTCGTTGTCGGGTGCCGGGTCTCCGGAATCGACCATGGTGTAAAAGTCGTCAGACATGCCGCTCGCAATCTTTCAAAAGGTTTCGAACAAATAGTAGCTCACCGTGCAATGTTTCTCATCTTTCGACAACTTTTCAAAACCTGTTGAAAACTTTGGAAAACGGACGAAAAGTTCTCAACATTGCCAACATGACCTGTTGAAAACTCGATGAAATATCGTGAAAAGTTGCCATGCACCGCTAAATCGAGCTCGGCTTATGGGGGAACCGTGTGAACTGCGCAACCTTTTACCTTTGATTTCTTGACATTTGAACATTGATTTCCCTACAATCTTCAAGCTCACGTGTCTATATCTGCGTCCGCGCCCCCGCGGACACTCGAAATGCAGCAGGAGGAACTTAAGATGAAGCGTACGTATCAGCCTAATAAGCGTAAGCGTGCCAAGACCCATGGCTTCCGTGCCCGTATGGCCACTAAGGGTGGTCGTGCCGTGCTCGCCCGTCGTCGCGCCAAGGGCCGCAAGCGTCTCACTGTCTAGCAGCGATACACACATCTCGCATGAAGACTATTAAGTCTCGGCAAGATTTCGAGCATGTGTTCAGTCAGGGGCGTCGTTTCAATCACCCTCTGATTCGAATGACCATATGTGAATCGGTTGGCGAAGGCGACTCCGGAAGGGTCGCCTTCGTTGGTGCTAAACGGCTCGGTTGTGCTGTCGTGCGCAACCGTTCTAAGCGTGTGATGCGCGAGGCCGCCCGCAGCTGTGGATTTCCCGTTGCGGGTTATGACATCATCTTGTTCGCAACTCCCAAGACGAGGGTTTCTTCGCCGCAGGAGATGGACAATGCATTGCGTTCGCTTATGAAACGCGCCGGCGTTGCCGGGGAGGAGCGATGAGCAATCACGTTTTGCGACGTGTTGCCATCGCTCCTATTCGCATATATCAACAGGTTATTTCGCCCTTATTGCCTGACGCCTGCATTTATTACCCAACGTGCTCGCAATACGCCGTCCAGGCGATTGAGAAGTACGGTGTTTTGAGAGGCTGCTGGCTTGCCGTGAGGCGCATCGCTCGCTGCAATCCCCTGCACGTCGGCGGTTATGACCCTGTGCCCTAGCGGGCACTCGCTATCGGAGGAAAACTTACATGTGGGATTGGATCGTTAACATCCTTTTCGAGCTGCTCAAGCTCATCCAGACCTTTGCGGTCGACTGGGGCCTGTCCATCATCATCCTGGTGGTCATCATCCGTCTGCTGCTGACGCCGCTTATGCTCAAGTCGACTAAGTCGACGGCTCGTATGCAGGTGCTACAGCCCAAGATGCTCGAGATCCAGGAGCGCTATGCCGACGATCCTCAGCGCCAGGCCGAGGAGATGCAGAAGTTCTACAGCGAGAACAAGTTCAATCCGCTGTCCGGCTGCCTGCCGCTCCTGATTCAGATGCCTATCCTGTTTGCCCTGTTTACGCTGCTGCGTAACCTGCCGCAGTACTTTAACGAGGGCACGTTCTCGTTCTTCAACATCCTGCCCGACCTGACCACCACGCCGAGTGCCTCCTTTGCCGATGGCTTTATGGTCGCGCTGCCTGCGCTGGTCTGCCTGATCCTGTTCGCTGTCCTGACCCTGATTCCGCAGCTCTATATGTCGCGCAACCAGACCGGCCAGCAGGCTCAGAGCATGCGTATGATGGCCGTTGTCATGACGGTCATGATGCTTTGGATGGGCTGGAGCCTTCCCGTTGGTGTTCTGCTGTACTACGACGTCTCGTCTGCTTGGCAGGTTATCCAGCAGATTTTTGTGACGCAGAAGGTCATCGACAAGGCGAAGGCCGATGAGGAGGAGCGTCTTAAGAACGCGCCGCTGCAGGTTGAGGTCACTCGTCGCGAGAAGAAGCCGCGCCCGCACAAGAAGAAGTAGTGGGATATCAATCTTATTTAGGTACCTAACTTTTGGAGTACGTTATGTCTGAAGAGATCATCGAGGATATGCTTGAGGAGGTTGCCCCGCAGGTCGCGGGCGATTATCCCGAGATTGCACAGCGCTACAAGGCTGGTGAAGAGCTGACCGACGAGGAGCTCGACACCATTGCCGATGTTGCGATTTCCATCCTGCGTTCCATCCTTTCGCACTTCGATGCCGCCAACTCTCCTATCGATGAGTATGAGGGCGACGAGGGTGAGCTGATTTTGGATGTAACGGCTCCCGACCTTGCTGTTCTCATTGGCCGTCATGGTCGCACTCTTGATGCCCTTCAGGTTATGTTCTCTTTGCTGGTGAGCCGCAAGCTCGGCTTTAGGTATCCGGTTGTAGTGGACGTCGAGGGATACAAGAGTCGCCGTCAGGACAAGGTTGCCTCCATGGCTCAGTCTGCTGCCGAGCGTGCCATCCGCACTCATAAGAGTGTTTCGCTTCCGCCCATGAATGCCTACGAGCGCCGACTGGTTCACATTGCACTTCGTGGCAATGACGCCGTCGATACTCATTCTGAGGGTTCTGACCCCGATCGCCATGTGGTGATTGTTGCTCGATAATCTACTCGAGCTTATGCTAAGGGGACGTGGTTTCCACGTCCCCTTTTTTTGTCAAAAGTTCTCGATACACTGATTTTTGTCAGAAAGGAGCTTTCGTTGTTAGCACTTACTGATCAGCAAGCTGACGAGATGCTGGGTCGTCTAACTTCCTATTGCAAAGAGTATTCCTTGAGCGTAACTGATGTTGAGCTGAGGAAATGTATTCAGCATTTGGATTTGGTTTTGGAAACAAATAGGACAACCAATCTTACCCGTATTCTTAACGTAGAAGATGCTGCAGTACTTCATATCCTCGACTCTCTTGTTTTGCTCCCCTATATCAATAAGGCTCCTGAGGGAGCTTTGCTTGACATGGGAACAGGTGCGGGCTTCCCTGGTATTCCTTTAACCATAACCACGCATCGTAAAGCTACTTATATTGACTCCGTTGGCAAGAAGGTTGATGCTGTCAATTCTTTTGTTGATGCTCTTGGATTGAAACATGCTCATGCGGTTCATGATCGCCTTGAAGAATATGCTCGAAGCCATAAGAAGCAGTTCTCTGTCGTAACCGCCCGTGCACTGGCTCCTCTACCGATTCTTGTTGAGTATGCGGCTCCGTTCCTCAAAGACGGAGGGCTATTTGTTATCACCAAGGGTAATCCTTCCGATGAGGAGCTTGCTTCCGGCATGTCAGCAGCTAAGATTTGCGGCTTCACTTTGCTTCTGAATGACGCAATCGATTTGCCTGAGGGCTTGGGCCACAGGGAGTTCATTGTTCTTAAAAAGAGTCATCCAGCATCCGTTTCATTGCCTCGTGCAAATGGCATGGCAAAGAAGAATCCGCTTGCCTAGATGTTTCACGTGAAACATAATGGATACTAACAACTTGCAGTGTTTCACGTGAAACATGGCGGTTGATATCGAATCGGAATGTTTCACGTGAAACATCCTCCGTCTGACAGCTTTAATACACACCAGGAGGGACCGTGGGATTTCGCGACGTTAAGCGTTCTAAGAGCACAAAAGACACGCGTATCATTGCAATCATCAATCAAAAAGGCGGCGTCGGTAAGTCAACGACGGCTGTAAACCTTGCAGCAGCACTGGGAGAGCAGGGTCGTAAGACACTGATTGTCGATTTTGATCCGCAGGGAAACAGCACCAGTGGATTTGGAATTGAAAAAGAAGACCTTGATCACTGCATCTATGATGCATTGTTGGATGATGTGCCGGCAGAATCGCTTGTTCTTGATACAGATTGCAAAAAGGTATTCGTAATTCCAGCTACGATTCAGCTTGCGGGTGCCGAAATTGAGCTCGTAAGCGCAATTGCTCGTGAAACCCGCCTCAAAGATTTGCTTGAGCCGATTCAGGACGAGTTCGATTTTATTTTCATTGACTGTCCTCCTTCGCTCGGCCTGCTTACTATCAATGCCTTGACCGCAGCAGATAGCGTTTTGATTCCAATCCAGTGTGAGTATTACGCACTTGAGGGCGTTACGAAGCTGCTTGAGTCAATGAAGATGGTCAAATCACGTCTGAACAAGGGCTTAGACACCTATGGCGTGCTTATGACCATGTATGACTCACGTACTTCTTTGTCGAATCAGGTTGTTGAGGAAGTTCAATCGTACTTTGGTGATAAGGCGTTTAAGACGCTGATTCCCCGTACCGTTAAAATCTCTGAAGCTCCGTCTTTTGGAGAACCGGTAATTACCTATGCACCTCAAAACAAGGGTGCAAAAGCGTATATGAACCTTGCAAAAGAGGTGATCAAGCGTGCCTAGTGCAAAGAAACGTGGCGGATTGGGGCGTGGACTCAATGCTTTGGTCTCTGAGGCCGAGTATGAGACCGGTGGTTCTGCTGCATCTGCTTCAAATGCCGCATCTGAAACAAAACTACCTATTGAGGATATCGTTCCCAACCCTAATCAACCGCGAATTCACTTTAATGAAACTGAACTTCGCGAGTTGAGCGAGTCAATCCAAGAACATGGCGTTTTGCAGCCGCTCTTGGTTCGCAAGCATGGAAATGGCTATGAGATCATCGCTGGTGAGCGTCGTTACCAGGCGTCAAAGCTTGCTGGTCTTGAGGAGCTGCCGGTCATCATTAAAGATGTTAATGATGAAGAGATGCTGGCTCTTGCTCTTATCGAAAACCTTCAACGTTCTGATCTGAATCCCGTCGAAGAGGCTAAGGGCTATCGCCAGCTCATCGATGCTAGCGGTATGACCCAGGAGGCATTGTCGAAGGCCGTAAGCAAGTCACGCTCTGCAATTACAAACTCGCTGCGCCTTCTCGATCTCCCTGAAGTAGTTCAGCAGATGATTTTTGAGGGTAAACTTACTGCTGGTCATGCACGTGCGATTCTTGCAGTTCCCTATGAGGATGCTCGAGTTCGACTTGCAGAGAAGGTTGTTGCAGAGGGTCTTTCCGTAAGAGCGACAGAAAATCTTGCTCCATTGTTTTCTGCCGGAGAGACGCCTAAGACGCCGAGGCCTGCAACGCCTCAGTCATTTAAAAAGGCTGCGCGTGTACTTCGTCAGGTATTTAATACTAACGTGCGCGTGAAGAGCTCACGTGGAAAGAATAAGATTGAGATTGAGTTTAAAGACGAGGAAGAGCTCTCTCGTATTCTTGGTGAAATGATTCAGTTTGATCAAGGAGGCCAAGATGAGGAATAAGATTATTACTGCGATTGCATTGGCGACGACTGTCGCGGCTGGTGCCTTTGCTGGCTATAAGATCGCGACAGACGATGAGCTTCGGGGTCGTTTGCTTCGTGGTGCGCAAGATATCGTTGATACGTCTAAGAAGAAAATGGATGTTATGACAGAAGATGTTGCCATGCGTACTGCTCAGGTAACGAAGAATCCCAAGATTAATCAAGGTTGGGTTAGCAACCAATGGGAAAATGTAGGCTATTAGGTACCTAACAATTACCCTGCATATTTTGAGGGGCCCTTGTCTGATTCATGAGACAAGGGCCCCTTATTTTGTCCGTAAAAAATGGGAAAGGTAGCAGCTGGTCCAAAATTGAGGTCAATAAATGAAACGGCACCGGTTGCATATCCTGCAACCGGTGCCGTTCGATGTTTCACATGAAACGTTTTGGAGTGCGACTCCCCTATGCGTTCTTCTGAACTTTGAAGCGCTGTTTCAGCTGTCCGCAAGCGGCGTCAATATCGTTACCACGGGAGTTACGAATCGTGGTCTCGATGCCACGGGACTCAAGACGACGCTGAAGATCCTCAACCTTATGAATCGGCGACGGCTTGAGCGGGCTGCCCTCGATGTCGTTAAGTTGAATCAGGTTAACGTGGCACAGCGTTCCCTCGCAGAAGTCGCAGAGTGCCTGCATCTCGGGATTCGTATCGTTGACGCCTTCAATCATGGCATACTCATAGGTCGGGCGGCGGCCAGTCTTCTCGGTGTAGAGCTGAAGCGCTTCGTGAAGGCGAAGCAGCGTGTACTTCTTGACACCGGGCATGAGCTTATTGCGCGTCGACTGGATGGCGGAATGCAGGGAAACGGCAAGAGTGAACTGCTCGGGGATATCGGCAAATTTGCGAATACCGGGAATAACGCCGCTGGTAGAGACGGTGAGGTGACGAGCGCCGATACTGATGCCATCGGGGTCATTGAGGATACGCAGTGCCTTGAGAACCTCGTCGTAGTTGGCAAACGGCTCGCCCTGGCCCATGAAGACAACGCTTGTGGCACGCTCGCCAAAGTCGTTGGATACATGAAGCACCTGGTCGACGATTTCTTGAGCGGTCAGAGAGCGCTTGAGGCCGTTGAGACCGGTAGCGCAAAAGGCGCAGCCCATGCCGCAGCCTGCCTGGGTGGAAACGCAGACGGAAAGCTTGTTGCGACGGGGCATGCCGACAGTCTCGACGGAAATGCCATCGTGGTACTCGAGCAGATACTTGCGCGAGCCATCTTTGGAAACCTGCTTGGTGAGTTCAGTCGGCGTATCAAAGGCAAAAGCCTCTTTAAGCTGCTCACGGAAAGCCTTGGGAAGGTTGGTCATATCGTCAAACGAACAAACGTTCTTCTCAAAGACCCATTCGATGAGCTGCTTCGCGCGGAAGGCGGGCTGGCCAAGTTCGGCCACGAGCTCGCGAATATCGTTTTGGCTCAAGTCGCGAATGTCCTGAGATTTAGTCCTGGGATTCATGGAAGCCTTTCGATTTTGGGGAAACGTAGAGGGTATCGCTACAATATGGTATCAGCTGCAGAAATTATAGAGGAGGAGTCTGCCCATGCCGGGTAAAAGCCTAGAGAACATGCACGTAGCGGTCTTGGCGGGCGGTCATTCCGCCGAGCGCGAGATCTCGCTCGATTCTGGAAAGAACGTTGTGGTGGCACTGAAGGAAGCCGGCTACACCTCGGTGGAGCTGCTTGACACGGCCGCTGATGACTTTATGGTAACCATGGCGACCGGCGGATTCGATGTGGCATTTATCGCCATGCACGGCGCCGGCGGTGAGGATGGCGCCATGCAGGGTGCCATGGAGACCCTGGGTATCCCCTACACGGCCTCGGGCGTACTTGCCAGCGCCTGCGGTGCCGACAAGGAGGTCTCTAAGCTCCTATACGCCAAGGCGGGCATTCCCATTGCCCCCGGCCTTGCGCTCGAGGTGGGCGATGAAGTCGATATCGATCATATCGTCGAGGTTTGTGGCGAGCGCTGCTTTGTGAAGCCGGCCGTCAACGGTTCCAGCTATGGCATTTCCCTGGTCCATGAGCCCTCCGAGCTGCCCGCGGCAATCGCCAAGGCGTTTGAGTACGGCGACAAAGTGCTGGTCGAGAAGTGCATCGAGGGTACCGAGATCACCGTCGGCGTATACGGCGAAGATGACGTGCGCGCCCTGCCGATTGTCGAGATTCGTAAGCCCGAGGACTGCGAGTTCTACGATCTGGACGTGAAGTATGTCGACCCTACGGATATCCATCGCATTCCGGCGCAGATTTCACCCGAGAATTACGCTCGCGCTCAGGAACTTGCCTGTGCCGCTCACAAGGCCCTCGGTTGCCTGGGTATCTCGCGCAGCGACTTTATTGTGAGCGAGGACGGCCCCGTTATCCTCGAGACCAATACCATTCCCGGCATGACCGATACGTCGCTGTATCCGGATGAGATCCGCCACACCGACGACATGACGTTCCCGCAGGTCTGTGACAGCCTGATCCGTATGGGCCTTCGTCGAGCGGGCATTGCATGCTAATCGAGGACGCGGTTTCGTCGGGAACGCCGCAGTTTGTCATCGACTCCTATGCCACGCTTGCCGACCGCGCCAAAACGCAGTCCTTCGGCCTTATCGAGGAAGATGTGATTGTCCTCGATACCGAGACCACGGGTCTTTCGGTGCAGGACAATGAACTGATCGAGATCTCGGCGGCCCGTCTTTCGGGCCGCGAGGTCATCGACCGCTTCGATACCTTCGTGCATCCCAAGCAGCTGATTCCCTCCGAGATTACCGAGCTCACGAGCATTACAAATGCCGATGTGGCAGATGCCCCGTCGGCGGTTGAGGCCGTCGCCGCTCTCGCCGATTTTGTCGGTGGCTGCCCGGTGATCGCACACAACGCCACGTTCGACCGCTCGTTTATCGAGTCGGTCAAAGGCGGCGTTAACGTGAGCGATATTTGGATTGATTCGCTGGCGCTGTCGCGCATCGCGCTTCCGCGCCTGGCCTCGCACAAGCTGTCTTTTATGGCCGATCTGTTTGGCTGCGATTCGGTATCACACCGTGCCAATGCCGACGTCGACGCCCTGTGTGGCGTATGGCGCGTGTTGCTCGTGGCGCTCACCGACTTGCCCCAGGGCCTCATGGCGCGCCTAGCCGACATGCATCCGGACGTGCCTTGGTCCTATCGTCCTATCTTCTCATTCTTGGCAGGGCAGAACCCTGGTTCTATCTTCTCTCTCAGCGCCGCTCGTGCTGACGTTCTCAAGGCCGATCGCGCCGACGATCGGGTGGACGCCGATGAACTGCCGGTTCTCAAGATGCCGAAGCGTGAGGAGATTGAGGCAGACTATGCGCCAGGTGGCCTGGTCAATCGCATGTATCCCACCTACGAGCCGCGTGATGAGCAGATCGCGATGGCGCTCGAGGTTCGCGATGCGCTGGTCACGGGCACTCATCGAGTAATTGAGGCAGGCACAGGCGTCGGCAAATCGATGGCCTATCTGGTGCCTTTTGCCGAGGCAGCACGCCGTAACAACATCACGGTTGGTATTGCGACCAAATCGAACAATCTTGCCGACCAGCTCATGTACCATGAGCTGCCAAAACTTGCCGAGCAACTGGACGGTGGTCTGTCATTTTGCGCTCTCAAGGGGTATGACCACTATCCGTGCCTGCGCAAGCTTGAGCGCATGAGCCGCGGCCAGGTCGAGATTACCACCAAGCGCGATCCGGCGGACACGCTCACGGCGGTCGCGGTCATTATGGCGTACGTCTGCCAATCAGCCGATGGCGACCTCGACTCGCTCGGCATTCGGTGGCGCAGCGTCAACCGTCCCGACTTTACGACGGCCTCGCGCGAGTGTGCTCGTCGCCTCTGCCCGTTTTTTCCTGATAAATGTTTGGTCCACGGCGCTCGCCGTCGTGCGGCGCATGCCGATGTGGTGGTTACCAACCATTCCCTGCTGTTCCGCAATGTCGCGGCCGAGGGCAGGATTTTGCCTCCGATTCGTCATTGGGTAATCGACGAGGCCCATTCCATCGAGCGCGAGGCGCGCCGCCAGTGGGCGCGCGTGGTGTCGGCGGACGAATCACGCGTTCTGTTTGAGCGCCTGGGTGGCTCGAGCACCGGCGCGCTAAGCCAGGTTTCCCGTGATTTGGCAACCTCCGAGGGCTCTACGCTCTATCTGGGCCTTACTGCCAAGGCGACGTCGACGGTTGCGCGCGCGAGCATGGCGATCGCCGACGTGTTCGATGGCGTTCGCGAGCTCGGCCGCCGTGCCCGTGGGGGTTATGACAATGCCAATCTATGGATTGGCCCCGAGCTGCGCGAATCTGACGACTGGCATGATTTCTTACAGTCGGCCTACGCTGCCATCGACGCATTGGAACAAGCTGACAAGAGCGTCGACGCGCTGGTGCAAGCCGTCGCCGCCGACAAGCCCGAGGTTGTTGTCGACCTGGGTGATATCTCGCGCCGCCTGCACGAGCTGGCCGAGAACCTCAAACTCATCATTGATGGCACCGATGAACACTACGTGTATTCGCTACAGGTCAATCGCAGACTGCGTGCCGGCGGAGAGTCGATGACCGCAGAGCGCATCGATATTGGCGAGGCCTTGGCAACCGAGTGGCTGCCCGAGGTTCACACGGCTATCTTTGCCTCGGCGACCATGACGGTGTCCAAAAGCTTTGAGCACTTTAACCACGCGGTCGGCCTCGATCGCATCGGTGCTTCAACATCCTCATCGCTGCACTTGGACTCGAGCTACGACTTCGATTCGAACATGGCTGTAGTCGTTGCGGGCGATATCCCCGATCCGCGCGATCGTGAGAGCTATCTTACGGCGCTCGAGCGCGTGCTGGTCGACGCCCATCTTGCCATGGGCGGATCGGTGCTCACGTTGTTCACCAATCGGCGCGACATGGAAGACCTGTACGCCCGCGTTGAGCCCAAGATGGCCCGTGCGGGTCTGGAGCTCAACTGCCAGCAGCGCAACTCATCTCCTCGTCGCCTACGCGACCGGTTTATCAACGAGCCAACCTCGTCGCTTTTTGCGCTTAAGGCCTTCTGGGAGGGGTTTGACGCCAGCGGCGAGACGCTGCGCTGCGTCATCATTCCCAAGCTGCCGTTCTCGAGCCCCACGGACCCGCTCTCGTGCGAGCGCAACCTGCGCGAAGACCGCGCTTGGGCGCGCTATTCGCTGCCCGAGGCGGTGCTCGAGGTCAAGCAGGCGGCCGGCCGCCTTATCCGCTCGTCGACCGACTGCGGCGTGCTGATTCTGGCCGACCCGCGCCTGGTGACGAAGGGCTACGGAAAGAAGTTCTTAACGTCGCTGCCCACGAGCTCCTACCAGCGCATCGAATCGGCGCAGATCGGTCACTATCTGCAACTGTGGCGCGCACGCCACGAGCGGCGACACTAAAGCGGACAGACGAGGGTTTTTGCCATATCGCACAGACGCTTTGACAGGGTGGGGTCATCCAAGATGCGGATGGCTCCGCCCGCTGCGATTATCTGGCTCAGTAGCCAACGCTCGGAGCCGTAATGCACGGTTACCGTTGCCATGTCTGCCTCGCTGCGCTCGATGAGGGTGATGCCGGACCAGTCCAGATGCTCCGCCATATCGAATGGCATCAAGAGCTTTGCGCTACGCTGCGTCCGGGCAAGGGAATCGTGGAGGGATGCAACGTCCGGTGCGTGAGGCACGACGGAGTCTTCCGTCAAGGTGAGTCCCTCGATTTTATCCATGCGATAGGTGCGCTGCTCATCGACTGCGATGTCCCAGGCAATCAGGTATGTTTGGTCGCCGTTTGCCGTAATGCGCAAGGGGTCGACCAGACGCTCGCGTGGCCGTGCATCGTCCATCGAACGATATGAGATACGGCAGCGAACGCCGTCCTGAATGGCGCAGCTCAGCTGCTGCCAGTGCGACCCGTGGTTGACGGTGTCAAAGACGCGCTGGTTATAGCCGAGCTCTTCGGGTAGAAGAGCATGTCGGATCCGAGCCGCCGCCTGGGGCTCGATCCCCAACGATTCTAGTTCGTGGTTGAGCACAGCGCCCTCGGCGGCACTCAGGCGCAGCGGTAGCACACGCCCGGCGTCACCGGTGAGGACCACACGCTCGCCGTGGCATTCGCAGATGATGCGCGCGCCCGATTCTCGGTCCGCGAGCGTCGAGACGATCTCGAGAATCTCGCCGAGCGACACCCCCGTGATGTCAAAGCGACTGCAAATCTCGGTTCGTGTCATGCCGCTCTCGCCGGCGGCGTAGAGGGCCTCCATGATGTCGATGGCGCGCGAGAGTCTCTGCTCGCTGGTGAGTTTACGCACGGGCATGCTCGTGCACCGTCCTTTCGATGAGGTGGTTCCACGCCTGTTTGAGCGATTTGGGGGCCATGGGCCTCATGCCGTCCATGGCGTGGGCCATACAAAATGAAGCGGCGGCTTCAAGGTCGCGCACGTCAACGGTCCAGATCCGTCCCGCATCGGTGTGTGCGAGCTTACCTCGCCCGCGCGTGAGACCGTTGATCATATCGATCTGCGTCTGAGGGGCGAATGAGAACGTAGCTGCAACGGGCGGTCGGTCGGCAAAATCGAATTCAAAGAACAGGTAGTCGTTGAGGTTGAAGTCCACAGGGATGGTGTAGGCCTTCGAAGGACGCCAAGCGCGAACGATACGGTCGCAGCGGAATGTCCTGATGTCGTCGGTGGCATTGTCGAGGCCGCAAAAGTACGCCGAGCCCTCGTGCTCGAACATGCCGTAGACGCAGACGGTACGCTCTTTTTGCTCGCCGCGCCCGTTCTGATATAAAAATCGCAGCGCGCAACGCTCGGCAAAGGCGCTCCAAACCGCATCGACGGTGGGAGAGCGGCTGATCGGCGCCTCGTCTGCCGTCGTCCTGCCGGTGAGATAGGCAATCTTGGAGCGAATATCGGCAAGCGGTGCGGCAAAAGTGGATGAGCCGGCCGCTATTGTCTGGTCGATGGCGTTGAGCAGGATATCGGCGTCGTCTGCGGTGATGAGGCCGCCTGCCGCAAACGTGTGCTCGCGGTCGATTGTCCACGAGCTTTCCTCGGTCTCCTGTGCGCCGGCGGGGCGAACCTCCTTGATGAAGATGCCGCGTTCGAGCAGTTTGTCACGATCGCGCCGAAACTTGCGCTTATCCGAGTCGATGTTGCCCGAGCCATATCCCAGGTCAGAATCCAAGACGATCTGCTCGGTCGTCAGCGGTTCGGGGGAGCTGTTGAGCACAAAGAAAAGATTGAGGATGCGCTGAGCCGTTTTATCGAAACTGGGCTCCGAATTCCCCTTTTTAATTGTCGCGGTCGCGTCGCTTGCCGTCATAGAGTCCTCGCATGAGAAGATGGTTTGCTGCCATGATTTTAGTCCGATATGGAGATTAGGCTATATCCTTGTCCGCTCGGGGCGTTAAGATGGCCCGAATTCGGTCGTTTGCGCTCGCTCGGGGTATACTTTCGACTATATACGGTTCTAATGTGCATGCATTGGGCCTATTTGTCGGATTATGGATGTGGAGCGCACATGGCGAACACCCAGAACTATATTAACCACCTGCTGCAGAACACCGGCATTACGCCGGCATGCAGCGAAGAGGAGCGCTTGGCTGCCGAGGATATCGCTCAGATCTTCCGCAACCACGGCTTTGATCCCGAGGTTCAGGAGTTCAATGCCCCGGCGCCCAGTAGGTTGGCATTTGCCGTTACCGGTATTCTTGCGTTTGCCGGCGCTCTGCTGATGGGCATCGGCGGCGGCATCGGCTTGGTTGGCACCTTGCTGGCCATTGTCGGCGCCGTTCTTTACGTGCTCGAGCGCACGGGCCACCCTGTGGTTTCGCGCCTGGGCAAGACGGGCGTGAGCCAAAATGTCATCGCCTACCACAAGGCCTCGGGCCCGCTCGCGTCTCCGCGCAACCGCCCGGTGGTCGTTGTCGCACACTACGACTCTCCCCGTGCTGAGCTGCTCGCCCGCGAGCCCTATGCTTCGTATCGTGCGCTCATCGCCAAGCTGTTGCCCGTTGCCACGGTTGCCCCTGCTGCCGTTGCCATCTTGCGTATCCTGCCGCTCCCCGGCGCGCTCAAGGTTCTGCTGTGGATTGTCGCGATCCTCGCTTCCCTCGTTGCGCTCGCCAACGCGGCAAACATCATTTCTAACCGCTACATTCTTCCCTATACGTCCGGCGCGGTGTGCAACAAGTCTTCTGTCGCCGCTATGCTCGGCGTTATGGACAACGTTGCTCCCTTCCAGGGCGAAAACGAGTTTCCCGACGATGTTCCGTTCGATACCTATTTTGGGGAGCAGAAGCGTCGTGCCGAGGAGATGGCGCGCGCAGCAGCGGAGTATGCCGCGGCCCAACAGCAAAACGACTACGGCAACACCATCGAGTATGAAGAGCCTACCTACGCCGAGGACGAGTTCGGTCAGCCGATTGCTCCCGACGCTCAGACCGAGCCCGAACAGGGCGAGGCTTTCGACGAGCAGATCGAGGGCTTTGAGGGTGCGTCTGCCGACGAGACGCTGATTGGCGCCATCATGCCCGAGGATCAGAATCAGGCTGTCCAGGCCGAAGAGTTCAATGACGAGGTTTCCGCTGCCGAGCCGGCGGAGGAGCCTGTCGCGGCCGAGCCCGAGCCCAAGCTCTATCGCAACGCCGCCGGCAACATCCGCTTTGGTTCGGATGCCATCCGTGCGCTCGGAATGCTCCCCGAGTCCTGCACGCTCGATTACGAGGAAGGCGAGGAGCCGACGTTTGAGACCGAGCCTGCCCCCGTCGTGACTGCACCTGCGCCCGTTGTCGCCGTGGATGATGAGTCTGCCGCGGTTACCACTGCCGTTGCCGAGCCCGAGGCGGTGTCCGCGATCGATCCCGCGGCAGGACTGGACATTTTGGCTCCTGCCGCGCCGGCGCAAGACGTTACGGACGAGTCTGACGACGATTACGTTGAACAGCCGAGACGCGTGTCTTACGAGAGCGATACTGATTTCTCGGCCGAGATTCCCGCGGCAACGCCCCATGCCGATATTGCATCCGCGTTCTCTTCGATTGGCGCCAGCGCTTCCAACTTCTTTAAGGGTGCGCTTGCAAAGGGCAAGAAATTTGTCGACGATTTCGAGGGGAGGCGCGCTGCCGCACGCGAGGCTGCCGAGCAGGAGGCTATCGCTCAGCAGCAGGCAGCCGAGGCGGCACGTGAGCGCGCGGCGCAAGAGTTCGAGCAGAACGGGGCTATGCAGTCCGTGCCCGTCGACGCTGCCGAAGCTACAACGTCCTTTGAGTCCCAGCAACCGGCGTCCACGGATGTTGTTGAGGCGACGACGTCTTTCGAGGCTCAGCAGCACGTCGATAGCACCATGTCGTTTGATGCCGCGCAGTTCGATTCCACGATAACGTTTGAAAAGCAAGGCACCGCGATTGCCGAGCCCCTTCCTGTTTCCGATGAGCAGGGCGACGCGGCAGACGATGACGAGCCTATTGATGCTGCCGAAATCCAAGATGCCGCCGAGGATGAGCCCGTCGAGGCCAACCCTGACGAAGAGCAATACGCGGCAGCCGAGCAAGATGATTCGACCGAGGTCGAGCAGGAGGAAGTGCCTGCGGTTTCCGAGGCTCCCGAGACAGATGAGTCGAGGCCTTACTCCACGCAGATTTTCACCATGCCGGCCCCGAGTGGTTCCGGTGCCACGGTTGCCGATGTTGCTCCCACCCAGGACGAAACGGTCGATTCCCTTATGGCCCAGATTTCCTCCCAGGTATCACCGCGTCCGCAGATGAATGTTCCCGATCCGGCGTCGGCTCCGTCGCCCGCACCTTCCTCGTCTCCGCTGGCTTCGGTCCCCGATCCGTCGCTGCCGTCGATGAAGCAGGCAAACGTTGCGTCTCGCACGTCGCTGTTCGACCTTCCCGACCCCTCCGCACAGGTCAACGACCCCTTTGCTACCGCTCAGGGTCCCGAACCCACATCGGCACCCGTTGCGCCTCCTATGCCCGTTGTGTCGGGCGCTCAGCCGATTGAGACCATTTCGGCTCCCGCCCCGGCGGCACCCAAGTCTCGCAAGCGCGGCCTGGGCGGCCTGTTCGGTCGTAAAAAGAAAAACGAACAGGACAGCATGAGTGATTGGCTGGGCGTCGAAGACGATTACGATGCCAAGAAGTCCGGTCGAGGCATCGGTTCGTGGGATAATTTCGAGGACGATAACGATGGTTGGAAGGGCGGCGCTACGTCTTCCGACGGAGCTTCTTCCGAAGATATGCTCTCGGCTGTCGCCTCTATGGGCGATGATGAGCTGCTCGGTCACGATATCTGGTTTGTGGCAACGGGCGCCTCGGATTGTGATGGCGCCGGCATGAAGGCCTTCTTGGCTTCGCATCGCGATAAGCTCCGCGGCGTCTTCTTCATCAATCTTGAATCCGTCGGCGCCGGTAGGCTTTCGGTGGTGACGGTTGAGGGCGAACAGCAGCTGCTCAAGGGCGATCGCCGCATCATGAACCTGGTCAGCAAGGTGTGCAAGTCGTTCCATGTCGATTGTGGCGCGCTCGAGATGCCCTATGCCAAGACCGATGCCTACGCCGCGCTCGAGGCGAGCCGCCGAGCCCTCACCATCGCCGGCGTGGACGGCACGCGTCTGGCTTGCGCTCGTACCGAGGACGACCTGCCCCACAATGTCAACCCGACGAACATTGCCACGGTATCCGAGGTCGTGACCGAGGTTATCCGCCGTTCGTAGACGGAGCTCTAAGGAGTCAACGTGTTTTCGTATATTAAGCGCCATTGGCCTGTCTACGTGATTTTGACCTTGATTGCCATTGCGTTAGGGTTTGGAGCTGCCTACATCGTGGGCGCGAAGGGCTCGACCCCCGCCTCCGCAATCAGCGAAGAGGTGGAGCAAGAACAGAGCACGGGCGCCGATGGGATTCCTGAGTCCGAGCAGGCAATCGTTGATGGTGGATCTTCGTCTGTAGAGTAGATACGGCGATTTAAATGATTGAAAGCGGGCGAGCCGGGGGACTGGCTCGCCCGCTTTTTCATCGTGCTAGCGCTTCTTTGGGAACGACCCAAGGCGAGCGAGCCATATGGCTGCAGCGCCCGAGGTTAGGAGCGCGGTGATGCATGCGGCGATGGGAACAGATCCCGTTGCCGGCAGGTCCTGGGGTAGAGCGCATCGTTGGATGACTCGGTCCTCATCATGTGCCTCGAGCTTATCGCCGCCGCCGTTGCGGCAAAGATCGACGCGCGCGCTGTTGGTGAGTGCAGTTTGGGGCGTATAAGCCGACGTTGCCTGCATGTGCACGACTGCGCCCCGAGCGTCTGTGCCAAGGATTGCTTTGGCATCGTCAAGGTCGTCGTGCTCATCTTTGAGATCATCGCGGGTCCAAGAATCCGTATCGCTTCGAGTCGTAAAGTCGGCGGCTACCGCACCGTATTCAATGCGAATGCCCGTCACGACGGTATTGGATGCAAGGCCGAGTTCTTTCGCCTCGAGTGTGGCGGATTCCGTGGTCGAGACATCCGCCTTCCAGAGGTGCCAGCCGTCGTAATCGACGAGGCGGCAATCTTCACCCAGACTCTCTTTTACTTCGTCGGACTCAAGCCAAGGATTTTCGTGCCCATCGTCAAGCGTCGCGTTTGCCGACTCATCGACGTCTGTCGAGTCCAACGGCGTCGTGCGATACCACACGTTGCACAGACCGTTGAGGTCGCCGATGGCGACGGGGGTTTCGATTGAGACGAATCTCGCCGTGCCGTCTTTGGCGCACTCAAGATCATCGGTAACCGTAAACTCATCAACCCAAGTAGCGGAATCGTTTCGAGCATCGATGGTATAGGAGAAAAGCCCATCCGTATTGGTTTGCATCGCGGCGCGGTTTTTGCCATCGCCGTTAGCCAAGAGGCCATCCCCGACGGGCTGGGCAATTTCTTGACGCTTGTCGATCTGTCCTTTGATCTCGATCGGCGCGTCCTTCATGGCAAAAGATTGGACTTCTCCCGTAGCCTTCACTTCAAACGTTATCTCCTCGGCAAGGTCGTAGGTCCGCGGGGACATCATTTCGCGCAACGTGTAGGTGCCGGGCGCAAGATGTTCGATGCGGTGCGGCTTGTCGGATGAGGCCCAGGAGTCTATTTCGGTCTTATCGGGACCATATAAGGTGAGCTGTGCGCCTTTCACTTCCTGCTCTCCGCTTGCATCGACCTTGGAGATATCAACCTTGGTGTAATCGTCGGATACGTTAAGCCGTACTTCCACAACGGGTGTTTTCTGGTCGGCATAGGTAAGGTCGACGATATGGTGCGTCCGGTCGAGTAAGAAACCGGTCGGCGCTTGAGCCTCGACAACCTCGTAGCGTGCGGTGCCAGATCCCAGCGGGAGGTCGTCCGCGTGTGCTTCTCCAGTTTCATCCGTCGTGACGGTAGCGACAGTCTCACCGTCGAGCGCGGCAATGCTACCGTCGGGGCGCACGATATCACCTGAGGCACGGATCTCAAAGATGGCGCCCGCGAGGCTGCTGCCGTCTACGGCATCGGTTTTAACGATCCTGATGTTTCCGGTCGCGGCGTGGTCATAATACGAGACGATTGCAACGGGCGTTAGGTTTATATCGGCGGATATGTTTACCTCGATCTCTCCGCCGACAAGATAGGGCTCTTTGGCCGAGGTTTCGCGTACATAATAGGTGCCCGGCACGAGCGATTCGGGCAGTGTGACGGTGCCGGTCGCGTCAGTCGTAAAGGTGTCCATTACGTTATGTGCTGGATACCAGCATGTTTGTGAGACAGGTTTGTGATTGCTGTCGAGGAGTTGGAAGGTGAATCCGGCTAGGGGAACAGAAGCGCCTGTTTGGGCATCGCGTTTTACAATCTGGAGATGCGTCGACAGAGCGTGGTTGTCCACGATATATTGAAGCTCGGCGCCGTCGGAAATCTGATTGGCCTCGACGGTCCATTCCCCCGCACGTTTAAAACCCTCGGGGACGGTTTCCGGAACCTCACGAACCGTGTAGCCGGCGCGGTCGTATGGGACGGCTCCGTGGACACCGGCTGGTCGCTTGCCTGTGCCGAACCATGCTTCGGGCTGGTCTTTGGTGGAGGCAAAGCCATAGATGTTTGTAGTCAGTGTGCCAACAACCTGCTGAGAGCTGTTACTGACAACCTCAAAGACAACATCTCCTGCCGGCTGCTCCAGGCCGGATTGATCGCTATTGCCGTAGTCCTTGAATTTGGAAATCTCAAGGTCAAACGCAATGGGGATATCGGAAACGCGAGATTCGATCTCGACCACGCCTGAATCGCCGAGTTGGTCGGCTCCAACGGTGTAAGACCAACTGTCACCGGAGGGCAAATAGCCCTCGGGCGCCTTCGATTCATAGATGGTAAAGGTTCCCAGGGGGACATCGGTGAGGGTAGCTCGACCGCTTTCATCGGTTCTGAGAGTTTGTGTCCATCCAGGGGTTGATTGCGATACGCACACGAATTCTGCTCCTGCGAGCGAAGCCCCAACTTGGGGGCCTGCATTCGTTGCGGCGTCGAGCTTTACAATGCGCAAGGTAATGGTGCCGGGTTGTTCATCAATGGTGACGTATCCGCCGTTATCCGTCGTGGTAAAGGCAATGCGATCGTGCAGGGGGATATAACCAGCTGGCGCTGTTGTCTCAACTAGGTAGTATGCCGTGTTGGGCAGGAGTGTTGCCTGCGCTCGACCGTTGCTGTCCATCTGGACGGTGGCGACACGCGCGCCGCTGGCGCTCTCAAAAACATCGAATGTTGCCCCGTCAAACTGATAAGTATTGTTTCCGCTGGTAATGGCAGCGTTTGCAGACTGCTTTTGGAAGGAAACAGAGACCGCCGGCAGTACATAGAGCATGTCTTGACGTTTGCTGCCGCCCGATACGGTTCCTATATAGCGCCGCGCGCGGTGCGGAGCGGCTTTGATGCTTCCTGATTTTGCGCTGTCGTGGAGCCACCGCGCAGCCGCCACGACTTCATTGTCGGCGGTAAAGTGCCCACTCTTGGTTTTGCCCTGAGCGGTCGTGTAGGAGTAGGTGCCGTCGACATGGGTAGTGCCGTTGAGCATCCATACGGCAAGCTGGGTGGCGGCGCGGGCGCGATCGGGTGAAAGATGGTAACCGCCAAACGATGTGGCGGTAGGATATCCGTGACAAACGATTGCCGCGAACTCGTCGTCGAGCCACACCCAGCCTTGATCAAAGTTGAGCCATGGGCCGCCCGGCTTGGTGGGCCCGGGGCGTTCCTGGTTCATGCAGTAGGCAATCGAGGCGTCTTGAGCTTCATATTTGCCGATGAAGAAGGGCCCACAATCATCGCTAATAGTACGGAAGCCGAGCTGGTCGTAGCCATCGACGGCAAATGCGGCTCCCGGTGCTAGGCAGCCGAACAGCAGGAAGAGGAGCAGGAGCAGCGGACCTGTTGCGATTGCGCTGTGGACAGAGTGCGTGGGTGCGTTGGACATGGCTGCTCCTTATCCCTCGTGCGCCGCATGGGGAGGTTGCGACGCGTAGGATGAGGCTACCCCCGAGGTTCATGCGGGTAAGTACCGGAGCCTGACCAAAAGCTTGCCCAATTCCTGACAAATTGAGCTCAAATACAACAATCAGGCAAAAGCGCAGGTAGAAGATAAGGAGAACAGGAGGTCAAAGGTCCTCGTCTCCACAATTGACGCGATTTTAAAACGAATCTCCACAGCTAAAACAAGCATCGCCACCCTTGTATCGAACAAGACAACCGCGTTATACTAGCCAACACACAAGCGGGCATCGCCAAGTGGTAAGGCATCAGCTTCCCAAGCTGACACTCGCGGGTTCGAGTCCCGTTGCCCGCTCCATTCGAATTTCAGGCACGGTAACGTTTCGCTACCGTGCCTTTTTCAATAAAGTGCCGGGACTCGAACCCGACAGGGTGCGAGCGTTAAATAAACGCGAAGCGTTTATAGCGAGCAGGCAAGGTCGCCGATAGGCGACCGCAGCCGGTGCGGATTTGCGAAGCAAATACGCGGACGTCCCGTTGCCCGCTCCATCGAGCGCGGGAGACCTTGGGACGGCCAATTCAACAAAGTCTTCCCCATCGTCTCCGTGAATCCGAGGAGATCGACCGCAGCCGGTGCGGATTTTGCGAAGCAAATACGCGGACGTCCCGTTGCCCGCTCCATCGACCAGGGCGGATTTTGGGAAAAGCGGATTCAACCGACGTCACCGCCGCTTCCCCGGACCGGGACATGCCGCCTGAAGCCGGTGCGGATTTGCGAAGCAAATACGCGGACGTCCCGTTGCCCGCTCCAATTCCAAAATGTTAGGTTAATGCCTGCTGCCCATACTTGCACCTGCGCACGGTACAATGGTTGGGTTACGACCAACGTGCCAATAACCAAAAAGGAGCCGCTATGATCGATCGCTATACCCGCCCGGAGATGGGACACATCTTCTCCCTCGAGAACAAGTACGCCATTTGGCAGGAGATCGAGGTCCTGGCCTGCGAGGCCCAGGCGGAGCTCGGCAAGATCGGCATTTCTAAAGACGAAGCCCAGTGGATTCGCGACCATGCCAACTTTGAGAAGGCAAAGGTCGACGAGATCGAGGAGGTCACGCGCCACGACGTCATCGCCTTCCTGACCAACATGAAGGAGTACATCGACGCCGATGTTCCCGAGGGCGACCCCAAGCCCAGCCGCTGGGTTCACTATGGCATGACCAGCTCCGATCTGGGCGACACGGCTCTGTGCTACCAGCTCACCCAGGCCTGCGACCTGATCATCGAGGACGTCAAGAAGCTCGGCGAGATTTGCAAGCGTCGCGCCTTTGAGGAGCGCAACACGCTCTGTGCCGGCCGCACTCATGGCATCCACGCCGAGCCGATGACCTTCGGCATGAAGTTCGGCTCTTGGGCCTGGGAACTCAAGCGCGATCTGGATCGTCTTGAGGACGCCCGCAAGAATGTTGCCTTCGGTGCCATCTCGGGCGCTGTTGGCACGTACAGCTCCATCGAACCGTTTGTCGAGGAGTATGTCTGCGAGCACCTGGGTCTGGTTCACGACCCGCTGTCCACGCAGGTTATCAGCCGCGACCATCACGCCTATCTCGCTGGCGTTCTCGCCACCACCGCGGCCACCTGCGAGCGCATCGCTACCGAGGTTCGCAATCTGCAGAAGACCGATACGCTCGAGGCCGAGGAGCCGTTCCGTAAGGGCCAAAAGGGCAGCTCCGCCATGCCGCACAAGCGCAACCCCATCACCATGGAGAAGGTCTGCGGTCTGTCGCGCGTCGTGAAGTCCAACGCCCAGGTTGCCTTCGATAACGTCGCCCTGTGGCACGAGCGTGACATTTCGCACTCCTCTGCCGAGCGTGTCGCCCAGGCCGACAGCTTTATCGCCCTCGACCACATGTTCCAGTGCCTCATCCGCGTTATCGACGGCCTGCAGCTGTACCCTGCCCGCATGATGGCCAACCTCAATAAGACCCGCGGCCTCATCTTCTCCTCCAAGGTGCTGCTGGCCCTCGTCGACACGGGCATCACCCGCGAGGACGCGTACGCCATTGTGCAGGAGAACGCCATGGCAACCTGGCACGAGGTGCAGGATTGTGTCTCCGGACCCACCTTTAAGGAGCGTCTCGAGGCCGACCCGCGCTGCACCGTCAGCCAGGAGAAGCTCGACGAGATCTTTGATCCGTGGGACTTCCTCACCCGTATCGACACGGTCTTTGATCGTCTGGAGCAGCTGAGCTTCGAGTAGGCTGGCTTTATTCGACCGCTTGCGGATACATTTCAACCATTGGCGCCTTGCCCGTCTTGGGCGAGGCGCTATTTTTCGTTGCTGCCGCAGGCTCCGGTAATAGAATGAAAACTCGGCTGCTGTTTTGATGAAAGGAGGCACGTGCCCAGACGTATTAAACGAGGCGCTATCGTCTCGTTTGTGCTCATACTCTTTGTTGCCGTCTGTGCGGGCGCCCTGACGTATACCGTTCGACGCAGTTCTTCCTCCTCGAATGAAGCCGATAAAGATCTCCCGGTGCTCAAGATTGGCGTTACGGATAATGACCCCTATGTGTATGTCGATACCACAGGCGATTACGCCGGTATCGATATCGATATCGCCCGCGAGGCCTGCAAGCGTGCTGGAATCAAACCGCAATTTGTTGACATATCTTGGAATGATCGCGATCGCCTGCTCAAAAACGGCGATATCGATTGTCTGTGGTGCGACTATTCGCCCAATTATCGCGAAGACGTTTATTACTGGACTGAGCCGTATCTGACCGTGACAGTCTCGGTCGCCGCCAAGAAAACGAGTGGTATTAAGGGTTTGACGTCTCTCGATGGAAGCAAGACCATTGCGGTGATTGCGGGTTCGGTGAGTGAACGCCGATTGCTTGCCGGGGACCTGGGCATCTCGCCGGATGTGCACATCAAATCATATGGCTCTGCCGAACTCTGCAAAGCTGCCCTGGTCAAAGGTTATGTTGACTGTTGGATGGCGGACGTTCAATCGCTCGACCGGCTCGTCGCGCAGTATCCCGGTGTTTATCGCGTGTTTGCCGACAACGTTATGACAGTTGACCTGGGCGTTGCGTTTGAGAACAGCTATGAGGGGGACTACGTCAAAAAGCTCAATACGGTGCTGTTCGACATGGACCGAGATGGCACGATTAAACGCATTGTGGACAATTACAAGGCAGGAGCGACAACGGGCAGGCAAGGAGCGGAATCATGACAAATGATGAACACCGCTTGCGCCGAAAAAGATCGGCCACCGCGGCTATCGGCGTTGTGGCCAGCGTTGTCCTATTGAGTTTGCTCTACATGGTCGGTACGCATCGCTGTCTCGATAAAACGCTTGGGTTTGGCCAGGAAACCATGGTGTTTCTAAAAAACGCCTGCAAAAAATATGACCGATATGAACAGGGAAGAAAAACCGAGGCGACGCACAATTTGGATGCTGCGCTCGAGTCGTTTGCGGCGTTCTTGCCGCCTGATCGCGTTGAAGTCAACGACGATCTGGTCGAGGAATATGTCCATACCGAGTGTCTTTCGGGAATGTTGGTCATGGACGCCGACGGCCATATGGCCGCTCATTACGATACTGACGGTCGCGATCCACTGATGCTGTGGCGAGAGGAGCTGGCCTGTTCGCCGGTCGCATCGATGTATCGAGGCTCCAAAGTGTCCTACTCGACCGTCGTAGAGCGTCGCGGCGTCGACTTTGCCGTGAGTGCCATTCCGTACGGTGATGGGGTGGCGTTGGGGTATCAATCGCTTGCGGCTGAGCCCTCCGATGACTATTCATACGTTATTGCCGACGTGCTCGTGAACAACACGTTCCATCAGGGTCCAACGGTGCTCGTGATGCGCGGTGCGCAAATCGTATCCTCAAACGATTCGACCGTCGATATAGCCCTTGCCCGACTTCTTGCCGATAGCGGAACTGACTGGAAAGACGAAGGCCTAACGCGCGTCGAATATCAGGGAACTACCTGGTATGCCGTGCGTGCGGCGTATAAGGACTACCGCCTGTTTGCGCTCTACCCCAAATCTGAGGTCATGTCTGGCAGGATTGCATTTGTCGCTGCCGGCGTGCTGGCGTGCCTGGCGTTTTGGGTCGTGGTGCTGTTGGTGCGCACTATTGCCGACCGTCGCAACTTGGCCGAAAAGGACAAGCAGCTCGGCATCATCAATGCCATCAGTTCTGCGTATGAGTCGACCTTCCTGTTGCATCTCGATACGCTCGAGATCGAGGGAATTAACATGTCGCCGTCGATGGCGAAAATATTTGCTGAGCATACCGAGGCATATGACTTTTTGGACACGGTTTGTCGAGACGTTGTGAGTCCCGAAAGCCGCGAAGTGGTCATGGAACTTATAGATACAAGTACGCTTCGGGACCGTATGGAGGGCGTGCCGCACTTGGATGCCGAGGTGCGAGATTGCCGAGGTGCTTGGTATTCGCTGCAGGTTGTTCCGCAGCGTCGCGATGAGCGGGGCCGACTGGAATCGGTCGTCGTGGCGACGCATAACATCTCGATGGCAAAGCGCGCCGAAGAGCTTTCTTTTCAGGACAAACTGACGGGGCTTCGCAATAGAAATTACCTTGAGTCCCTTGGCGACGACTCGGTGAGCAAATCCCTGCCCGTGAGTGTGATCATGATGGACTGCAACCACCTCAAGCGCACCAACGATCTTTACGGTCACGAAATGGGCGATGAGTTGCTGCGGCGTACGGCGTCTGTATTGAGTCGGGTGGCAGGCGAGAAGTTTGTGCCCATGCGCGTTGGCGGAGATGAGTTTTTGTTGATATGCCCCTACACTGATCGCGAGTCCGCGCGTCAATTGGTGCAAGATCTTCGCCGCGGTCTTGCTGCGGTGAGCGATGATGCGCTGGCCGTCAGCGCGTCATTTGGCATCGCGACGGTAGAGACACCCGGCTGTACGCTAGCCGAGATATACCGCGTTGCCGACCATAACATGTATCAAGAGAAGCGTGAAGTTCACGCTCAGGACGCGAATCGTTAGTATTGCAGTCACCGGTTTGTGCATCGTAGGATGTTGAATCGGTGCCCGCGATACTATATCGGCCCGGGCGGGGATAATAGACATCTGAAATTTCTCTATGAGAGGGGATCTCAATGATTAGCTTTGACTACAAGCCTCAGGGCGTGTGCTCTCGCAATATCCATCTCAATCTTTCCGACGACGGCAGCAAGGTACTGGGCGTCGAGTTTACCGGCGGCTGCGATGGCAACCTCAAGGCCATCTCCAAACTGGTCGAGGGCGCTCCTGCCGACCGTGTGATCGAGGTTCTTGCCGGCAATACCTGCGGCATGAAGAAGACCTCTTGCGCCGATCAGCTTACGCGCGCTATCGAGGCCGCCCGCGCCGAGATCGCCTAATGGGTATCGTCGACCACATCAAGAACGGAATATCGCGCCGCGGCTTTGTACTCGGTGGAGCTGCCGCGGGCGCTGCCACGGTGCTTGCCGGATGTTCGAAAAAAACAGGCACCAGTGATGATGCCGCTGGCGAGCCGCAGGTTATCAAGGACGATTCCAAGATCATCTCGATTACGGATGAGTACGAGGCAGTCGACATCGATCTTGAGCCGGCGGCATCGTGGACGCTGCCGCTGGGCACATTGCTGTACTACTGCGAGGGTGACTATGCTGCGGCAATGATGGCGCCCGCATCGGCGCTGCACGCCAACACACTCGGTGTGCTCAACCTGGGCGATGGCTCACTTACCACATTAATTGAGGATCCTATCGAGGGCACGGGATATGCTTTTTACGATGTCCGTGCCGGCGATGGCGTGTTTGCGTGGGTTGAGATGAACTTTGCCAATTCATCGTGGAAGCTCTACGCTCAAAATCTGTCGGGCGCTTCGCTCTCTGGCGACGTGGTTGAGCTCGATCGAGGTGGCAAGGACTACGATCCGCCACTGTTTACGGCGTTCGGGTCATCAGTCATCTGGTATAAAATGCCTTCGGCAGGCGGCAATAAAACGAGTAACGATTCGTTTTGCTATCGTCGCTCGCTTGATGAATCTAAGGCCGAGACAATTTGGAAATCGACGGGTCGCTTTGCGTCGGCCCCACGCGCGAGCGACGGCATTTTGACCATCTCGCCGCGTGTCCGCAACGACGAGGGCGTCTACTACGGCATAACGGCAATCGATCTGACCGATGGTAACAACACCAAACGTGCCCAGCTAGTCCTTCCCTCGTCAGTCTCGCCATTCGAGGCCGTATATATGGGCGATACCTTCGTGTTTTCTATCGAGGCGACCTATAGTGGCGTGGGCAGTCTGGGCAACATGGGCACGTATATCGGTAATGAGGGAGGGCCGTACCTCTTTCTGTCACGCGAGCCGCTCGCATGTGCTGCCGGCAAGAAGAATAAATATCTCGTTAAGGTGCAAGCATCGCATTTTCTCATCGACACCTCTGCCAAGACCTATGGCTCGCTGCTGTCGCCCGACCGCGCTTTGGAGTATGGCGATTATCCAGCTACGGCGGGAAAATCGGACTCATTCCTTACGTACGCCACAGTGCGCAACAGCCAGGGTATACCCGAGACGGTCACCGCGCGCCTATTCTCTCTTTAAGCTTAGAGGGGTTAAAAAGGCGCCAACAGGGGAATAAACGCGTTGTAATTGTGAGTACCGCCCGCCGAGCTGCCACGTCATAGCGGCATCCGGCGGGCTCAGGTGCGTTAAAATGGGCTTGTTCTTAGCTAATTGAGACAGGGGGGCCGTGTTATGGCTTCAGATGCAAAAAAGATTCTGCTGGTCGAGGATGAGAAGGCAATCCGTGACGCCGTCGCTGCCTATCTCGAGCGCGAAGGCTACTGGGTTGTGGGCGTCGGCGACGGCCAGTCCGCGATCGAGGAGTTCGAGAAGCATCAGTTCGACCTGGTCGTGCTCGATCTTATGCTCCCCAAGATCCCCGGCGAGCGCGTTTGCCGCACCATTCGCGATACCTCGGATGTTCCCATCATCATGCTGACTGCCAAGGGCGAGATCGAGGACCGTATTATCGGTCTTGAGCTCGGCGCCGACGACTACCTGATTAAGCCGTTCTCGCCGCGCGAGCTTGTCGCCCGCGTACGCGCCCTGTTCCGTCGTGCCCACCAGGCCGACGAGCCCGCCGTCGAGGTACTCGACTTCGGCGATCTGGTCATCGATATCTCGGGCCACAAGATCTTGGTCGAAGGCAAGGAAGTCGATCTGACGGCTTCCGAGTTCAAGCTGCTCACCACGCTTGCTCGTCATCCCGGCCGTGTCTACAACCGTATGGAGCTGGTCGAGAAGGTGCTTGGGTACGACTTTGAGGGCTATGAGCGCACCATCGATAGCCACGTGAAGAACCTTCGCGCCAAGCTGGGCGATGATCCCAAGAAGCCCAAGTGGCTCTACACCGTCCACGGTGTCGGCTATCGCTTCGAGGCTCCGGCCAAGACCGATAAGTCGGACGAGAAATAGGGAAATCACATATGACACCTGCGCGCTTTGAAATCGGACAAAAGCACAAGCAGGAGAGCGAGGCGGGTTCCAAGGCTAGTTGGAACACGCCTCGTTCCGATTCACGGCCAACGATGAGCTATCCCTCGCGCATGGCACTTGCTTTTGCTCTGACATCGCTCATGACGGTATTGGTGCTGGTGGGCGTGGTCTCTGTTGTGTGGGGCACGGTCTTTTCGGATTACACGCGCTCCAATATCGTCGAAATCGCAAATTCCGCCGCCGAGAAGTTGGCAACCTCATATGAGGAAAACGGCTCTTGGACCGCGGGAGAACTGCGCACGGTCGCAACGTCGAGTTTGGTTTCCGACGATCTGGGTATGCAGGTCGTCAATAAAAAGGGCGTGATCGTTTATGACGATTCCTGGCCCTCGGCAAGCGCCACCGCCGATGTACGCGAAAACCAGGCTACGACCGACGACACGAGCGGCAAGAGGGCATCGCATAGCCCGGTCTCGTCTGCTCCAACCGACTCCGATAGCGTTGCTAACGTCGAGATTGTAACGTCTTCCGGCGAGCATGTCGGACAGGTAAAGCTGTGGGCCATCGGCTCCGATGCTCTGCTCACCAAGGCGGACTCTGCGTTTAGGGAGAAGACCTTTAACGCCATGGCCCTCGCCGCGGTTGTTGCAATCTGCATTTCGGTCGTTATCGGATCGCTCGTGTCGCGCATGCTCACCAAGCCGATTCATCGTATCACCAGTACCGCAAAGCAAATCCGTGACGGCGACCTGTCGGCTCGCACGGGACTGCGCGGTGATGACGAGATTGATCAGCTGGGTGAGACCTTCGATGAGATGGCCACTTCGCTCGAGAAGGATATGAAACACGAGAAGCGCCTGACCTCAGACGTTGCACACGAGCTTCGCACGCCGCTTATGGCCATGCTCGCAACGGTCGAGGCCATGCAGGATGGCGTGTATCCCACCGACGATGAGCATTTGGAGACCGTTGCTTCCGAGACGCGTCGCCTGGCTCGTCTGGTGCAGCAGATGCTCGACCTGTCGCGCATGGAAAACAGCACGGCTCCGCTCAACCTTGAGCCGGTGGATATGGTTCCGTTCGTGCGATCGATTGTGAACGGACAGGAGCGCCTGTTTGCCGACCGTGACCTTCGTCTTCGCTTTGCAGATGAAACCCAGGGGCATGACGATGTCGTCGAGGCCGATCCCGATATGATCACGCAATGCGTCATCAACCTCATGAGTAACGCCATGCGCTATACACCCGAGGGCGGATGGGTCGTGGTGTCGGTGCTCAGCGACCGTAAACACGTCGATATTGCGGTCTCGGACACGGGCATCGGTATCGCCAAGGAAGACCTGTCGCGTATTTTCGGACGTTTTTGGCGTGCCGACGCCAGCCGCGCCCGCGAGGCGGGCGGTCTGGGCGTGGGCCTTGCCGTGACCAAGCAAATCGTCGAGCGCCACCATGGCTATATTTCCGTGGAGTCGGAGCTTGGAAAGGGTACGACTTTTACGATTCATCTGCCACGCGAGCACACGGCGGACGCGGCATCTACTACAATGGAGCACTAGCTTTTCGCTATTCGGTGAAGGAGGGGTTTCGTCCCTGCCGCTCCGGGTTTGCGAGAACATGCGGGAAAGCCCGCATTACTGTCGTATTTTGGTAAGGAGTGACTCACGTGACAACGATGGAGCGTCGTCCGGATTCCCGTGGCAAGGTTCGTGATATCTACGATGCCGGTGAAAACCTGCTGATGGTCGCCACCGACCGCATTTCTGCGTTCGACTTTATTCTCCCCGACGAGATTCCGTTTAAGGGAGAGGTGCTCAACCGCATCTCGGCATTCTGGTTCGATAAGTTTGCCGACATCGTTCCCAACCACCTCGTTTCCATCGACCCGGCGGATTTCCCCGAGGAGTTTGCTGAGTACCGCGACTATCTCGCTGGTCGCGCCATGCTGGTCAAGAAGGCCCAGACGATTCCTATCGAGTGCATCGTCCGCGGCTATCTGACCGGTTCGGGCAAGAAGACCTACGACGAGAACGGCACCGTCTGCGGCATCCAACTGCCTGAGGGCCTGACCGAGGCTTCCAAGCTTCCCGAGCCGCTGTTCACGCCGTCCACGAAGGCCGAGATCGGTGACCACGACGAGAACATCTCGTTCGAGCGTTGCTGCGAGATCGTGGGCGAGGACATTGCCACGCAGATTCGCGACCTTTCCCTCAAGATCTACAAGGCTGCCGCCGAGTATGCAGCGACCCGTGGCATCATCATTGCCGACACCAAGTTCGAGTTTGGTGTCATCGATGGCAAGGTCACGCTGATCGACGAGTGCCTCACGCCTGACTCCAGCCGTTTCTGGCCTGCCGCCAGCTACGAGGAGGGCAAGATTCAGCCCAGCTACGACAAGCAATTCGTCCGCAATTGGCTCAAAGCCAACTGGGATATGACGGGGGAGACCCCGCACCTGCCCGCCGAGGTCATCGATGGCACGTCCGAGCGCTATCGCGAGGCCTTCCAGATCATTACGGGCTCCCAGTTCACAAGCATGAAGGAGAACGCATAAGTGAGTACCCGTAGCGCCACGAACAAGCGCACGCAATCCCACGAGGTTACCGGGGTTGCGCGCAAGTCCGCCGCATCCGCCAAGCCCGCCCGTCAGGCAGCGAGCTCTGTCCGCGTCGTGCCGGCTTCGTCTAAGGCACGCCGCAAAGAGCTCGAGAAGGGCGAGAACCTCGAGGGCCTCTCTAAAGAGGAGAAGCGCGCCCGCAAGGCTAAGCAGCGCGCCAAGGAGGACCGCATCTACACGGTGTCGAATATCCTTCTCAAGCAGGATGAGGACTACACCAAGCGCCGCCGCATCTGGTGGGCCGTGCTCACTATCGGCATGGTGCTCGTCGTGGCCATTTGGGCTTCGCTGTACTTCGCTCCCGCTGGCATGGTGTCCAGCCCCGTCCAGATGGTCGGCATCGTTTTGTCCTACGTCGTCATTTTGGGTGACTTTATCTACGACTTCGTTCGTATTCGTCCCCTGCGCAACATGTACCGCACGCAGGCCGAGGGCATGTCCGAGAACAAGCTCAACGCCCTTATCGAGCGCTCGGCTGCCGAGGAGGACAAGAAGGACTCCAAGAAGAAGTAGCGTTTGCATGCATACTTATCGCTAAGATATAAGGCGCATCGTTTTTGCGGCGCGCCTTTTTACTGTTCTATAGATAGATGGAGTGGCACATGATTCGAGCTGCCCTGACGGTCGAAGAGGCTCTGGAGGGCATGAAGGCCCTGGAGCCCAAGATTAAAAACTATGCACGCCTGGTTGTCCGCAAGGGCGTAAACGTCAAGCCCGGCCAGGAGGTTGTCGTTCAGTCTCCGGTCGAGTGCGCGCCGTTTGCGCGCGTGGTGGTCGCGGAGGCTTATGCCGCCGGTGCCGGTCATGTGACGGTTATTTGGGCTGACGATGCCGTGACAAGGCTTACGTACGAGCATGTCGAGAAAAGCTATTTTGAGCAGACGCCCGAGTGGAAGCGCCTGCAGCTTGATTCACTGGCCCAGGACGGCGCCTGCTTTATCTTTATCGAGGGCGCGGACCCTGCGGCTCTGAAGGGCATCGATCCCGCTAAGCCTGCTGCAGCTTCTAAGGCAAGGAACACGCAGTGCAAGGTCTTCCGCCGCGGACTGGACTACAACATCAACCCGTGGTGCATCGCCGGCGCGCCGGTCGTTGCCTGGGCGCGCGAGGTGTTCCCGGGAGACGCCGATGAGGTTGCAATCTATAAGCTGTGGAATGCGATTCTGCACACCGCTCGCGCCGATGGCCAGGACCCGGAGAGCGACTGGGAACTCCATGACGCCGCATTCGAAAAGAACCTGCGTTTCCTGAACGACAATCGTTTCGACTACCTGCATTACACCTCGGCAAATGGAACCGATCTGACGATTGGCATGACGAAAGGTCACGAGTGGGCCGGCGGCAAGGGCAAGACGCCCGATGGACACCCTTTCTTCCCCAACATTCCCACCGAGGAAGTCTTCACCTCGCCTGATCGTATGCGCGCCGACGGTATCGTGTACTCGGCCATGCCGCTCATTCACCACGGTAACAAGGTCGACGATTTTTGGATTAAGTTCGAGGCCGGCCGCGTAGCGGACTACGATGCCCGCGTGGGCAAGGCGACGCTTGCGAGCATCATTGACACCGATGAAGGTGCCGCTCATCTGGGCGAGGTCGCGCTTATCTCCAAGAACACGCCGATCCGTGAAAGTGGCGTTCTGTTCTATGACACGCTCTATGACGAGAATGCCAGCTGTCACCTTGCGTTGGGTGTTGGTTTCCCTGAATGCATCGAAGGCGGGTACGACATGTCCAAAGAGGAGCTCCTGGAGCATGGCGTCAACGTTTCGAGCACGCATGTCGACTTTATGATCGGTACGGACGACATCGATATTGCGGGTATTACGCCCGATGGACGTGAAGTTGTGATTTTCCAGAACGGCCAATGGAGTTGGGAATAGTCCCAGACCGTGGTACAATGCCACCCGCGGGCCGTTAGCTCAGCTGGCAGAGCAGGGGACTTTTAATCCCAAGGTCCAGGGTTCGAACCCCTGACGGCCCACCATAGTTTACGCAGGTCAGAGACGGTGTTGTCTCTGACCTTTTTCTTTGTGTACCTCGCGAGTACCTAAAACGGTACCCCTCAAATCACGTGGATTCCATAATTCTGGCCTGTCCGTAGAGGGGCATAGCGTCCCGATGGTCGGACGGATGGATCGTTGTTGATGCGTTCTTCCATCCGTCCGAAGGGGCAGGGGACGGCCCGAGTGAGTGCGAGCATTCTGCGCGCTTTCGACAGCCGTAGGGGCTCCATGCCTAGCCCCAGGCTGTCGAAAGGGCGTTGAACGCGAGTGTTGATGTCCGTAGAGCAGGGGCGCGATTGAGGACATGGCGAGCGCCCATCGGCTCGCCGCTGGCCTATATTTCTTATCTTTATTTATATATAAAAGGGAAATCAGCCTCATGTTGATTTTGCAACACGTCAACCTGCGGGAACTTGTTGCTATGCACCCCCTAAAAAGGGTGGCGAAAAATCAACATCATGTTTATCGAAATCAACATGAGGTTGATTTTTGTCAACATGAGGTTGATTTCCAATCAACATGATGTTGATTAATTTCCACTGTTAAACATCAACATGAGGTTGATTTATAACCCAGCCTTTTGGCCAAAAGAAAAGCTGCCGCGTGGTTGACGCGCGGCAGCTTTTCCTAGACGCTCCAGCCTTCGTTTTTTGCGGCCTTGAGAATGGGCGAATATCTGAGCTGCAGCACCCCGTCAACGTTCTCAATAACGCCCCGCTTACGAAGTGCGAGGGTTGTTCGGGACATGCTTTGGGCCGTTACGCGGAAGAATTCCGATAGCTCCTTGTTCGTCTTTTTCAAGCCGCGAACCGCATAGCCCTTTCGGGCCCCGATTCGCTCGTAGCGGCGAATCTCGAGCAGCAGCTCGAGTTCAAGCTGGCCATGTGCGACTAGATATAGCCATCGGTCGCTTTTGTCGGCGTTCAGTCGCTCTCTTGCCTTGGCCTCGGCCTCGATTGCAACAGAGCAGAGTTGTGGCGGTTCCGCGCCGCTGAGCTGCGCGAACTGCTTGCGTGATATAGTGTTCGTATAGCGAATCGCACCCCTCGTGGTGCCTGGTGCCGGCAGAAGTAGTGATTCCGCCGGCACTTCTTTTTTAGGTGGATCATCCGCCATGGTTAGCGCCTCCGTTTCTTCTTACCCCGTGGGCGACCTCCGCGGGAGCCGCCGACAATCATCTTCCCGTGCCGAATGAATTCGGTTTCGACTGCCGGCAGGTATAGCGACCCATCGGCACCTATAAATGCGAGGTCGGCTGCCATCAGTGCGTTCACATGCTCGGCGGCTATGGTTGACTTGCCGACGCTACCAAAGAGCCACTGGGCCAGTTGTCCGTAGTCGAGCGGAAGGGCGTGGCCCCTACGGCTCGTTGCTATGGAGCACAGTTGTAACCAAACACCCATGTCTGCATATGCCTTATCACCGCGCTCGTTGCGCAGACGCTTGAACTCGATACGGCTCGACAAAGGCATGTCCAGCCGTAGCGATGGGAGCTGCACGTTCCACGCAGCCTCTATGGCCTCGTCTTCGCTTATGGAACGTACCATTATGCCGCGCCCTTGTTCGCATCGCGTAGGCCGCAGGCGTCCAGCAGATCGTCGCGGTTGAGCTTCCAACAACGCCCGATCTGGATTCCGCGAATCTCGCCGCGCTCGACCATTCGAATCAGATGCTTAGCGCTGATTCCGATAGCGGCCTCGGCCGTTGTCGGCGTGATGAGCAGCGGCAGGGTATCGTATTCCCCTGCGCGGAATCGGTCGGCGATGGCTTGTTCTGTCTTGCGCATGATCTGCGCTCCTTTCTGGCCCGATAGGGCCCCATAAGACTGCACGGCTCCTGCCGCTAAGAAAAGACTAGGCTGGGTTCAACCCCCGTGCGTAGCCTTTTGGTGCCACGCGGTGCCAATTTCGAATGCATGGTTTATTTCGAGTAGCAACCGTGGTTGCAACAACGTGGGTTTCGCCCTGCGGGGCGCCGGGTTTTAGGGCAGAGCCCTAACAAGCGCCGAACCGTAGGTTTCGGCGTGTACGCGGACGGACAAAACGCAGTTTTGTACGGCAGCGTACGACTCTTGCGTATTTTGAAAAACTACCCTTACGGCCATTTCGCCCGACTTCGTATGTCCCTCTCCAAACGGTGGGTTTCCGTGCTCGGGCCCGCCTTTCGCCTTCGCCGAAAGGCGGGCCTTATGAGGGATCGTCTAGGGATGCTTTTTCAAGGTTGGCAAGCATCCAGCCCATAACCTTATCCTCGTCCAGTTCGAGATAAACCCGACAGCCTTCCTCATCTCTGTTGCGATAGAGCTTCGAGCGCCTGACGACATAGCCTGACCTTTCCAGCTGGTTTGCCAAGCAGTCGACCTCAGCGGTTTCGCCGCTTATCCTGAATTCGAGCATGGTTCACCTCCGTTTCATTATCCCGATAGTCCGAATAGTCTTAAAAGAAAACAGCTGTCTAGCTGGTCTTTTGTCTGAATTAGAGCCGATTTGCGGTTCTGAAAAAAGCGATCGGAGCCCGATGGACGGCCGCTGTATTTACGGGTCGAAAATCGGTATCTGAGGGCCGCAGGGGCCTATTCACCACTCGCCCGCAGTTCCAGGATTTCAGCCGTGGGCGGTGTCGCCGTCATCGTTGCCGCCACAGCATCCATTGCCGTTCGCTTCGCCTGGGCATTCACGCCCGTGTAGATATTCAGCGTCATCGCGGCGTTGGCGTGGCCCAGGAGCGAGGATACGGACTTGATGTCCGTCCCCGCGAGGATCGCTGCGGTAGCGAACGTGTGGCGCAGGTCGTGGAACTTGGGCGGCTCGCCCTCCGAGCCCACCAGCCCCAGCTGTCGAACCGTGACGGCCCAGTGCCGCGACAGGCGCTCAGGGGCCATGAACTCGCCGTCAGGGCCGCCCAAGACGAACATCGACTGCTCGAACGGCACGCCCGCCTTAAAGCACTCAGCTCGCGCGGCGGTCAGGCGGCGTGTAAGGATTCCTGCGACTTCATCTGGCATGGGAATGCTCCTGCGACTCCCGCCGTTTTTCGGCTCTTTCTCGTAGTGTCCGTTCTCCCCAAAGCCGATAGATGCCTTGACGCGCAGCATCTTCTGGTCGAAGTCAACGTTACGCCACCGTAGCGCAAGAAGCTCGCCGCGCCGCATGCCCGTAAGCAGGGCGAGGTAGATGCCGACGTTCTCGGGGCAGTCTCGCGCGATGGAGAGGAACGTGAGCAGCCGTCCTCGCTCGCGCTCGTCCAGCGCGTTGGGCTCACGGTGGCGGGCTTTGGGCACGCGCACGCAGTCTACGGGGGAGTAGTCGATCACGCGGAGCCTGCCAACGGCATCGCGGTATGCGGCCTTTAGCAGCGTCACACTCTTGCGGATGGTGGACGGCTTGTAGCCCTCCTCAACCGCCCAGTTAATCCAGTTCTGAGCTGCGGTTACGTCTAACGAGTCGAATTCGATGCCGCCGATTCTGCGTTCAACGAGCCGCGCGGCACCGCGGTAGTCGTAGACGGTCGAGGACTCAATCGAGCCGGATGCACTGAGCATGTCGATATAGCCGTCTAGCAGGTCTTTCACTGTCTTATGGGCCATGCTGCCGAGTTTGAGCTTCTTCTGCGCAAGATCCTCCATCTCTTCGCGCCATTCCCTCAGCTCAGCCTGGGCTGCACGTTTCGATTTGGCGGCCATGACCTTGCTGACCTGCCCGTACGTCCCGTCCTGCTTCTTAAACTTCAGGCGTCCGCGCCATCCACCGTTGCGGTATGGCAGAAGGCAGGAGGAGGTGTAGTAGCGCTTTGGCTTCATCGATACCCCACAATCGCGGTGTGTACCCGCTGCGTATCGCGCGGAGTACCCGTGTTGAATAAACCCGCTCAGGCCGTGCAGTCCGTCTAGTCGAACGAAACCGCAGGTCAGAGTGGGTGTACGGTATCACTGTCCAAACGTTAAATCAAACGAGGTGCGGCTTTTAATCCCAAGGTCCAGGGTTCGAACCCCTGACGGCCCACCATAGAAAAGAAAGCGATCGACTCCGGTTGGTCGCTTTTTTTGTCGCCCTTGCATGGGTTCGAACCCGAAAGGGCGCGGAGCTGAGGAAACGCGTGAGCGTTTGCCAGCGCAGCGCGCAAGGCGCGAAAGCGCCGCAGCGGTCGCCTGCGGAGCAGGCTGAACCCCTGATGGCCCACCATAGAATAGAAAAGCGACTGGTGGATGCCGGTCGCTTTTTTGTTGCCGGTGCACGGGTTCGACCCCGAACTTCTCTATATATAAGAACGCTTGGCGAACAAAACCTGCCTTTTACCGACGGGAAACAAATAGCTGATGCTTTTGGAGTAAAGTGGCGCTCCAGAGATGACCGATGCCTTAACACCTATAAACCAGCTGGTCATCGCCAATATCAGAAGCTGCTGCTTCGAATACGGCCTCAGTGAAGCAACTGAGGGTTCTATTCATTTGTGAACAAAATATGGAGTGCGCGATTCCCGCCCCCGGCGCCCCTCCGGTCT
>CATYEN010000012.1 GCA_958405565.1 uncultured Collinsella sp. | reverse complement strand
CGGCGTGGCCGCCGCGGTTGAATTAGACACTCACCATTGTCGGCCTAATCCGCGGATTTTCATGCAGCAGGGGCTCTCAATGTTTCTATGTCCTGCTCATATCGTCTGTGGTGGTTCGAGCATTACAGTCCAAAGAAGCCCAGGATTTGATCCCGGCTTACGGGCTTGTACTCGTTGGCATCGAGACCGACATCGTAGCGAAAGATAGGGCGCTCGCGATCGCGGTTGCGTGCGTTGGTGCGGTCTCCCCTGCTGTGGATATGTCCGTGCAGCATGATGGCACCACGCGCCTTGCCATTCCAGCTAAGCATGGGGTAGTGGCTCATAACCAGACGATGGCCCTTGGCATAGCCGGGGGCAATCTCCAGATAATCACGCACGTCTTCCCAAATTTGCGGCACGTCGGGATCTTCCCAATCGCCGTCATGGTTACCACGGATGAGCGTCACGTTTTGGCAGGCAATACGCTCGCGCAGGCGCACCGCCTCCGCCAGGGGCAAACGATAGGTAAAGTCACCCAGAATGTAGAGACGGTCATCCACAGCCACGCACTCATTGATGGCATCGATGACCTTGCGATTCATCTCCTCGACCGAGCCAAACGGCCGGTCCATGTCGTGCAAGATATTCGTATCGCCCAGGTGCAGATCGGCGGTAAACCACATCATCGTCTCTGTCCTCATTTCGCAACGTGTTCAACTCGTGCTAAGTATACAGACGCAGCGATGCGGCGGTTATCCAAAGAACCCGCCGAACAGTCCGCGGCGGCGCTTGTCTTGCTTTTTCGAAGCGTCACCCTGGGTATTCTTATCCTGCCGCTTCTTACGATCCCGCTCCAACTCATCGTCATCGAGTAGCATATCCCACTCAAACGGATCGTCTGTCAGATCAAACAGATCATCGTTATCAAACATGGCAGTCTCCCTTACCGATTAGCGAGCATCCACCACGTAGAGTCCAACGCGCACCTGATGCCACGGGCTGCGCTCGGGAGCAACCTGTTGCACGCGGGCCTCAAATACGTCCTCGTGACCGTAATACATCATCAAGGACAGCGGGCCGACCTCGTTTCCCGGAACATAGCCGAGCTTGGTCTTGCCGTAATAGATCGCAACCGCCTCGGGGTCATGGGGATTATCGCGCTCGGCGCACAGCGTCAGTTTATCGCCCACTTTAAGATCGCCTAGGACCAAAGCGCCGTCGGCATATTGAAATCCTGCGATATGAAATGACAGAAGAACACGTGAAGGCTCGTACATGGCAACTCCTCTAACGGCCGGATAAACCAACGCTTAACCTCACTGAGAAGTTTACGGGCCCGTACGGACACGAATTCACCCGCTCGCGCCTTTCACCCAGTTGCCGCAACGCTTGCGAGACAGAGCGCCTGCAGATAAGATAGGGGTACGGATGGCACCCGTGGCAGCGGGTCTTGCCAACTCCGATACACGTTTTCATCGTGAGAAGTGGCCGTCTTCGCTTACGCGGGGGCGGCTATTTCATTCGGCCGATAAACAGGCCGAGTTCGATAGCCGCGATTAACAACGCCAGTAACGAAATAGCATCGCTTACGTTCATACCAATTCCCTTCTAAAGGGAGTTGGCCCATCCGTACCCCATAGCAGTAGTCTAACGTAAATGACAGGTAATAGGAACACTTGTTCGTATTACCTGCCATTTCCTAATGCACAAACATGCGCACAAATTTGTGCTTCCAGCTTGCGTAGGGCGCATACCGAAACGGCACGTCCAGCCACGTTGCCTTGTTCACGATGCTCTTCTTATGGCTAAACGTATCGAAGCTCTCGCGGCCATGGTACTGCCCCATGCCGCTCGCGCCCATGCCGCCAAAGCCCATATGGCTCGTAGCCAGATGCATGATCGTGTCGTTGACGCAGCCGCCGCCAAAGGGCACGTAGCGCACAAAGCGCTGCTGAACCGCGCGATCCTGACTAAAGATATACAGGGCCAGCGGCGTCGGACGATCCGTAATAAACGCTTCGGCCTCGTCTAGGCTCTCAAACGTCAGCACCGGCAAGATGGGGCCGAAAATCTCCTCCTGCATCACGGCGTCCTCAGGCGCCACGCCGTCTAGGATCGTCGGCTCAATTTTGAGCGACGACTCGCGCGCCGTTCCTCCCAGCACAACCTTATCGGGGTCGATCAGCCCGCGCACGCGCGCGAAATGCTTGGCGTTGACAATATGACCGTAGTCCTCGTTGTCGAGCGGGTGCTCGCCAAACATGCGACGGACCTCCTCCTTGATGAGACCCAACAGCTCATCGTGCACGCGCACGTCGACCAGCAGGTAGTCGGGCGCCACGCAGGTCTGGCCCACGTTGAGCCATTTACCAAATGCGATACGCCGCGCCGCGACCTTCAGGTTTGCCGTCGCATCCACGACACAGGGGCTCTTTCCGCCCAGTTCAAGCGTCACGGGCGTAAGGTTTTTACTCGCGCGCTCCATGACGAGCTTGCCAACCGGAACACTACCGGTAAAGAAGATCTTGTCCCAGCATTCATCGAGCAGCGCCTCATTCTCGGCGCGCCCGCCCTCGACAACCGTCACCCGGCACGGATCAAATGCCTCTTCACAGATTTGCTTGAGCACCGCGCTCGAAGCCGGCGCATAGGCACTCGGCTTGATGACCACGGTGTTGCCTGCAGCGAGCGCGCCGGCGAGCGGCTCGAGCGTCAGCAAAAACGGGTAGTTCCAAGGCGCCATGATGAGCGTGACGCCATAGGGCACGGCTTGCGTTTTGCACACGCTCACGGCGTTAGCGAGGTCACACGGACGCAGGCGCGGATGACTCCATCGAGCCACATGAGCGATCTGATGACGAATCTCGGAAAGCGACGTGCCGATCTCGCACATATATGCCTCGTCATGCGACTTACCCAAATCGGTCTTGAGCGCATGGGCAATATCGGCCTCGTGGGCCCGCACCGCATCGCGTAAACTCACGAGCGCGCGACGTCGAGCATCGACATCAAACGTGGCGTGCGTCTTAAAATAGGCGCGCTGATCGCCGACGATGCGCGCAATTTCCTCGGTGTTCATGGCAACCTCCTAGTTCTCGTCCTCAAACATACCACCTGCAACAACTTCGTACATATGCTCGAGCTCCAGGCGGTCCATCAAAAGCGGAACGGGATACAGGGGATTGGCCTCGGCGTCGGCATGGGCCGCCATTTGCGGAATATCGGAGCGGCGAATACCCGAGACATATTTGGGGATTCCCAGGGCCTCGTTCATGCGTTCGACCCAATCGATAAAGGCCTCGGCCGCAAGACTGTCCTGCGCGGTAGCCGGCGCAATGCCCGACATGCGAGCAAGATCGGCAAGCTTGGGAGCGGCAGTTTCGCCATAAGCGCGAAGCATGTGCGGCAGGATAATGGCGTTGGCCAAACCGTGCGGAATGCCGTATCGGCCACCCAGGCTGTGCGCGATGGCATGCACATATCCAACATAGGAGCGCGTAAATGCGACGCCCGCCTTATACGCCGCCGAAAGCATATTGCGACGCGCACGCATGTTGTCGCCATGCTCATAGGCCTCGAGCAAATTGTCGTGGATGAGCTGAACCGCTTGGCGCGCCATCTTGCGCGTGTAGGGCGTGGTGCTACGGCCGATAAAAGCCTCGACGGCATGCGTCAGGGCATCCATACCCGTCTGCCCCGTAATGGACGCCGGCAGCCCACGCGTAAACTCGGGGTCGTGCACCGCAAAGCGCGGAATGAGCACAAAGTCATTGATGGGGTACTTATAGTGCGTCTCGTCGTCGGTAATCACCGCCGCGAGCGTGACTTCGCTTCCCGTACCGGCGGTAGTGGGAACCGCGATAAGCAGCGGCAGGAGACGGTGAACACGCAACAGGCCGCGCATCTTGTTGATGGGTTTGTTTGGCTGCGCAATGCGCGCGCCCACGCCCTTGGCGCAGTCCATGGCCGAACCGCCACCAAAGCCGATAATGGCCTGGCAGTCGTTCTCGCGATACAGCGCCGCCGCTTCCTCCACATTCGAGACCGTGGGGTTCGCACGCGTTTCGGCATAGACCGTAACGCCAACCCCCTTGGACGCGAGCGCGCGCTCGAGCGGCGCCGTAAGCCCCAGACGAGCAATGCCAGGATCCGTCACGATAAGGACCTGCTGTATCGAGCGCTTTTGGAACACCGCGGGCACATCCTCGGCATGCTCCAAAATGCGCGGCTCGGTATAGGGCAGAATCGGCAATGCGATGCGAAAAACCGTCTGATATGTTCGGCACCAGGCACGACGGGCTAGATGCATAAAGGAAACTCCTTCATTTGTTGATGGGTCAACATTTGCTCGACCGATTGTACTCATCGTGGGACGCAGGCAGCACGGTAATCGTTAATCAATCAACATCTTCATATTGTTCGGAGCTTCCCGGCGTCATCCGGTGTTAGTCTTTCAGAGTCCATTGGATTCACGTCCGCCGCAAAGGAGGCGCAAAGGTGCATGACATCTGGAACCCCTGGCATGGCTGCACGCGCGTCAGCGAGGGATGCGACAACTGCTACATGTATTACATGGACGGACAACGCGGTATCGACCCCTCCGTGATTAGAAAAAGCAAGTCGGGCTTCACCTATCCCCTCCAACGCCGACGAGACGGCAGCTACAAAGTTCGCGCCGGCGAGCTTATCCGCATCTGCATGACAAGCGATTTCCTGTTGCCCGAAGCCGATCCCTGGCGACCAGAGGTATGGGATATCATCCGCCAGAGACCCGACGTAAAGTTCTTCATTCTGACCAAACGTCCCGAGCGCTTTTGCGACTGTCTGCCCAGCGACTGGGGCGATGGCTGGCAAAACGTCATGCTCAACGTAACCTGCGAAAACCAGCGCAGGGCAAATGAGCGGATTCCCCTCCTGCTCGCCACGCCGGCCGCACACCGCGGCATCATGTGCGCGCCGTTTATCGGAAGCGTGTCGGTCGAAAAAGCCGCCCCCGGTAGTCTTGGAAAGCCCGATGGGATCGAGCAGGTCATCGCGGGCGGAGAAAACTACGCGGGAGCACGCCCCTGCCATTACGAATGGGTGCGCCAGCTGCATGCCGAATGCGTAGCGGCAAATGCGACGTTCGCTTTCATCGAAACCGGAAGCACCTTCGTTAAGGACGGGCGAACATATCACCTTCGTGGCAAAAATCTGCAAAGCGAGCAGGCATGGAAATCAGGCCTCCAGCGCCGCGGCCGCCAAATCGAATGGGACCTAAGGGACCCGCTCGGCCTGGAAATCCCCAGCTCGGAGCTTTGGAATCCACCGTATTTTGAGTGGTGTGAAACCTGCGGAAGCAAGTTCATCTGCAACGGCTGCGTCCGCTGCGGACTATGTGGACGCTGTTAGACGGCAGCGTCAAAATTGTTTTATTAAAAATCATTCCTAATAGGCTTCACATTCGGTCGCATTTATGGATAATAGAACTCGTCAAGACGCACGTCCGGAGAGGGCCCTTACGGGACCGGACAAGCGCCCCATCGCCATCGATCGAAAGGATCGAATCATGAAGTTTGTTTGCCCCGTTTGCGGTTATGTGGAAGAGTTCGACGGCGATCAGCTGCCCGAGGACTTCAAGTGCCCCCAGTGCGGCGTCCCCGGTTCTCGTTTCCTGAAGCAGGAGGAGGGCCAGCTCGAGTGGGCTGCCGAGCACGTCGTGGGCGTCGCCAAGATGGAGGGCGTCTCCGAGGACATCGTTGCCGACCTGCGCGCCAACTTTGAGGGCGAGTGCTCCGAGGTCGGTATGTACCTGGCCATGGCTCGTGTCGCTCATCGCGAGGGCTATCCCGAGATTGGCCTGTACTGGGAGAAGGCTGCCTACGAGGAGGCCGAGCATGCCGCCAAGTTCGCTGAGCTGCTGGGCGAGGTCGTGACCGACTCCACCAAGAAGAACCTCGAGATGCGCGTTGAGGCCGAGAACGGCGCTACCGCCGGCAAGACCGACCTCGCCAAGCGCGCCAAGGCCGCTGGCCTCGATGCCATCCACGACACCGTGCACGAGATGGCTCGCGACGAGGCTCGCCACGGCAAGGCTTTCGCCGGCCTGCTCAAGCGCTACTTCGGCTAAGATAGCTGCCTGAGACATAACCTCTAGCTCAATGAGGCCCGGACCACACGGTTCGGGCCTTTTTGTGTCTCGAGGACTCGTTAACGCCCTGAAATAGGACCGCCTTAGGCATTGGTATCTCGTCAAAAACTAAGTGAGTAGACTTTTTGGAACTTGCCGAGCACACCATCCATATTGCTTTATAAAGCCGCAGGCAAATGACTTGTTGCAAAACGGCCTGGTCGCCAAAGTGCCAAAAGTCTACTCACTTAGAACCGCAGCCGTCCACGATCGAGCTGTTTTGCGTCTAACGGGCATCTTTCCGTCAATTACTCCCAATTTTGTCCAGTCAACGAATAGTTCAGACCGAAGTAATGTCTCAGCCCTTTGCTCATCTGAGCTTTTATCACGATATTCAACATCGAGCATCCTGCATACGGCCTTAACAATCGCGCGGAATCTACCCTCATCGGATATCTGTCTGTGTGTCAGGAGAAGTACATCGTAGCCCATGGCCTGAAGGGCTGTCATGCGGTCAGCGTCACGCAAGCCATCCCCTGCGCGTCCGTGCGAGGCCTTCCCCTGACATTCAATGGCCACCTGTCGCCTGCCGTCCGGCGAAGAAAGAAGTAGGTCGATATATACACGGGACTTTCCCACAATCGCTCGAGCACTTGTGCTTAGCGTCACTTCGACATTGAGCTCTATGCCGCAGAACCCTTCGCCTCCCAGGGCTCGCGGCAGTCCAAGCAACAAATACGCCTCGACCTCAAAAGGCGACGCGGCACCCAATGGAACGAGTTGCGATACCGCCATAAATCTATTGCCGTAACGCATCCCGCAAACATCTGAACAAAAACGGTCAAGGTCTCTGCCCAAAACCAAAGCGTCTCGACGCCATAAATTTGAAGCGGTGCCGTCTTCGGACGGGCAGCGCACCCAACCGAACGTTGTCGAAATCGCGCCCGAATCAATTGCGCGCGTAAGCTCCGCCTCAAGCGCCGCCGGCAGAGCGCACACCGCAAACAAGCCACACATCTCCGCCAATACCAAAAGAAGCTGAAGATCCGTCAGGTGCCGCAACATGATGAATGCCGTCAGTAGAGGAGATGTAATCAAAAATCCATGCTCCGTTTCCAGCACGGATTCCCTGGGGAGCTCACCGAGGAACAGCCGCTGCCTAATGCTGGCAGGACAAGTCCGCTTGTTTCTCGTCCGAACCAATGTATACAACGGAAAGCCGAGCGCAACCGCAGCCGTCGGGTTACGGGCGAGATCATATCGCTGCCGGTCTTCTTCCGGCCGTGGAAGCGGCGGACACAAAGCGCGGACCTGAGGGGGCAAACGCCAGTACCTAAAAGCCGATATGTCACAAAGTAGATCCTTCATAAGCACAGGAAAACACGAATTTCAACCCAATCGGTCTCGCATTGGCGCGAACGCACCAAAAAATGGCGTCGAACGGACTGCTAAGTTTTCAACAGCCCTCCCCAACTGACCAAAAGCTTACCGAGAACTGGACGAAGCCCTGTTGAAAACCCCTTTTATTTCTCATGCCGAAGCTTTGCGCGGCAAGTGAGTAGACTATTTGGACCACCCCGAGCAGACCGGTCATTCTGCTTCTCAAAACCACAGGTAGATAGCTTGTTACAAAACTGCCTGGTCGCCAAAGTGCCACAAGTCTACTCACTTAGGTTGCAGAGCGCCCCGTTAGCTGCAATTCCAAGGTATTAAGCACTTTCGGGCTCAGATCGTCATACTGGACAAGAATTTGAGTTGAGATTTCAGGGACAGATGCGCCATCGGTACACCAAAAACAGTCACTGATATCGATAAAAGGGATACTCGAGTGCATGAGAGCCCGTGTAAAAGAGCTTTCGCCCGCTTCGCACTCCGCAACCACGGTGCAGTAAAGGCCCGCGTCTGCATGCTCGATCGACACCTCCCCTGCCGGAAACGTCTTGCGCACAATTGCCGCCAAACCATCACGCGCCTCACGAGCACGAACGCGCACGCGGTTCACATGCCGCTCGTAATCGCCCGATTCGAGCAAGCGCGCCAACGCAACCTGATCTACAGAGCTGACCGACGAGGCATAAAAACCCAATTCACGCCTAAATCGTTCCATGAGCTCATCGGGCAGGACCATGTATGCTAGGCGCAGGGCCGATGACAGGCTCTTAGAAAAGGTATTGGTGTAGATGACCGATTGGGCAGCATCGATCGATGCGAGCGCGGGGATCGGCTTGCCAGCCAGACGAAACTCGCAATCAAAGTCGTCCTCAATGAGATATCGACCCTGCCGCTCGGCAGCCCAGCTCAGCAGTGCGTAGCGACGCGCGATGCTCGTCACCAGGCCAGTCGGATATTGATGAGACGGCATCAGGTGAAGAACATCCGCCCCGGCATCGAGCAGCTCGCCCAAGTTAACGCCCTCACCATCAAGCGGAATATGCCGCACCTTGCAGCCCATGGCCTGATAGATGCGCGTCAGTCGCAGGTAGCCCGGGTCTTCGACGGCGTATATCTTATCCGCACCAAGCAGCTGAACCAGCATCGTGTCGAGCAGCTGGGCGCCCGCACCGATGACGATGTTGTCAGGATTGACGCTCATACCCCTCGTCCCGCGAAGATGATGCGCAATCGCGCGCCGCAGCCGAGCGGTGCCTTGCGCAGGTGCGGGCGAGAAGATTTCGCGCTCATCTTCGGTCGTCAACGTCGCCCGCAGAGCACTTTGCCAGAGACGTGCGGCTTCCAAGGCGGAAGGAGAAAGCGCGGCGAATTGTTCAGGCTGTCCATAGGAGTCATGAACGCCAAAGCTCGCTGGAGCAGCATTTCGGTCGGCATCCTCCGCAGCCGAAGCCAAAACCGGGGCTTCGGGAAGCTCGCACGCGTAGTAGCCACGACGCGGCTTTGAGCAAATATAACCCTCGGCGAGCAACTGGCTATATGCATTTTCGATCGTAATGACACTGATTCCCAGATGACTGGCAAAGGCACGCTTGGACGGCAGGTGCTCCCCCGCCACAATGCGACCAGCAACGATATCATCTCGAATTTGCTGGTAAACATACTCATAGAGCGATGCTCCGCCACGTTGTTCCAAATTGTAGTCAAGCATGAGTTTGCCACCTGACCTTATCGTGTCATTCAATCTGGTATTAGTCTGACCTTGTTATTATCTCGAAAACTGATTATTCCGCCATACCCAGCTCCCCTATAGGATGTTCCGTCAAGCAATGCACATGCCAACCAAGGGAGCAACCATGGCAGAACAGACCAGCAAGGCCGATCGCGTCAAACTCAACCGCGAGCTCGCGCAGATGCTCAAGGGCGGCGTCATCATGGACGTCACCACGCCCGAGCAGGCACGCATCGCCGAGGGGGCGGGCGCCTGCGCCGTCATGGCCCTCGAGCGCATTCCGGCCGATATCCGTGCCGCGGGCGGCGTGTCGCGCATGAGCGATCCCAAGATGATCAAGGGCATCCAGGAGGCCGTCTCCATCCCCGTTATGGCCAAGTGCCGCATCGGGCACATCGTCGAGGCTCAGATCCTACAGGCTATCGAAATCGACTACATCGATGAGTCCGAGGTCCTCTCCCCTGCCGATGATGTCTATCACATCGACAAAACCCAGTTTGACGTCCCGTTTGTCTGCGGTGCCCGCGACCTGGGCGAGGCGCTGCGCCGCGTTGCCGAGGGCGCTACGATGATTCGCACCAAGGGCGAGCCGGGCACGGGTGACGTTGTCCAGGCCGTGCGTCACATGCGCAAGATCCAAAAGCAGATCCGCGACGTTGTTGCCCTGCGCGACGACGAGCTCTTTGAGGCGGCCAAGCAGCTGCAGGTTCCGGTCGAGCTGGTACGCGAGGTTCACGCCACGGGCAAGCTCCCCGTCGTAAACTTTGCCGCCGGCGGCGTGGCGACTCCTGCCGATGCCGCACTGATGATGCAGCTGGGTGCCGAGGGCGTTTTTGTGGGCTCGGGCATCTTTAAGAGCGGCGACCCCGCCAAGCGCGCCGCCGCCATCGTCAAGGCCGTGGCCAACTTCACCGATGCCAAGCTCATCGCCGAGCTTTCGGAAGACCTGGGTGAGGCCATGGTCGGCATCAACGCCGACGAGATCGAGATCATCATGGAGGAGCGCGGGCGCTAGCCCGGCAGAAAGGATCGCACATGAGCGATTACGCAGACCAGACGGTCGCCGTGCTGGCGGTCCAAGGCGCTTTTGCCGAGCACGAGGCAAGGCTGTCCGAGCTGGGCTCACGTTGTATTGAGCTGAGGCAGGCGGCCGACTTGAAGCAGGACTTTGACCGCCTGGTGCTTCCCGGCGGCGAGTCTACCGTTCAGGGCAAGCTGCTTGATGAGTTGGGCATGCTCGACGAGCTTCGCACCCGCATTGCTGAGGGCATGCCCGTACTGGGCACCTGCGCCGGCTTGATTCTGCTGGCCCAAGACCTTGCCACCCATGACGATAAGGGCACGCCACGTCTTGCAACCATGGATGTACTTGTCGAGCGCAATGCATACGGCCGACAGCTCGGAAGCTTTCGAACCAAGGGGCAAGTGACCGGAATCGATGGCGAGGTACCGCTGACGTTTATCCGTGCACCCCGCATCGTCGAGGTCCACGGTGACGCCAAAGCCTTAGCGAAAGTCGACGGGCGAATCGTCGCCGCCCGTCAGGGCAACCAACTAGGCGTAACCTTCCACCCCGAACTCGACGAAGACACCCGCCTCCACGAGCTGTTCCTACAAATGTAGGCATTATTGTCAATAAACACGAGAGTGGATAATCTCCCACTTTGAGCCAACATTCAGGCCAAAACCGGGAGATTATCCACTCTCATTCTGACTAGTCATTAAAGAACGTCCCCAATGACTACCTTGGACCGTGACAACGCCGCAGGTAGAGAACGGACAGCGAGCGCCCGCCAGAGCGAACAAATTGGCATGAAAAGAGGACGGCATAGACCTTCTGGTCATGCCGTCCTCTTTGAATGACAAGTTGTCGCTCTGGTGGGCGCGCAGCGTCAACTGGTTACGCGGTTTGGTAAAACCGCGTAACTAATTAGAAACGGTTGCCGCGGAAGCCGCCGCCGTTGCGGCCGCCACGATCGCCACCGCGACCGCCACGATCGTTGCCGCGGCTGCCGCCGAAGCCACCACGGTTGCCACCACGGTCACCATAGCCACCACGGTTGCCGCCGAAGCCGCCACGACCGCCACGGTCGCCGCCGCGGTCACCAAAGCCGCCACGGCCGCCGCGATCGCCACCGCGACCGCCACGGTCGCCACCACGGCCACCGCGATCGCCAAAGCCGCCGCGACCGCCACGGTCGCCGCCACGACCACCGCGATCGTCACGGCCGCCGCGAGGACCGCGGTCCTCGTCCAGGCCCATGGCGACGAGCGGAGCAATAACCTTATCGAGAGCGGCCATCAGCTCGGTGGCCTCCTCGTAAGAAAGCTCGGGCAAGAGCTTCTCCTTCTTGTTGGCAAGCTCGACCAGGCCCTCAGCGGCATCCTCGGCAGCGAAGACGACGATCTTGCGCATATCGCCCTCGGCGTCGTCGATGCGGCCGACCAGATCGGCAGCCTCGGCCTCGGCCATCAGACCATCGAGCTCGCGGAGGCGCATGCCGAGCAGGTCGGACATTTCCTTCTGCTCCATCTTGGGCTTGAGGTCAAGAAGCTTGATGGCGCGCTCGATGTTCGCCATGCGCTCGGCCTTGGCCTCCTCCTCCTTGGAAATAGCAAAGCGACGGCTACGCAGCAGACGGGCGGCCTTCTGCATCTTGTCCATCAGCTCTTCGTCATCGTAATCAACGGCGGCCTCGACAACCTCGGCCTCCTCCTCGGCGGAAACCTCGTCAGCAGCCTCAACCTCGGCAGCTTCGGTCTCCACGGTCTCGACTGCCTCTACCTCGGCAGCCATGGTCTCGTTCTCGGTCTCGTTCATGATCTCTTCGTTCTCGGACATGAGACTCCTTCTTGGCCCTCTCGGGCATCATCGCCCCATTCGCGGGGCCCGTCGCGCACTCTTTGCGCTTTAAACATTCATGCCTCTCGGCAAAACGCCCATTAGTTTATGGTGTCGCCCGCCAATCTAGCTGCAGAATCTATGTGCACACATTAATGCGACATGTCGCGGTATCATGGCCTGAACCAAACGTGTCCACCCTAAGGAGCCCGCCATGATTAAGCCCATCATGAAATCCGAGTTCTTTTTGCGCCTGCCCTCCGAGGACGCCGGCCCCGAAGACGCCGCGACCGGGCAGGATCTTCTGGACACGCTGCACGAGCATGAGCACGAGTGTGTGGGGCTTGCCGCCAACATGATCGGCGTGCGCAAGCGCATCATCTGCGTAAAGGACGGCAGTAAGTCGTTGCTCATGTACAACCCACAGATTCTTGAGCAGGTCAACGCCTACCAGACAAGCGAAGGATGCCTTTCGCTGGTCGGCGAGCGCCCCTGCACACGTTATCGCCGCATTAAGGTGGAGTATCTGGACGAGAACTTCGTCCACCGCATCAAGAACTTCTCGGGCTACACCGCCGAAATCATCCAACACGAAATCGACCACTGCCAGGGCACCGTTATATAAGTTCCGCCAGTCAAGCATTTCCCACGCCCCGCAGGTCCACAAAATAGCTCCCCGCAGCTAAGCAACTGCAGGGAGCTTTTCATAGTGCGGAGCTTCTATCCCATTAGCTCTGGCGGTAATGGTCGAAGAAGTCGGCGAGGTCTTCGAGGGACTCTTTGAGCACTTCCATGCGCGGCAGGTACACGATGCGGAAGTGATCGGGCTCGGCCCAGTTGAAGCCGCCGCCGCGCGTGATCAGGATCTTCTTCTCATGCAGCAGGTCAAGGGCGAACTGCTCGTCATCGGTGATGTTGAACTTCTTCACATCCATCTTGGGGAAGATGTAGAACGCCGCGCGCGGCTTGACCACCGAGATGCCGTCGATCTTGCTGAGCGCCTCGTACACAAAGTTGCGCTGCTCGTAGACACGGCCGCCGGGGCGGATGTAGTCGTTAACGGACTGATGCCCGCCGAGCGCCGTCTGAACGATCGACTGAGCCGGAACGTTAGAGCACAGGCGCATGTTCGAAAGCATGTTGATGCCCATAATAAAGTCGCTCATGCAGCGCTGGTTGCCCGAGAGCACCATCCAGCCAATACGATAGCCCGCAATCATGTGCGACTTGGAAAGGCCACTAAAGGTAACGCAGGGCAGGTCTGGGGCGAGCGAGGCAATCGAGACGTGCTCGTAGCCGTCCATGCACAGGCGGTCGTAGATCTCATCGGCAAAGATCATCAGCTGATGCCTGCGTGCAACCTCGACGATGCCCTCGAGCACCTCGCGCGGATAGACGGAACCCGTGGGGTTATTGGGGTTGATGATGACGAGGGCCTTGGTCGCGCTCGTGATCTTGGACTCCATATCCTCCAGGTCGGGATACCAATCGGCCTGCTCGTCGCACAGATAGTGCACGGGATGACCGCCGGCAAGGGTTGCGCACGCCGTCCACAGCGGATAGTCGGGGCTGGGGATCAGAATCTCGTCGCCATTGTCGAGCAGCGCGTTCATCGAAAGCTGAATGAGCTCGGACACGCCGTTGCCCGTATAGATGTGCTCCATCTGAACATTGGGCAGGCCCTTGATCTGCGAATACTGCATGATCGCCTTGCGAGCGGAGAACAGGCCGCGCGAGTTGGAATAGCCCTCGCAGTCGGGCAGCTGCTGACGCATGTCCTTGATGACCTCATCGGGCGTGCGGAAACCGAAGGGCGCCGGGTTGCCGATATTGAGCTTGAGAATGCGCTCGCCCTCGTCCTCCATGCGGGCAGCCTCGTCGACGACGGGGCCGCGCACGTCATACAGGACGTTATCGAGCTTGGTGGATTTAGAGAAAGTGCGCATGGTAGTGCTCCTTGCAATTTGAGCCGTGGGACTAGGTTCGGATTTGGCAACGTTATGGGACGAGGGCGTCTCGCCTTGGTCGGCGTCACTGGCGAGCAGCCAGGTAACATCGACCTCCAAAATACGGGCGAGCAGCTCTGCCACATCGCGCCGCGGGATCGTCTTGCCGCTCACATATTGGCTCATCTGACTCTTGCCGAGTTTTTTGCCGAGCATCTCCGATGCACGAATCACGTCCGACTGGCGAACGTCGCGATCGGACATAGCCTGTCGCAGGCGATCGCTAAACGTCTCTTGGGCCACTAGAACCTCCTTGCTGGCAAAGTTCAATTTATAGAACACGAATTGAACCTGAGTTCAATTTAGGCAGCAGTATAGCGCGGCACATAGTACGAAAGTTCAATTTCACAAAGAAATGCGCCAAGTTCCAAGATTTGCTCCAGAGCAGATAACAGTGTGCACCATTAGAGATATTCGAGAAATCGAGTCGCCGCAAGCGAAACGTCGGCCGTGCGGTATATGGCATTGATTTGCCGATGAGGATGCCCCTCCAGCGGCCGGATAGCGACATCAAACTGACAGCGGCGCAAGATGAGTGCCGGAAGAACACTCACGCCCAATCCGTCCTCGACCATGGCCATGATCGCATAGTCGTCCCAAGTCGACAGCTTGGAGCGCACCGTTAGGCCCGCACGGCGGAACAGCGGCGTAATCTCGTCGTCGCTACCGCGCTCCAGCAGGATAAATTGCTCGTTGGTCAAATCGGCAAGAGAAACGACATCCGCATCGGCAAGCGAAGAGCTCGCTGGCACTACGGCCATCAGCTCATCTTGCACCAACGGCCGTGACGTCATGCCGACGCCGCGTGGCTCGCGCGGAATAAAGCCCAGGTCGCAGCGGCCTTCCGCCACCCATTGCTCAATTTCGGAGTAGTCGCCCATCAGCAGTTCGTAATCGACATCCGGGTGATCGGCGCGAAAGCGCGCAATGACCGGTGGCAGCACATGAGTCGCCACACTCGAAAACGTACCGATGCAGATTTTGCCGCGCATAAGCCCACGCATCTCGTCCACGCGTCGCTGCAGGCGGCCAAACTCCTCGCATAACGCCTCGACCGCCGGCATGATCTGCCGACCATCGGCAGAAAGTACCACGCCCTCGCGGCTGCGATCGAGCACCTTAAAACCCCAGTCGGCCTCAAGATCGCCCACCATGCGACTCACGCCCGACTGCGAATAGCTCAGGCGCTCAGCGGCACGCGTAAAGCTGCCGGCGCGCACGGTCTCGAGCAATACTTGCATCTTTTGGATATTGGTCTCCACGACACGCCCCACCTTTGCATGAGTATTTGTCATGTCTCCCATGCATTATATTCGCTTTTCTTCTATAGACCGCTACTCCATAGTGAACTTGCACCGATATAGAGGGGACGGCAGTGCATGAACAACGGATTGCTTACATACTTAGCAGCATTGCTATTGTTTGGCTCCAACGGCATCATCGCCGCTGCCATCGCGCTGCCGAGCTCCGATATCGTGCTACTACGCACGTTTTTGGGCGCACTCTCGCTTGTCACCATCCTCGCCATCACCCAACGCCATAAGTTGCAGGCGCCATCTCGCCCCCGCGAAGCCGCAGCCCTCCTCCTCTCGGGAGCCGCGCTGGGCGCCAGCTGGATTTTTCTGTTCCGCGCCTACCAGACGATCGGCGTCGGCGTATCCTCGCTGCTGTACTACTGCGGCCCCATCATTGTCATGGCGCTCTCCCCGCTCATCTTTGGCGAAAAGCTGACCGGTGGCAAAATCGCCGGCTTCATCGCCGTTGCTTGCGGTGCTTTTCTCATTGCAGCGCAAGGTCTAGGCGGCAATATGCCCATTGCTGGTATCGCTTGCGGAATCGCCTCGGCATTTTGCTATGCGCTGATGGTCATCGCTAGCAAGGGTGCGCCACACATCGAAGGCCTCGAAAACTCCACGCTCCAGGTGAGCGCCGCCTTTGTGACCGCACTGGTCCTCACGCTCATCACGCAGGGCGTCCCCTCATTCCTGTCCGCCGGCGTCGCCGCCGGTATTGATTGGCGCGCCGTCGTCATGCTCGGCGTCGTCAACACCGGCATCGGTTGCCTGCTCTACTTTAGTGCCGTCGCCAAACTGCCCGTCCAGACCGTCGCGGTTGTCGGCTACCTCGAGCCGCTTTCGGCCGTCGTGTTCTCCGCCGTCCTTTTAGGCGAAGCCATAACACCGGTCCGCCTGATGGGCGCCGCACTTATCATCGGCGGTGCGATCTTTTGCGAACTCGCCGGTAAGCGCGCAAGCGCCAAGGCCGGTATCGCCCAGGCAGTACGCGCCTAAACGCCCCTCTTCAGTTCAAAGCAGGGGTGCGTCCGCGATTAACACACTGCAGCAAACCATACAGCGGATACGCCCCTGTTTTGAAATGCTACCTGCGTACATGAATAATCCCCAGCTGGGGATTATTGTCTAAAACACCCCGATGTGCCAAACTGCTCTTAAATGTATAAAGATGGCATAAAGGTCTACTGCTCTTTGCAGAGGCCAGATGTCCAAGGGAGTCCACGTGGCACACAACAAGCTGGAGGCAAGCCTCCAAGACCAGCATAGTCAGGGCGGGCATGGCGCCATCCCCCTCTCCGCTGGCATGTTGCTCGTAACGCTCGGCGTCGTCTACGGCGACATCGGCACGAGCCCCATGTACACCATGAAGTCAATCGTCGCCAACAACGGCGGCATCGGAACCGTCAGCGAGGACATGATCCTGGGCGCGCTTTCACTCGTTATCTGGACCATGACGCTCGTGACCACGGTCAAGTACGTGCTGATCGCCATGAAGGCCGATAACCACAACGAGGGCGGCATCTTCGCCCTGTTCAGCCTCGTACGCAAGGTGGCACCGTGGCTGATCCTTCCCGCCATGATCGGCGGCGCGGCGCTGCTCGCCGACGGCATCCTCACCCCCGCCGTCACGGTAACCACGGCCATCGAGGGCTTGCGTACCATCGAGTGGGGCCATGCGCTTTTGGGTGACGGCCAGACCAACGTCATCATCATCACCATCATCATTATCTGCGGCCTATTTGCCATGCAGCGCGCCGGTACCTCGTCAATCGGCAAGCTGTTCGGCCCGCTCATGACGCTGTGGTTCCTGTTCCTGGCAGGCGCCGGTCTGTTCAACATGCTCGGCAACCTGTCCATCTTGCGCGCGCTCAACCCCATCCGCGGCATTATGTTCCTGTTCTCGCCCATCAACCATTCGGGCATCATGGTGCTCGGCTTTGTCTTCCTGTCGACAACCGGTGCCGAGGCGCTCTACTCAGACATGGGCCACGTGGGCAAGGCAAACATCTATGCATCCTGGCCGTTTGTTAAGGCGGCCCTCATCCTTAACTATCTGGGTCAGGGAGCCTGGCTGCTCGCCAATAACTCCAACCCCCAGATGCTTGCGATGGATATCGTCAACCCGTTCTACATGATGCTTCCCGAGCCCCTGCGCCCCTTTGCCATCGTGCTTTCGGCCGTGGCGGCCATCATCGCCTCGCAGGCGCTCATCACCGGCTCGTTCTCGCTGGTATCCGAGGCAACCCGTCTCAATCTCATGCCGCACCTGCGCATCCACTACCCCAGCGACACCAAGGGTCAGCTCTATATTCCGCTCGTCAACAACATCATGTGGGTCGGCTGCATCTTCATTGTGCTGCTGTTCCAGAACTCCGAGCGCATGGAAAGCGCCTATGGCCTCGCCATCACCGTGACCATGCTCATGACCACGACGCTTTTGACGAGCTATATCGCCGGCATTCTCAAGCACAAGCTGGGCGCCTGCATCTTCGCCCTGCTTTTTGGCGCCATCGAGCTCTGCTTCTTTGCCTCATGCCTCACCATGTTCTTTGACGGCGGCTATGTGATGATCTTCCTGGCCTCGCTGCTGTTTGGCCTTATGTACGTGTGGCGCCGCGGCACCGCCATCGAGCGCACGCAGACGATTCTGCTGCCCGTCTCCAAGTACATCGATCAGCTCAACCGCCTGCGTAACGACGAGACCTACCCCGTGCTCGCCGACAACCTGGTGTTCCTTACCAACAGCCCCGACCCGCTCACGCTCGACCGCGACGTGCTCTATTCCATCTTGGACAAGCATCCCAAGCGCGCCAAGGCATACTGGTTCATCAACGTGCACGTTACCGATGAGCCCTATACGCATGAGTATTCCGTTGAGACCTTTGGCACGGACTTCTTGTTCCGCGTGCGCTTGGACCTGGGCTTTAAGGTCAACCAGCGCGTTAACGCCTACCTGCGCCAGATTGTTGGCGACCTGATGGCATCGGGTGAGCTGCCGCCGCAACATCACACCTACTCCATCTACGAGACCCGCGGCAACGTGGGCGACTTCCGTTTTTGCATGCTACGCAAGATGCTTGCCCCCGAAACGGACATCAACCGCAACGACCACCGCGTGATGGCCATCAAGTACGCCGTCCGCCGCGCCTGCGGAAGCCCGGCACGTTGGTACGGCCTAGAGAACTCGGCCATCATCATCGAGTACGTGCCCCTCTTTGCCCGCATGCGTCCGGCAGTCAAGCTTGTACGCACCCAGGTGCCACTCGAAGTTCAGATCGAGGAAGCCGAGGAAATGGAAGTCGACATCTTCTCGGACGACCTGGTCAACGGCAACGAGGCCGGTAGGAATATGAACGTCGATCCCACTGAGCTGCTCGAGAGCGTCGCCGATACGCCCGAGCAGCAACAGCTCGACGGCCTCGAGAGTGAACAACTCAACGACGCCAACTTCTAGCGACGCCGCGCATCAACGACAGCGGCCCTGCACCTCGCGAGAGATGCGGCCGCTTTGTACTGCAGTAAAGCTAACGGCTACGACCGACGCGGCTCGGGAACCACAAGCCTATCGGAGCTCGCGCCCTCGGCATCCATTAGGCTCACGTAGCGAATCGACGGGTCCTCGTACGTTGAATAATAGTAATTGCCGGTACGTGCGCTAAAGCAGCCGGTGTAGATGGTCTTCTCGAACTCGCCGTCACCCATCTTGGACGCACCCTCGATCATGACCACGCCCTCGAGCGAGCGGAACATGCGGATGACGTTCTCGGCTTCGCTGTCTTTTTGCGGATAATTAGCGTTGAGATACGCCGCCTTTACAAAGCGGCTCGGCGAATAGCAGTCGCCGGGAATGCCGCGCATGCCGGCACCCGCGCCATAGGGCGTAAGCTCGGCGCCGCGCCACGTTGCTGTCTGCGGAAAATCATTCGTGGCGGTGATATAGGTGCGCAGGTTTTCCATGTGCCACGGGAAGGTCGGCTGGTTGGCAAGGGTATCGACCGGGTCATCGTATACATGCAGACCATCGGCCATCATCTCAACCACAATGCTGCGCTGGCCGTCACCGATAATCCAGTGGAGCAGCGATACGCCCAGGCCCTCGCCGGCCGACTTGGCCACGATTGCCACGTCGCGCAGCGACGCCTCGGCCTCGTCGACCGTCGAAAACGTCGACGCCACCCACAGGGGAAACTCGTAGGCGGCAATGTTGGTCTTGCCCTCGACGGGACCCTCGGCATACTCGGCATAACCGGGAAAGTTGAGGCCCGCCACGGCGAGGCCCGCATCGTTGCCGCAGTCGAAGAACATAGGGTAGTTCTTGTAATCGATGCACATACCGATCACCGCGTGTGCCGCTGTCGTGTCGTCGATAAACGAATACGGAATGTGAAACCCGCGCGGCATCACGCGAACCTGTTGGCCGTAGTCAAAGCTCCAGTCGAGGTTGCGGCCCAGATACATGTGGCCAGAATTATCGGTAAATCGAATGCTCGTGCACATAGCGCCTCCTAGCCTTACGTTCTTACTAAACTCATTGTCACCAAACAAAGAGGCGCTAAACACAAAAGCCCGGACATGACAACAATGTCACGCCCGGGCCAAAAGCACAGGTTCAATCCCCGATCAAATCACTTTAGACAAGTTTGCCGAGACAATGGTCGATCATGTGCTGGACCATTTGCGCCTCGAAGCCCACAAAGTCCTGCTTGCGCTCGCGCATCTTGCCGTCGACGATCACGTCAAAGGCAACCTTGCACTTGATGTAGCGCGTGGACTTGGTGATCTCCTCGTGCGTCAGGCAGCTCTCCTCCATCTTGCTGGCGCCCAGGCCAAACACCAGACGGGGGTTGTAGAGCACATGGGGCTCGCCGGCGTCGTCCAGATAGACGCAGACCTTCTTGGTGACGCCGATCTGGTTGGCGGCAAGGCAGCCGGCATCGTCGAGCGACTTGATGGTATCGATCAGGTCCTGAGCGACCGACTCGTCCTCGACAGTCGCAACCTCGCAACGCTGGGACAGGATAGCCTCGTCGCGGCAGAGCTCTTTAATCATACGTTCCTCCATAGGGGTCGTTGTAACTGCTTAAGTATACGGTACCCACACATTTTCATGCGAAAAATACCGTCCGTCTGCTACAAAGCGCCGAACATCAACATGCGAGGAACAACAGCTTCGCAAAGGGGCTATAGTGGGATAGTTCGTGTCAATCGGCCTAAACTCGGGGCCGAACAAGGAAAGGGTATGCATGGACGAACTATTTCACGTCAGTGAGCGCAAGTCCACAATCGGGACCGAACTTCGCGCTGGACTGACAACATTCCTGGCGATGGCCTACATCATCGCCGTCAACCCCGCGGTGCTCTCGGGCGCTGGCATCGATGTGGGAGCGCTCGCCTGCGCCACCTGCCTGGGCGCCGGCATCATGACCATCTGCATGGGCATCTTCGCCAACCGCCCGCTCGCCTGTGCGTCGGGCTTAGGCGTCAACGCGATGATCGCTGGAATCACCACCACCGTCTGCGGCGGTGACTGGCACGTGGCCATGAGCGTCATCTTCCTTGAGGGCGTCGTCATCTTGCTGCTCGTGCTTTGTGGCCTGCGCGAGGCCATCATGGACGCCATCCCGGTTGTCCTGCGTCACGCCATCTCGGTGGGTCTGGGCCTGTTCATCGCCATGATTGGCCTGTGCGATGCCGGCATTATCACCGCCGGCGCCGGTACACTCGTCGGTCTGGGCGACATCACCTCCCCCACATTCATCGTCGGCATCATCTCCATCCTGGTGACAGTCGCCCTCGCCTGCCGCAACGTCCCCGGCTCGCTGCTCATCGGCATCGTCGTCGCCGTCATCGCCGGTATCCCCCTAGGTGTGACCCAGGCTCCGACCGGTATCATCGCCCCGCTCGACTTCTCGAGCATCGGTGGCCCCATCGCCGACGCCGGCGGCGTGCCCGCCATCGTCAAGGTCCTTACCGACCCCGCGCTCCTCGTCATCTCGTTCTCGCTGCTCATGAGTGACTTCTTCGACACCATGGGCACCGCGATGGCCGTGGCCAAGCAGGGCGAGTTCCTCACCGACGACGGCAACGTCGAGAATATCAAGGAGATCCTGATCGTCGACTCCGCCGCCGCTGCTGTGGGCGGTTTCATGGGCGTCTCCTCCATCACCACCTTCGTCGAGTCCACTTCCGGCGCCGCCGACGGTGGCCGCACGGGCCTCACCTCCGTCACCACCGGCGTGCTGTTCATCCTCGCCGCCTTCTTCTCCCCCGTCGTCTCCATCGTTTCCAGCGCCGCCACCTGCGGTGCCCTGGTCTACGTCGGCTACCTCATGATGAGCGAGGCCTCCGAGATCGACTGGTCCGATGTCTCGCAGGGCTTCCCGGCGTTCATGATCGTCGCCGGCGTGCCCTTCACCTACTCCATCTCCGCCGGCATCGGTCTGGGCTTTATCGCCTACGTGATCGTCGCGCTCTTTAAGGGCGAGGCCTCGAAGATCAAGCCGCTCATGTGGATTGCAGCCCTTGCCTTCCTCGTCTACTTCTTTGTAGCGTAACGGCAAAGCTGCCAAAGCAGAACACCAAAGCGCGAAGTCGCAACGAGCGGCTCCGCGCTTTTCTTTTAAAGACGGGCAGAGCACGGGCGCGCGATATATTGCTTCCCAAATTTTGGCCATTTTGCCCTCCAAACGGCACTACCGCCGGCAACATCCAGCAGATACGCTGAACCTAGCCGTATAGGCCCTATGAGAACGGGAGCAACCATGGCAGCCTTGTTCACGACCCCCAAACGCAATGACACTACTGCCGGAACCCATGTTGCCGAACCCGACGTTCGCCGTCGCATAGGACTCGCGCACGGCAGCTGGCGCCGCGTGACGCGCCGCATCGTCGTAGGCGCCGTGTGCGCGCTCACGGTGAGCTCGCTGCTCATGCCGAGCGTCTCGCTCGCAGCGGAATGGGTCAAGGTCGGCGGCAACAAGTACAACACCGCGGCGAGCGACGAGGCCGGTACCTGGTCGTGGGACGGCGCCGACGACTTGAAGCTCAACAACTATAACGGCGGCGAGATCCAGGCCGCAGGCAAGCTCAACGTGAATTACTCGGGAACCAACATCGTCACTGCCGAATGGATCGAAAGCATCAACGTTTCTCATGGCACTAACGAGAATGCCGAGCTCAATATCCAAGGCGACGCGGGCAGCACGCTCAGCGTGACATCTACTGAGGACGCTATCCTCTCCACGGGTAATATCAACATCGACGGAGCCGGATCCGTCAACGCCACGAGCACTGGGTTTGATGCCATCAATGCCGGGGGTGATCTCGCTATCAAAGGTTCGGGCAACGTCAACGCCACGGGTACATCGGATGGCATCAGGGCAAACGGCAATATCACGATTGACGACAGCGGAGCCGTTACCGCCAGGGCTACCAAGGACAAGGGTATTGGAACCGACAAGAACCTCACCATCAAGGGTGGCGGCAAGGTAGAGGCAAGCTCTATAGAAAAAGCGGCGATTTGGGCTGACGGCGGCATTACCATCTCGGACGGCAGCCAGGTCAAGGCAAGCTCCGAGAAAGGCGCTGCCGTCGAGGCCAAGGGCAGCCTCGCAGCCACAAACGCCTCCCTCAACGCAAACGGTGTTGAATATGGCGTCTATGCCCACAAGGGCATCACACTCGATCATGCAAACGTGACAGTCCGCGCAAGTAAAGGCAGATACGGTGGCGCCATTGCCCTCTTCACCTACCAAGACGATATCGTCGTCAAGAACGGCTCCACCGTGGACGCGTTTGCGGAAGGCGAGGTTTCGGCTGCATTCTCCACCAGAAACGATCCACCCAACGAGAAGGGTGGCCACATCTACATCAGCGACTCCGTTGTCAAGGCCATAGCCCGCTATGTCGAGAACGGCGACAGCCCCATCCCCTACAGCGAAAACCAAGATGGTGAGACGAGCCCCGAGCCCCAAGGCGAGAACATCGGCATCATCGCCCAGACCAGCGAGGGCGTCACACCCGCAGTCATCTCGATCATTCGCAGCAAGGTAACGGCCGAAGGAGATACAGCGGCAATCTTTGCCCGTGCCACGAGCGCCGACGGCAAGACAATCGGCACCATCAAGATTGAGAACGCCGCCATCCAGACGCCCGAAGGCGGCAAGGTCATTGACTATCGCAAGCTCCGTGACGGCATCTACGAGGCAGGCCAAGCCATCGGCACGGGCGACGCCACGGTCGACTCCCTCTATATCAAAGCAGTCGCCAAAAGCACGACCACCGCACCTCCCGAGGTAGCCAAGCCGGAAGACCCCAAGCCCGACGAGACCAAGCCCGCAGAAAGCAAGCCCGCGGAGTCCAAGCAGAACCCCAAGCCTGAGGGCTCAAAGCCGACCAAGGCCGTTGCGGCTTCAACCACGAAAGCCAAGACTACCGGCGTGCTCGCGGCAACCGGCGACACCTCGGGTGCGGTCATCGTGGCAACCGTCCTTGCGGGAACAGCCGCTATCGCCGCAGGCACCATGGTAAGCCGCAAGCGCTCATAGACAGCTTTGACCTTTAACGCACGGAACGGCACCCACAGAAGTGCTAGCCTGCACACCGTTTAGCAACGCCACCGCCAAGCTCCCCTCCGGCGGTGGCGTTTTTCATTTGCGCCCGCGCGGCGCACGCGAATGTTCTTGATGCTGTCCAACCGGCATACGCTGGCGTGCGACAATTGAGGCTGCCGATATCACAACACTGAGAGAAGCCCGTCATGGAAGCGCATCAAAAGCAGATAACCGTTTATTCGAATCATACGGAAAGCGCGCCTGTCATCTACCTTCCTGTGGTCGTGGGCGACGGCAGCGAGGTTTATGAACGCTGCCGAGAGCTCGACTGTCCGCCATTCACCCTCGTCACCATTGGCGGGCTCGATTGGAATCGCGAGCTGAGCCCCTGGGCATGCGATGGAACTGTACGCGATGCTGAGCCTTTCGACGGTCAGGCGTCTGAGTTTCTCGATGAACTGCTGAATCAGATAATCCCAGAGGTCGAATCATCACTTCCCTGCCCGCCCGTCTGGCGCGGCATTGCCGGTTACTCGCTCGCAGGCCTTTTCGCGCTTTGGGCCCTCTGGCAAACCAACGCCTTTGACCGCGCCGCGAGCGCATCGGGGTCGCTGTGGTTTCCCCACTTTGTCGATCGTGCCAGCACGGAGCCGTTTGTCAGCAACCCGCAAGCCGTCTACCTGTCGCTCGGCAAAAAAGAGACCAAGACGCCCAACCGCATGATGCGGCATGTGCTCGACGACACGCGCGCGATGGAAGAGCTACTCGTCGAGCGTGGCATTCCAACAACGCTGGAGATCAACCCCGGCAATCATTTTGCGCAAACCGACTTGCGCATGGCCCGCGGCATCCACTGGATACTGACACATTAAAAATGGCGCCCACGTGTACGCATGGGCGCCATTTTTTGATGTAGCTGGACGCAGCTATTACTCAGCAGCTTCCTCGAGCTCAGAAACATCGAACTCAAAGTCGTTACCGGGCAGGATTGCGTTGAGAACAATACCCACCAGCGAGCCCACGGCAAGGCCCGAAAGCGAGATCGTCACGCCGCCCAGCTCCAACACGATGGCGCCAGCAGTGCTGTAGGCAATGCCGAGTGAAAGCACGAGCACCAGAGCGGCCACCAGCACGTTGCGGTTGTTCTGGAAATCGACCTGGTTCTCGATGAGGTTACGGACGCCCACGGCGCTGATCATGCCATAGAGCACGAGTGACACGCCGCCGATCACACACGCCGGCATGGCCGCAATGACAGCCGCGAACTTGGGGCAGAACGAGAGCACAATGGCGCAACACGCGGCAATGCGAATCACGCGCGGGTCAAACACACGCGTCAGGGCAAGCACACCGGTGTTCTCGCCATAGGTGGTGTTAGCCGGAGCGCCAAAGAGCGATGCGAGAATGGTCGCCAGGCCATCGCCAAGCAGGGTGCGATGCAGGCCGGGATCGGCAATGTAGTTGCGCTCGCAAGTCGAGCCGATAGCGGAGATATCACCAATATGCTCGATCATAGTCGCAAAGGCCAGCGGCATGATGGTGATGATGGCAGTCGTGGCAAGGCCGCTATCGAACTGAGGCCCAAAGAGCGCAAACACGGTGTTGTCCCACACGATGGGCAAGCCAACCCAGGGAGCGGCTGCGACGCCAGAGAAGTCGACCTCGCCCAGCGCAGCCGCAACGGCATAGCTCACCACAACGCCCAGCAGAATCGGCACAATCTTGACCATACCGCGACCCCAAATGTTGCAGATCACGATAACGGCAACGGCAATGACAGCCACAAGCCAGTTGGTCTGGCAGTTAGCAATAGCGGAACTTGCCAGGATCAAGCCGATGGAAATGACGATGGGACCGGTCACCACCGGCGGGAAGAAGCGCATGACGCGCTTGGCGCCAAAAGCGCGGAACAGAGCCGCAAGCACCGGATAGAGCAGGCCGGCACAAGCTACGCCCAGGCAGGCGTAGGGCAAAAGCTCGGCCTCGCCGTTGGGCGTAATCGCGGCATAACCGGCAATAAAGGCAAACGATGAGCCCAAAAATGCCGGCACCTTACCGCGTGACAGGAAGTGGAACAGCAGCGTTCCCAAGCCGGCAAACAAAAGCGTCGCCGAAACCGAGAGACCGGTGAGCACGGGCACCAGCACGGTGGCGCCAAACATGGCAAACAGGTGCTGCAGACCGAGCAGGAACATGCGCGGGCGGCCGAGCGACGATGCATCGTAGATGGCATCGGTGACGGCGGGCGTCGAGGACTGGGACATGGATGTCCTTTCGAATGGAAGGGCGGTCGGGCATATCGGATAACCTGCCCGAACGATACGATCCGAAACATTGTACGCGATACGCCATGCCTCGCACGCGCCGTCACCTGCGAACGTTACCGCTATTTCCAAACGCGCTCGGCAATGCGCTTGACCAGCGCGATCTTTGACCATTGCTCGTCCTCGGTCAGCTTGTTGCCAATCTCGCAGCTGGCAAAGCCGCACTGAGGCGACAGATACAGGTTCTCGAGCGGAACATACTTTGCAGCCTCGTGAATACGCTCGACGATGGCATCCTCGTCCTCAAGCCCAGCGGCCTTGGTGGTCACTAGGCCCAACACGACCTTCTTGCCGGGGGCAACGTACTTGAGCGGCTCAAAGCCACCGGCACGCGGCGTATCGAACTCAAGGTAAAACGCATCGACGTTCTCGTGTGCGAACAGGTACGGCGCGATGGGGTCATAGCCGCCCTCGAAGGCATAGGTGGAGTGGTAATTACCACGGCACACATGCGTGTTGATGACCAGGTCGTCGCGCTTGCCCTCGATGGCGGCGTTGTTGAGCGCCACGCCCAGCTCGGACACCTTTTGCAGGTCGACCGGGCTCATGCCGGTTTTGGCGACAAAATCGGCATCGCAGTAGATGCCCCAGGTGCAGTCATCAAATTGAATGTTGCGGCAGCCTGCGGCATACAGGTCGGCAATCACGGTGCGGTATGCCGCCGCGACGGCGTCGGCGAGCTCTTCGTCGGTCTTATAGACAGCGCGCAGGCTCTCCTGCTGGCCATCGCAGCGGTCGAGCGTGACTTCGGAGAACGTCTGGATCGGCGCCGGAATAGTTTGCCGCGCGACCTGGCCCTCCCCCTCGAGCGCCTTGACAAATTTGAAGTGCTCGACGAACGGATGATTCTCGCCGCTAATGGGACCGGTTACCACGGCGGTGTCGGCGGTGGTCTCCTCATCGTGGAACATATAGCCCGTACGCGAGGTGCGGCGTTCAATACCGTTGAGCCCCCACATAAAGTCGAGGTGCCAATAGCTGCGACGGAACTCGCCGTCGGTGATGACCTGCAGACCGGCAGCCTTCTGCTTGGCCACCAAGTCGCGAATGGCCTCGTCCTCGACAGCCTTAAGGCCGGCATCGTCGAGCGTGCCCGCGGCATAGGCCGCACGGGCGTCCTTCACGGCCTGAGGACGAAGAAAACTGCCGACAATATCGGCGCGAAACGGCGCGTTCGGTTGAATCGAAGTGCTCATAGATATCTCCCTTTGCATTGGTTGCTTTACTGGGACAGAGTATGAGCGCTCATATGGCCATCGTAAAATATGCGTTTATAACAGTTTGATATAGATGCTTCCTATATCAGTTGGGACTGCCATAAAGAGATTTGACCCGTGCAGAACGCAGCAGTCTAGATGTGCTGACGAATCGCGTCGATATAGGCCTGTCCGTAGCGCGTGAGTGTCGTGTTCTTGCGCGTGATGATGCCAATCTCCATGTACTCGTCCACATCGAGCGGAATCGAGATAATGCCGGGACCGTTGAGCTCGTGGCTGATCACGCCTGAGCATACCGTGTAGCCGTTGAGTCCCATGGCCAGGTTAAACAGCGTCGCACGGTCGCGCACGCGGATATTCTTGCGGCGCTCAAACGTCGAGGTCAGTTCCTCGGAATAGTAAAACGAGTTGTAGCTGCCCTGCTCGTAGGATAAAAACGGATAGTCCTCGAGATCTTCAAGCGTCACGCTAGAGCGGTCCGCCAGTGGATGGTCGGCGCATACAAAGACATGCGGCGTGGCGCAGAAGAGCCCCTCAAACACGAGATCGTTGGTCGCCAGCATGCGCTCGATGACCTCTCGATTGTGCTCGGACAGGTACAGGATGCCGAGCTCGCTTTTCATATGCGCGACGTCCTCGATAATCTCGTGAGTCTGTTCCTCGCGCAGGGTAAAGTCATAGCGCGCAGCATCGAACTCACGGATCACATCGACAAACGCGTTGACGGCAAAGGAATAATGCTGGCAGCTCACACTAAAGTGCGGCACCTGCTCGGACGCGCCCTTGTACTTGCCCTCGAGCAGGTCGGCCTGGTCGAGCACCTGGCGCGCGTAGCCCAAGAAGGTCTCGCCTTCCTCGGACACAATGACACCCTTGTTGGTGCGCTCAAAGATATGCACACCCATCTCGTTTTCGAGATCGCGGATCGACGCGGTAATCGAAGGCTGCGACACAAAGAGTCGGCGCGAGGCCTCGGTGATGCTGCCGCATTCGGCAACTTTGACGACATATCTGAGCTGCTGAAGCTTCATAGCGCCCTCCCTAGACGTTCGTGACGTCGAAACCCGTCGCATCCATCTGACGCATAAACGGCGGCATCTCCCCCGTCGCAGCACAGGCGGCAATCTGATGCAGAGCCTCGGCGACCGCGTCGTCTGCCGCGGCACCGATATGCCAGCGTGCGGCAGCCGTGACGGCCTCGTTGGCATTGGCGACCGCCACGGAGTTGGAAACGGCATGAATCATGGGCAGGTCGTTATCGGAATCGCCGAACACCGCGACCTCGTCGGGCGTCAGACCCAGAGCGCGTGCCAGCTCCAGTGCGGCGCAGCCCTTGTTCCAGCCGGCCGGGAGAATGTCAAACAGGCGCACGCGGTTGTTGGGGAACACGAGCGAGAGTTCCGGTACCTCGGCGGCAACGCGCTCACGCAGCTCGGCGAGCTCTTCGCGCGAGCGGGCGCTCCAGATATTCGCCTTGTATACCGGGGCGTCATCGACGACAGGGCGGCACGGGGCCTCTTCGCCCTTGAGCCATGCGTTGCCGCCCGACTCCATGGCGCGACGCACGCGCTCGGGATCGCTCGTCACGCAATAGGCGTCGTTGTCCCAAAAGTCATCGCCCAGGCTGTAGACCTTTAGATAGGTGTCGTCGGTCTCTTGCTCAAGGTAGTCGGCCAGGCGCATCAGGGCATCGTTATCAGTTGCGCGCGATGCGACCACCGCGCCGTCCACAAACATCACCTGCCCGTTGCAAAAGGCGCCGGTCGAAAAGCACTCGGAGCGATTGCGGAACATCCAGCCCATCGCGGACGGTTGACGGCCCGAAACCGGTCCAAAGTGCAGGCCCGCCGCCTGCATGGCGTGAATACCCTCAATGGCGTAGTCACTGGCACCGTCATGCCCGGCTGGAATCAGCGTATCGTCCATATCGGTCAGCACAAGTTTGATCATAAGGTCCCCTCAGTCATTCTTTATCCCGTCTATTGTACCGACCTGCCAAAACGGGACAGGTTTATTTTGGCAGGTTTTATCTGGGAAAACGCATCATCCCAGTTGGCACCTGCCAAAATAAACCTGTCCCTTTTTGGTCGGTGCGCTAGTATAGGGAACAACAGATTCGATGCGGGAGTGCCGGCGGTGCAAACCACAAGGCTGAGAGGGCAATGGGCCCAATCCTTTGAACCTGTCAGTTAATGCTGGCGTAGGGAGCATGCCGCCTTTACAGGGGCGCTGTCTATGCACAGCGCCCCTTTTCTATGCCAAGGAGGCATGTGCAGTGATTGATTCGGAACAGCTTAAGCAAAACGTGGTCAAGGCCGTGGAGGAGATTCGCGCCGCCAACCCGATGGCGGGCTCCATCACCAACACGGTGACGATCGACTTTGTCGCCAACGCGCAGCTCGCCGTGGGCGGTTCGGCCGCCATGGTCTATCTGCCCGACGAGGGCGAGGCGCTCGTCGCCGGCGGCGGCGCCATCTACCTCAACATGGGCACGCTCTTCCCCATCTACGAGCAGACGATTCCACGCGCGGCCAAGGCGGCACATGACGCCGGCAAGCCCTGGGTGCTCGACCCGGTGGGCCTGGGCATCGGCAGCCTGCGTACTCAGCTGGTAAATGAGCTCAAGCAGTACAAGCCCGCCATCGTACGCGGCAACGCTTCCGAGATCATCGCGCTCGCCGGCCTGTGGGGCCTCGAGGGCGAGGCGGCCGATCTGAGCCGTGTACGCGGTGTCGACACCACCGACACGGTTGACGCCGCCCGCGATGCTGCCGTGGCGCTCGCCCGCCACACCGGTGGTGCCGTGGTGGTCTCGGGCGAGATCGACCTGATTACCGACGGCTCGACCGTGGCAAAGTCCCACGGCGGCAGCCCGCTTATGTCCAAGATCACCGGCTGCGGCTGCTCGCAGGGCGGCGTTCTGGCCGTATACGCCTGTGCCGCCGATCCGTTTACGGCAGCCGTCTGCGGTACCGCCGTCTACAACGTTGCCGGCACGCGTGCCGCTGCCGTCGCCGATGCCCCGGCAAGCTTTAAGGTCGCCTTTATCGACGAACTCTACCGTGCAACTGCCCAAGACATCGCCGACAACCAGCTCGAGCTCGAGGAGGCGTAAGTCATGTCCGAGTCCGCAGCCAATACCGGCATGAACACGCTGGTCGCCGTGGCCATCGCCCCGTGCGGCACGGGTGACGAGCTCTCCGCCGAGGTCGCCGAGGTCGTGCGCGTCATTCGCGAGAGCGGCCTTCCCAACCGCACCAGCTCGATGTTCACCGAGATCGAAGGCGATTGGGACGAGGTCATGCAGGTCGTGCGCGACGCCACCTTTGTCCTGGCAAACAAGGGCATCCGCACCGAAGTTGTGCTCAAGGCAGATATTCGCCCCGGGTTTACCGACACCATGAACGGCAAACTCGAGCGCATGGAAGCGCAGATCAAAAAGCAGGAGGAAGCACGATGAGTATTCGCGACAACCTTGATATCTCGGCCTATCTGGTGCTCGGCCCCGAAAACACGCTCGGCCGCCCCGTGGGCGATGTGGTGGCCCAGGCGCTCGACGCCGGCTTTACCTGCATCCAGGTGCGCTCCAAGGTGGCAAGCGCGCGCGAGATCATCGCGCTGACGGACGATGCCGCGCAGGCTATCGCCCGTGCGGGCAAGACCGGTCAGGTCGCGCTGCTCATCGACGACCGCCTGGATTGCGTGCTTGCCGCGCGCGAACAGGGCATTGCCGTCGACGGCGTGCACGTGGGCCAGAGCGACATCCCCGTCGAGGTCTGCCGCAAGCTGCTGGGCCCCGACGCCATCGTGGGCCTCTCGGCCCGTTGCGAGGAGATGCTCGAGTACGTCAAAACTGCCGACATGGGCCTGGTCGATTACCTGGGAGTGGGGCCGCTCCACGAGACCGAGACCAAGCGCGATTGCGGACGCGCGGCTGACGGTTCCATCATCACCAAGAGCTTTGAGGACCTGGCGGCGCTCCATGCCGCAAGCCCCGTGCCCATCGTGGTTGGCGGCGGCGTCAAGACGGCCGATCTGCCGCAACTCAAGGCAACCGGCGTCGACGGTTTCTTTGTGGTGAGCGCCGTCTGCAGCGCCAGCGACCCCTACGCTGCGGCGAAGGAGCTCGTCAACACCTGGCAGCAGGCATAAACGCAAGCCGGGCGGTTGCCCTGCAGTCTCATATCTTCAAGAGCGGAAAGCGCATCCCAGAATGGACGTCCAAACTGGGATGCGCTTTCCGTATAGAGGCTCAACGGGAAACTGCGTCCCGTTCTGAACGCAAATTCCGGGCCACAGTTTCCCAAACGCTCTCATAGGGGAACTGCATCCCATTCCGAAGGCAAATTCCGGAATGCGCTTTCCGCCGAGCCCACGGCAGACGCCCCTACCCTGCCAGGTATGCCTCCAGCGCCGGCAGCGTCGTCTCTGCATCGTGGCGACCGACCTGATAGATGCGCTCAAGCTCATCGGGCTCGCGGCAGAGTGACGGCACCTTTACCGATTCGCTCGGCCGTACCACAAAGACCTCGCCGGCCGCCTCGCGACGCGCCAGGTCATCGAGCGTGGCATTGTAGACCTCATGCCGATGCTCAAGCGCCGCGACAAACGCCGGATAGTAACGAAACACGCGACGCAGCATGGGCATCACGCTGTTGGGCTGCTTTACAAAGCCCGCCGGCTGCGTCAGCACCACCACGTTGCGGTCATACCCCTGCGCAAACAGCCAAGCACTGGGAATGGAATCGGCCACGCCGCCATCCAGATATTTATGCCCGTCAATAGCGACAGGACGCGTTGCCACGGGAATCGCAGACGACGCCCGGATCCACTCGATATCGCGCTCGTCACCATACGGCAAATCGTGATAGACGGCCTTGCCCGTCTCGATATCGGTACACACGCACGTAAACCGCATGGGGCAGGCGCGATATGTCTCCAGGTCGATGGGATCGCGCTCGATGGGTACCTCGTGATAGGCAAAATCGGCATTGAACATGTCACCGGTTCGCAACCAGCTCGTCACGCTCGCATAGCGCTTGTCGGCGCAATAGGCTTTGTTGTAGCGAATGGCGCGCCCAATCTGGTGCGATTTAAAGTTGTAGCCAAATGCCGCGCCCGCCGAGACACCCACCATATGGTCGCAGGTCAAACCGTGTTCCATCCAAACGTCGAGCACGCCCGCCGTATACATACCGCGGTAGCCGCCTCCCTCGAGCGCAAGCCCCACCGTGCGCGTCGTATTCGGCTGTGCCATGCGACCATCTCCGTTCCTGCGTTTTAAAACGGGACAAGTATACCCGTCAACATATATCGTCTCAGTCGCATTTTCATCGAACATCGCATCGTCGCGTTACCGTTTGACGAATAATAGCCGCCTACAGCATGTGCACCCCTATATAATTTTGTACTGTTGTTTACACTACTCAGCAGTTATCAACAGCGAACATTAGCCGGCAAAGTAACTCAACAACGCAGCAAGGCGGGGGCCTGGATACACGCAAGGCGCCGAGCAACGACGCGTGTACACTACGAGCTCGCCCGACGCCATCCGCCCCGACCCCAGAAAGCCACTTACAACATGGACACCGTCAGCAATTACACCGAAACGCTCGAAAAGACCGTCCGTGACCTTCTCGAGCGTCAGGATGATCTGATTAGGACGGCCTTTACCGACCAGCTCACCGGACTTGGCAACCGCGGCGGCTTTGCCCGTTCCCTAGAGGAAATCTGGGAGCAGGAACTGCCCGTGACCATGGCGTTTATCGACATCGATAACCTTAAGCACTGCAACGACGTCTTTGGGCATGACGAGGGCAACCGCTATATCTTGCAGGTAAGTCTCTATCTCAAGCTGTATATGAAGGTGGACGAGGCGGCGTTTCGCATAGGCGGCGACGAGTTTGCCATCCTGTCTACGATTGCGACCGAGGACGACCTCGCCGAGCGCCTGGAACACTGCCGAACGGTCCTACTCAAAAACAACGATTCCGAGATGCCTCACTCGTTTAGCTACGGAGTGTCGCACGCCGACCCCGCCCTGGGTGAAGTCTCCAATCGCATGACACTCGATGCCGACCATCGCATGTACGACTACAAGCTACGCCATGCCATGCATCTTGATCGACGCAATATCGCGCAAGTCCACACCGACGACTTCGAAATAAGCGATCGCGTTTTTGACGCCTTTTCGATGCTCAACGAAGGCCGTTATTGCTTTATCGAGAACTTGGACAAACATCGCACCCTTTGGTCACAAGGCGCCCTGCGCGATCTCGGTCTTCCTTCTGAGCATGTAGACAACTGCCACGATTACTGGAAAACGCGCGTCCACCCCGATGACCTCGAGGCCTACATCAACGACATCGACCAAATCTATAATGGCTCCAAACACCGCCGCGTCATGCAGTACCGCATGCGCAATGCCGCGGGCGACTACGTCCTCTGCCGCGCTCGCGGGTTTCGCATCGACGGCGACGGAAATACCCCCTCGCTCTATGTCGGCGAACTTGTTAACCACTCACTCGCCGAGACCGTCGACGCCGCCACGGGCCTCGGAACGCAGCGTATGCTGATCAACGCTATCGATGCCTGCCGTCGCGACCGTTGCGAGACGGGGCTTATAGCGGTCCGCGTTTGTGGCACGGCAAAGTTCAACGAGCTCTACGGGGCCGAGGCTGTCGACAACATGCTCGCCGAATACGCAGGCCGCATGTTATCGATCACCCGCGGCAGAAGTCGCGTCTTCCGCTCGCGAAACGCCCAGTTCGTCGTGCTCAGCAACGATCTGGACCACGAGGCATTCGGGCAACTGACCCATCATCTTAAAGAGGCCGTTTTCGCTCCTGTTCGAATCGCGAACGACACCATTACCCCCGTCTGTCTTGTCGTCCCGGCCTTTTACGAGCGCTTAATCAATCAAGCGACCGCTGTTTTAGGCGAACTCGACCGTCGTCTTCGCGCCGCCGGCGGGCTTGCCCCCAACGACAGCCTCCCCATACCCGAGATTGAGCGTAAAAGCGCCGTCGCCGAACGCATCGATACGCTCACGGGCCTCTATCGACCCAGCGAGTTTATGCGGCGCGCCAACGCATTTCTGAGGACAGGGCGCGACGGCGCTTGGTGTATCGCCACCGTCGACATGGGTCATATGCGACTGTTTAACGAATGGCACGGACAGGCCGAGGGCGACCGCGTGCTCACCGATGTGGGCACGGTCCTCAAAGACATCGAGAATGCCGAGATGGGCGTCGCAGGATACTGGGGCCAAGACGACTTTTGCATTCTCATCCCCTTTGAGCACGACACCGTCCATCAAATCTATAACCGCGTTCGCGCCGCCGTGGCCAAGCATGATGACGGCGTGGGTTTCTGGCCGTCCATGGGCGTTTGCCCCATCGACCCCAACGAGGAAATCACCATCGACGCGCAGGCCAAGGCCATGTTTACCAATCGGCGCGCAAAAAACGACTTTAAGGAGCGCGTCGCCATTTTCCGCCCCGAGGAGTACGAGCGCGAAACCGCGTTCCACCGCACGCTGACCGAATTCCAGTATGCGTTCTCAAACGGCCGCATTACCTACTACCTGCAGCCCCAGGTCGACATGGAAACTGGCGAGATCGTTGGCGCCGAGGCGCTCACGCGCTGGATTGGCAAGGACGGTTCCCTCATTTCGCCTGTAACGTTTATCCCCGCACTCGAGGAAAGCGGCTTTGTAGTGACGCTCGACAAGTACATTTGGCAGGGCGTCGCCTCGTGGCTGCGCGAGCGCATCGACCGGGGGCTTCGCGTGGTTCCGATCTCGCTCAATGTGTCGCGCGTGGATATCCTTGCCTGCGACGTTGCCGAACATATGGGAGCACTTGCCGCCCAATACAACCTACCGCCCGAACTTATGCGCATCGAGATCACCGAGACAGCCTATACGGGAGAATCCGAGGCCGTGGATAAACTGACTGCCGACCTGCACACCCGCGGCTTCTCAACCTATATGGACGACTTTGGCACCGGCCAGTCCACGCTCGCGATGCTCAAGAACGTCAACGTCGACGTCATCAAGCTTGACCGCACGTTTGTTCCCGCCGACGGAGATCAAGGCCGCAGCGCGCAAATCATTACATCAATGCTCGATCTGGCGCAGTCGCTCCATCTGCCCGTCGTGGTCGAAGGCGTCGAGACAAATGAGCAGGCGAACATGCTACGACAGATGGGCGCCCGCTACGCTCAGGGCTTCCTCTACTACCGCCCCATGCCGGCGAATGATTTTGAGGCATTGCTCGATGGTGGCAATAACAACTGATACGCTCGCGCGCAAAACGCCACCGCCGAAGGGGGCATTTGTCTCCATTAGCTAACTTATATCCCCAATTCAAACCGAATTGGGGATATGATACAAACCGTTGTTCTGCCCAAGGAGGTTATTCATCATGAACGAGTCATACCGCTTGGGCGAGCAATCGATTATTGCCTATCTTCAGCGACTTGCGAATGGTGTCTCGACCGCCGAACTCGATGTTTCCGCGCTGCCTGCTGAGCTACGCGCCGTTGGTGAGCAACTGCAAAAGACGCATGCCATCCTGCAACAGGAGCGCCAGCTGCTTGAGTGCAACGCCTATATCGATCCGCTCACCAACTTGGGCAACCGCGGCGGACTCGACCGTCACGTCGAGCAGCTCTGGCGCAAAGGCGACCCCTTCACCTGCGCCTATATTGACATCGACCATCTCAAGCATTGCAATGATAAGTTTGGCCACGCCGAAGGCAATCGCTATATTCTGAGCATCTGCCGCACGCTCTCCGAAACCATAGAACACGATGAGATGCTGTTCCGCATCGGTGGAGACGAGTTTGTGCTTATCTCGCTCTCCGCAAACGAGACTGAACTCGAGCAGCGCTTGGAGCAGGTACGTGCCGGGCTGATCGAGGCGAGCTCAGGTGGCAAGGCGCCCATGATCGCCAGTTTTAGTTTTGGTTGCTCGCACGTCGACCCGCTTGCAGGCGATACGCGTCGCCAGATGACGATGGATGCCGATCGCAAAATGTATCGCTATAAGCTTATGCATCGTGTGCAGCAACCGAAAGACAATGACGTGCCACAACACCCAATCGTCGATCAGCTTCCCTGCAACGACCGGGTGTTCCAAGCGATCTCCATGAGCTCTGAGACGCGCTATCCGTTCATCCTTAACCTCGATACGGGCGAATCGCAATGGTCGGTTAACGCCGTGCGCGATTTTGACCTGCCCTCCCAGCACCCTTTTAACTCGGTCGATATGTGGCTTGCTCGCGTCCACCCCGAGGACCGCGGCAACGTACGCGCCGAGCTCGACATGGTGATAAACGGCACGTGGCACTTCCACTACATGCAGTATCGCGTGATGGATGCCACCGAAGCATACGTGCTTTGCGACTGCACGGGCTACCGCTTGGACGGCACCGATACCGAGCCCAACATGTACGTGGGCATGATTATCAACCGCAGCTTGGCAGATACGACCGATTCCGTGACCGGCACAGGCGACATCCACGCCCTGGTCAACGCCATTGGCGAAATGCGTCGCGTCGCGCGCAAGGCGGGCTTGGTCGCCATTAAAATCGACGATATCGCTCAGGTCAATGCCCGCTTTGGCTTTGATGCAGGCGACCGCGTTTTGGCGGAGAGCGCCGCCTGCCTCATGGATTGTTCGCGCGGCAAGGGTCGTCTGTTCCGTTCGACGGGACCGATGTTCGTGGCGCTTTTCGACGAATTCGATCCCGAAGAGACCGACGCGATCGCAGACGAAATCGAGCGGTTCTTGGGTTCTCCCGTGCTCATCGGCTCGCTTGAATATCAGCCGCCCATTCGTGTGGCGACGCTTCATCTGGACGCTGTCGATCGACAGCCTGTTTCCATTTTGAACGAGCTCAAAGCGTTGCTCGGGAAAGCCGTGCAGGTGCCAGGTACCAAACTGGATTAGCACCGCGCCCGCACCGTCTCCCCCATCGTGCGATAATCCTCTGCAGAAGTCACCAACAGCAGAGGGAGTTTGTGATGAAGGTTCTTTTGGTCAATGGCAGCCCCAAGGCAAACGGCAACACCGCCACGGCGCTTGCCGAGGTCGCAGGGCAACTTAATGCAGAAGGCATTGATACCGAGGTGTTTCAACTGGGCGCCAAGCCCATTCGCGATTGCATCGGTTGCGGCCAGTGCGGCAAGCTTGGCGGTCGCTGCACCTTTGACGATGACGTGGTCAACGAGCTGATCGCTGCTGCCGAACAGGCCGACGGTTTTGTCTTTGGCTCCCCCGTCTACTATGCGCATCCCAGCGGACGCATCCTCTCGGCTCTCGACCGCGCATTCTATGCTGGCAGCAAGGCCTTTACGCACAAGCCGGGCGCCGCTGTCGCCGTTGCCCGCCGCGGCGGCACGTCGACCACCTTCGATGTACTCAACAAGTACTTCACCATCAACCAGATGCCCGTGGTCGCCTCCACGTACTGGAACAACGTCTTTGGCGCCATGCCGGGCGAGGCTGCCCAGGACGCCGAGGGCCTTGCTACCATGCGAAACATCGGTAAAAACATGGCATGGCTCCTGCGTTGCATCGAGGCAGGACAGGCCACCGGCATCGAAGCCCCCGGAGCCGATTGCGCCCGCACCAACTTCATTCGTTAGAACGGGAGCCGATAAGTGAACGTGCAAATTTTTGGCACCAAGAAGTCCTTCGACACTAAGAAGGCCCAGCGCTATTTTAAAGAGCGCCGCATTAAGGTGCAGTTTATTGACCTTAAGGAAAAGGAGATGAGCAAGGGCGAGCTCACGAGCGTGATGCAGGCGGTCGGCGGCATCGACAAGCTGCTCAACCCCAAGGCCAAGGACGAGGAGACGCTCGCGCTCATCCAGCACCTCACCCCTAGCCAGCGCTTCGACAAGTTGCTCGAAAACCAGCAGGTTCTAGCCGAGCCTATCGTGCGCAACGGCAAAAAGGCCACCGTCGGTTATTGCCCCGATGTATGGGGAGCCTGGGAGTAGCCTGTGTTATTTGCCAGCGCGTGGGTATAAGAGCAGGCGTTTGGCATAAGATTCAACTGTAAGCCATGTCTAACAAAGGAGGGCACATGCCCAACAAACCCGTGAAGATCATCATGCTTACCGGATACCTCGGTGCCGGCAAGACCACGCTGCTCAACCACATCCTCGCTAACGACGGCGGCATCCGCGCCGCCGTGATCGTCAACGATATCGGCGAGATCAACGTCGACGCCAGCCTCATCGCCGACGGCGGCCTTTCCGAGACCGACGACCTCATCCCGCTCACCAACGGCTGCATCTGCTGCACGCTTTCGGACGACCTTGCCAACCAGCTGCAGGGCATCGCCGATTCGGGCAAGTTCGACTACATCATCATCGAGGCCTCGGGTATCTGCGAGCCTATCCCCATCGCCTACACCATCTCGAGCTTCTGCGACGAGGCCAAGGTGGGCGGCGAGCCCAAGCTCGCGCTCGACAACATCGTGGCCGTGGTCGACTGCGCCCGCATGTACGACGAGTTCAACGGCGGTCGCGACCTGCTGGCCGAGGACATCGACGAGGACGACATCGAAAGCCTGCTCATCCAGCAGATCGAGTTCTGCTCCACGCTGATCCTCAACAAGACCGACACCGTGACGCCCGAGCAGATCGCCGAGCTCAAGGCCATCGTGCGCAGTCTGCAGAAGGACGCTGTGATTGTCGAGGCTCAAAACGGCGAGGTTCCCATGGAGGAGCTGCTCGACACCGACCGCTTCGACTTTATGCGCGCCTACAACTCCGCCGCTTGGATCGAGGCCATGGAGCATCCCGAGGAGCACGACGACCCCGAGGTGCTCGAGTACGACATCGAGACCTTTGTATACTCGCGCCGCAAGCCGTTTGACCTGCAGAAGTTCACCGATTTTGTTGAGCAGGAGTGGCCCGACGAGGTCATTCGCGTCAAGGGTCCGCTGTGGCAGACCGGCAATCCGGACATGTGCTACATGTTTGAGCAGGCCGGCCACCAGATGCGCCTGATGGAGAACGGTCTGTTTGTCGATTCTGCGCCCGAGGGCGAGAAGCAGAAGATCATCGACGAGAACCCCGAGATCATGCAGATTTGGGACGACGAGACGGGCGACCGCATGACGAGCCTGTGCATCATCGGCCGTCACATGGACAAGGATGCGCTCATCGCCGCCCTCGATGCCTGCCTGACCGACTGGCACCGCGCCTAGGTTTATCCAAGCGGGCATTTTTCCGCTACGTAACCGCCAAACCACCACGAAGGTGCACTGCCCTTCGTGGTGGTTTTTCGTTCTGAGCCAAGGAGATTCATGTTCAACATTGTGCTGTATGCGCCCGAGATTCCAGCCAATACGGGCAATATCGGCCGCACCTGCGTGGTTACCGGCGCCCGCCTGCATCTGGTGGAGCCACTGGGCTTTTCGCTCGATGATAAGACGGTGCGCCGCGCCGGCCTGGGCTACTGGCAAAACTTGGACGTGACGACCTATGCCGGCTGGGAGGATTTCGTTGCGCGCAACGGCCTTTCCCCTGCCGATGGTCGCCTGCATCTGCTAACCAAAAAGGCACGCCGCACCTATGCGCAAAGCACCTACCGTGACGGTGACTATTTGGTCTTTGGCAGCGAGAGCTCGGGCATTCCCGAGGAGCTGCTCGCCGCGGCGCCCGAGCGCTGCGAGCGCATCCCGATGCTGCGCGATTGCGACTCACTCAATAACGCCGAGGCCTGGGAAGCCCACGAGGAATCACTCGGGCATATCGAGGACGGCCATGAGGCCATCCTTCGGCAGGATATCTGCGGCAACTTCGTCAATCCGGACGACTACCGCATCAGCGCACTCAACCTCTCCAACAGCGCCGCCATCGTCCTCTACGAAGCCCTGCGCCAAACAGGCTTTCCGGGAATGTGACAAAGGGACTGTCTCGTTGTCACGCAATTAGGTCCGCACCCCTACCTATACCGATTTGCACCAAACGCCGCCAAAGTTCTCCGTCATCGAAGAACACGGTCGGTTATCCTTCTGCATCGCAAGCCTCAACCTCACCGTTCACAGAGGCCGTCTCCATACCGACAAGTATTGCAATACGCTCCTGTTTTTCAATGATGAACCGCTTATGGTAGAAGATGTTGGCATATTGCAAAACACGATTCATCTGCGAGACATCAAACAAGGCGCCGACAACGCCGCCAAACACGGGAATGGCCTTGCCGAGGGATTTTTGAGTGATATTCCTGCCAATTTGTTCGAGTACGTTTTTGAAAACACTATTCTCGAGCGACTTCTTGCCGGCATTCTCGAGTGCCTTACGTGCAGCGGCATTAGCAAGGGCGCGAATCTGCGTGACAAGCATAGCCGCGCCGCCCCGTGCCGCCATTGCCGTCCAGCCTTTCTTGACCGTCTGCTTCACACCCTCCATCTCGGCTACAAGCATTACTTTACCGATTGTGACAGCCATGCCATCAGCAGAGCCTGCCGACGGAGCCATCGCGTTTGAAAACACATCGCCCGCAATGACCATTTCAGCCGGATCCTCTTTAACGTTAAATCCGTACATCATGGCAACCGACTGCACCGCGCGATAATAGAGAAACATGCTGAATACGATATTGAAGGGCAAACCGGCAAACCCAGGAGCACCCGTCACCGCACCCTCGGTCGCCGCAAGCAGCAAGTGTCTACCGTTCTCACCTGCCGCAATCCTCGCGACGTCAAAACTGCGAAGCATGAATAACTCGTCAATCGAACGGATAGTAACGCCTTCAAGCGTAGTATTTGCGGCCTCAACAATCTGCGCCTCAGTAACGCTGTACTTGGCAGCTTGCTCCTCGATAGCTTTGAAACCATCGACGACCTGCTTCATAACCTGTGCATATAGCTCTTGTTGCTGAATCTCGCTTGTAAGCTCATCGACCGCATCTCCAACGGCAGTGCGAAGATTCTCCGGTATCTTTAGCCCAGCCATATCGGTCAGCTGCTTGAGCTTTGAAGGCGCTACCATCTTCTCGTATTGCTCGGTCAATACCTCAAGCTCGGCAAGCTCTTGATTGGTCAGCAACGGATCGGGCAACACCCAATCACCGTTATCGTCAACGAGCGTCGATGGCAGGCCGAGTTGCTCTTGTCGCTTTGCGCTGTAGCGTTCATTCGCCGCGGCTGCAGTTGCAGAAGCAATCCCATTTGCAAAGTCAGTAATACCTTTAAGCGCATTATCCGCCAACGGGCTAGCGGCGTCCGCCAATTCACTCGATTTCTTTTGGGTCTCCTTGACCACACCCATAATGGCGTTTTGCGCGCCATTTAATGCTCCAAACATTATGTTCTCCAGCGAAGAAGAACCGACACCGGGCTTCTGCTGCTTTTCGGGCTCCGCCTCACCAAACTGTTGTCGTTTATCGGACACACCATTCACCCTTACTTAAACGTAACGTTAATATCGACATCGTCGCCGCATAGGGCTTTGACCTGTTTTTCGATCAATCCGCTGGCTCTATCATCAGATTCTTTGAGCATATCGCTCTCTTCGACCTTCTTGGTCTGCTCTTTCTTCGCCTGTTTCAACAAACCGTTCAGATCGTCCGTACTTACTTGATTCCAGTTCAGAAAACCATTGTCCTCAACATATTTCTTCAATGTATTGGGGTCTGTTGAGAAAGAGGTAATTTCCGAGTGAGGCAATGTAACCCTTACGCTCTTGACCTCTGAGTTCTCGTCGTTCATATCAACCCGCTTGATTTCAATCTTCATTTTATCGGCATCGATCCCGATATCAGCCTTGCCGTCAATCGTTGCGACATATCGCTTAGACGTAAAGGGGTTTTCCCACCCAAGCGGATTCCCCGCTTCATCGATTGAGAGCAGCTGCGTAAAGTTATATTCGTACGTCACAAGCTTTACGACCGGCGCGATCTCCTCGCGAATCGAATCATCGGTGATCGTTGTAGGATTACGTGTCAAATACAACCAGATACACCCGGCAGTCGCCACGGCCGTAACAGCCAGCAAACCGCCAAAGATTAGCTTTTGCGTTATTGTTGTAAACAAGTTTGTTCTTGTCATCCTGCTTCGCCTTTCTTTTATGGGCCCGACTTCTCCATCATCTTCCATCGTGTACATGACGGCACGAATCATTCTGTCAACGGCTTAATGCAAAACGCGACCGTTCGGAGAAAACGGTCGCGCATTCTTTCCAATTCCCGCGAATTATTCCTTGATGCTGTAATTCGATACTGTCGGCGCGACCCTCGAAGCGTCTACCTCACTCATTACCTCAAACTTCACCTTCTCGCCAGGCGCCCAGGCGGATGTATCTGCGTAGCATTCTTCCGCCCTTACACCATCGGCATCGTAAAGAGCAACATTTAGAAAAACGTTTTCGAACGATATGTCAGAGGTGTTTTCGACTATTGCGGTGTACGTATAGAGGCCGTAGCCGTCGTCACTTTTCTCAAAGGTCGCCGATGAGAGCAGGCCGTTGATAACCTCATCATTATGCGTCTTCTCCTCCACGGTCCTACCGTTCTTGATCAGCTCGTCAAACGCATCTCGATACTCATCATCGACCGTCAAGTCATACCGATCAACCAGTTTCTTAAGCTGTGCAGATCGTGCGTCATAGGCCTTTTCCCATTCGTCGTAATACTTGGGATCCGATTCCGCATACTTCTTGACAACATCAAGCTGATTATCAAGCAGATTGAGATAGGCAATGACGTCTTCTTGCATCTTAGTGTCTTTAAATGACGCCTTTTTGAGTTCTTTGTCGTTATCGATCTCGGTTTTAATTGCCTCTTTTCGAACTTTATTAGAGCCCAGATCAGCATCCTCTCCCAGTGATTCAAGGTAATCCGACCGCTTTTGATAGCCTTGAGCAATCACGGCCATTGCACGTTCATCGGCATAATCAGACCCATCGTTTTTCTTCTCAACCTGTGAACAGCCGCTCAGCAGAAGTGCCCCACAGAGCACCGTCGCAAATAGCGAGATCGCCGCAGCCATCCCATAATGCCTTTTCATCTTGTCCTCCTTTAAATACAAAACACGATATCTAGCCCCCTCGTCAAAATGCAGACGAATTGGCAACGTGGTGGCACTATTTGGTTCCAGGGCGTGAACTGGATAAACATCGAGGGAAGGAGTGGACTCCGTGCAATAAACTCCCCTCGTCAAAATGTCTAGTTAAAGAGGACGGACAGACGGCGAACGGTCATATCAGTTCGTATCCGCCCGTCTCCAACGATCGAACGTCGATGCGCTGACGTTCAGGAGCATTGCGGCCTCTCGCCTCGTAACTTCACCTCCTTCGAATGATTTGATGACATCGCGGTAGCTATCCGGACGTTCGAGCGTCGGTCTCCCAAATCTCACACCCCGCAGACGCGCCGACGCGATACCCTCCGCCTGGCGCTGCTTTATGTTTTCGCGCTCCACCTGAGCCACGTAGCTCAAAACCTGAAGCACTAGATCGGCAATAAAAGTCCCCGTAATTCCATTGGGTTGTTCGCGTGTATCAAGCAATGGCATATCGAGCGCCACGATGGCAACGCGTTTGTCCGTCGTTAGGCGACGCCATTCATCGAGAACTTCACGGTAGTCGCGACCCAATCGATCGATACTCTTAATCACCAGAACGTCCCCTTCGCGCAGACGACGAAGAAGACGCTGGTACTGAGGACGCCTGAAGTCCTTTCCACTCGCTTTGTCAGCATAGATCAAATTCGTTTGGACCGGAAACCGCTCCAGCGCATCCAGTTGGCGATCCAGGTTCTGATCTGCTGACGAAACTCGAGCATACCCATAGATTCTGTTTTTCATGATTGCCCCTATCAGCCGCACGATGGCAGCTTCAGCTCATCTGAGAGCCCACTCACAATAGGGCGTGCAAATTTCGCGAATGGGTTGAACCCATTTTCGGGCTCCAACGTAAGCTATTCAAGCACCGCTTCGATAACGCACGACGCCAACCTTATGCTTTGAAATGAAATTAATCGTTTTTAATTGAGATTAACTAGAATAAAATGAAATTAACCCAAGACGCTAAAGGAGGGCATTGTGGAATACCTCGAAAACCCGTTTACCCCCAGTTTTGGCGAGGTTCCTGCCCATCTCGCTGGCAGACAACAGATTATTCGGGATTTGGACCGTGCCTTCTTGAGCCAGCGCAGGCGCCCAGAATTGACCTCGATCTTCTCGGGCGCGCGTGGAACCGGTAAAACCGCTCTCATGTCGTCGCTCGCGTCGAGGGCGGAATCCCACGGCTGGATAGCCGTAAAGGCAACCGCGCTCCCGGGAATGCTTGAGGAAATCGAGCTCGGGACGAAACGTGCCGCAGCCCATCTCATCGACTCGTCCACCCACTTCGAAGTCACCGGCCTCGGAATTGCACCGCTCGGCAGCGTCGAGGTCAGTCGCGTTCACAATGCCTCAACCTGGCGTTATCGCATGAGCGACATCATCGACCAGCTCAACGAGGCGGGCACCGGTCTGCTCGTCACGGTTGACGAGGTGGACCCGACACTCGACGAGATGATTCAGCTCGCAGCGACGTATCAGCACTTTGTGACCGATGGGAAACGTGTCGCGCTGCTCATGGCGGGACTTCCCAACAACGTCTCGACGTTGCTGAACCACAAGACGGTCTCGTTCCTTCGCCGCGCCCAGCAATATCATCTGGGTCGCATTGCCGACTATGACGTACGCGAAGCCTTGATTCGCACAATCCAGGAAAACGATCGCCTGGCAGATGCTGAGGGAATCGATAGAGCCGTTCGCTCGATCTCTGGTTTTCCCTTCCTATTGCAACTCGTAGGCTACCGTGCCTGGGATCTCACAAGCGATTCGAAGGAAATCTCGTCACGCGACTTTGACCTGGGAATCAAAATCGCGCGCGACGAGATGGACGACCGAATCCTCGCGGCAACCTATCGGGAACTCACCGCAGAGGACAAGCGATTCCTCGTCGCCATGCTCGATGACGAGGGAGAGTCCACCACTGCTGACCTTGTCGAGCGCCTTAAGCGTTCGCCGCAGCAGGTCTCCCGCTACCGACGCCGCATGATAGATGCCGGCATCATTGGAGAACGTGGGCGCGGAATCGTCGCTTTTGAATTGCCATTCTTCCGCGACTATCTCGCCGCTCAATGCGTGAAATAGAAGTCAATGTGACAAAGGGGCAGTCCCTTTGTCACATTGACTATAGATAACGACCGGTAATGCTCCTGAAGCAAGCAGCGATATCCGCCGGCGTGCCGGCGCAGACGATTTGCCCGCCGGCGTCGCCACCGCCCGGGCCCATGTCGATCACGTAATCGGCGTTACGGATAAGGTCAAGATCGTGTTCGATCACGATAACCGTGGCGCCCTTGGCAACAAGGCCGTCGAACACGCTCAGCAACACCCGGACATCGAGCGGATGAAGGCCGATCGTGGGCTCGTCGAATACGAATACGGCGTCGTCCTGCACGCGGCCCATCTCGCTCGCGAGTTTAAGGCGCTGTGCCTCGCCGCCCGAAAGCGCCGGCGTGGGCTCACCGAGCGTGAGATAGCCCAGGCCCAGGTCGTGCAAGGTCTGCAAGCGCGCCTGAACCTTCTTGAGTCCCACCGTGGCGTCGATAGCCTCGTCCACACTCATGTCCATGAGCTGCGGCAACGTAAGCAGGCTCCCATCCTTGCCCTCGCGATGGATATGCGAGGCGGCCTCGGCGTAACGCGAACCACGGCATGCCGGGCAGACGATTTCGACATCGGGCAAAAACTGCACGTCGAGCGAAATCGAGCCCGTTCCATCGCACGTAGGGCAGCGCAAGGCGCCGGTATTGTAGCTAAAGGCACCCGCCTTGTAGCCGGCTGCCTTGGCCTCGGGCGTACGGGCGAAGGCGCGACGCAGCTCGTCATGGATGTCGGCATAGGTCGCTACCGTCGAGCGAACATTGGCACCGATGGGCGTGGCGTCAATCAGGTTGGCACGTGCAATGCCCTCGGCATCGATCCAGCGCACGTGGCGCGGCAGGCGCTCGCCGGCTGCCTGCGCCTTAAGCGCCGGGATGAGCGTCTCGAGTACCAACGTCGTCTTGCCCGAACCCGAAACACCCGTAACCGCGACGAGACGGCCGCGCGGGATATCGACTTCGAGCGGCTTGACGGTATGGATGGCATCAGTTGCCATGCGGATATGTCCCTGGTCGAACATCTCGTCGTCAGTCACCTGCGGACGCAAACGCTTGGGGTCCGAGCGCAAAAACGGGGCGATGCGGCTGCCCTGCGATTGTTCGACCTCGTCTACCGTACCAGCGGCGATCACATTACCGCCGCCCGCTCCGGCAACGGGGCCCATCTCGACCAGATAATCAGCCTCCGCCAGCACGCGCGTGTCGTGGTCGACAACGACCACGGTGTTGCCGTCATCCATCAGATCGCGCATCACACCTACCAGGCCGTCGACATTGGCAGGATGCAAGCCGATCGAGGGCTCGTCCAGCACATAGAGCACACCCGTCGATCGGTTGCGCACCACGCGGGCGAGCTGCACGCGCTGGCGCTCACCCGTGGAGAGCGTGGCACCGGCGCGGTCGAGTGAAAGGTAATCGAGGCCCAGATCGACCAGACGACGGGCCGTGCTCAAAAACGAATCGCAGATATCCGTCGCCATGGGCTGCATCTCGGCTGGCAAGGATGCGGGCACCCCGCGCACCCACTCAACCGCATCACCAAGCGTCATGGCCGCGGCCTGCGCCAGATTGATACTGCGCACCTGGGACTGGCGCGCAACCTCGGAGAGACGCGTGCCGCCACAGTCACGGCATGGCCCCTCGCGCAAAAAGCGCGCAACGCGCTTGAGGCCCTTGTCGTCCTTAACCTTGGCAAGCGCATTCTCGACGGTATAGACGGCATTGTAATAGGTAAAGTCGAGTGGCGTGGCACCCTCGCCGTTTTTGGGCACGTAGAGGATATGCTTCTTGACGGCAGGGCCATGAAACACGATATCGCGCTCATGCGCTGTGAGCTGGTTAAACGGCACATCGGTACGCACGCCCATCTCGCCGGCGACTTGCTTCATCAGATCCCACATGAGCGTGCCCCAAGGAAGCACCGCGCCCTCGTTGATGGTCTTTGACTCGTCGGGCACCAGGCTCGCTTCGTCCACCTCGCGCATGACACCGGTGCCGCCACAGGTGGGACATGCACCGCCGCTGTTAAAGGCAAGGTCCTCGGCGCCCGGCGCGTAGAACTCGCGGCCGCATGTCGAACACGTGAGCGACAGACCTGCGGCCACGTTAAAGCTCGGCTCCACACGCGCCCCGCAATGTGGGCACACGTGATGGGCACAGCGGCTAAAGAGCAAACGCAGACTGTTGTTGAGCTCGGTCATGGTGCCAAAGGTCGAGCGTACGCCTGGCACACTAGGGCGCTGATGCAACGCGAGCGCCGCCGGCACGTGCAGCACTTCATCCACCTGAGCGTGCTCGGCCTGGGTGAGCCGTCGGCGGGTATAGGTGCTGAGCGCCTCCAGGTAACGGCGCGAGCCCTCGGCATAAAGAACTCCCAGCGCCAGCGAGCTCTTGCCCGACCCCGACACGCCGGCAATACCCACGAGCTTTCCCAGCGGAATATCGATATTGATGTCCTTAAGGTTGTGTACGCGCGCACCGCGCACCTCGATAGCACTTGGTTGTTGCGACACCGCCATCGCTCCCCTTCCTGTTAGCCGAACGTGGCAAAGGGACTGTCCCTTTGCCACGTTACTCGCACTGTGCCTGCTCGCGCCAGTCTTCGCGGGTCAAATACGTAAAGCACTCGGTACGCACATCGCCCATAAGCTCGCAAAGTACGTCGCGCTCAACGTGATGCGGCGCGAATCCGCACTTTTGCTGAACGCGTAACGACTTGTTATTGCCCTCGTAGTATCCGCACCAAAGTGCCTTGCAGCCAAGCGTATCGAACGCATAGCGCTGCATAGCTCGCACCGCTTCGGGAGCAAAGCCTCGACCCCAGAACGGCTTGGCGATCCAATACCCCACCTCGAACTCGAGTCCGCCTCTTTGGCTGTTCGACTCGCAGCGAGGCGGCATGAGCCCGATGCTGCCCACGGGCTCGTCTGCCTCAGCCAGGCAAATGGCAAAGGTATGGGGCGCCGCAAAGACCGTCCGAATGATCTCCCTGCTCTCCTCAATGCTTCGATGGGGCGGCCAACCCGCAGCCGGCCCCACGTCCGGATCGCTCGCATATGCAAACAGGCTCGCCGCATCCGTCTCGCGCCACGGACGAAGCGTCAAACGCTCGGTATGAATCACCATGTTTTGACCTCTCTCAGACATCGATGTGACAAAGGGACTGTCCCTTTGTCACATTACTCGTGCCATAAAATGCGATCGCGAATGTACTCGCCCAGCATGGGCACGGTAAACCGGACGAGACCGTATCCGGCAGCCTCGATGACGCGCTCGCGAATCAGGCTTGCGCGATATTTACTCGCCCAGCTCTGGGTGCGGTCACAGCACTCAATGATGTCCGCCATGCGCGTCGGCTTGCCCTCGTCAACCGCCATGGCCTCGATAAAGAGACGCTGAGGGCTGCGCAGCCCGTAATACAGAGGCGCGTCAACCGCTTCGTAGAACTCGGAGACGGCATCCGCATGGCCAGCCTCGACATCGTGCCTTTCGATGACCTGCGAGCCACGCCGGACAGCAGAACGCCACATGTAATATCCCACCAGCTGGACCATGTAGGGATGCCCCATACTCTTGCATGCCGCAAGGTCCGCCGTCTCCGCGTCAACGTAAAGGCCTGCGTCTTTGACCGTCTGGATATATGAATCGCGCACCTTGGGCAAAGAAATCGCCCCCAGCGTACGCTGCTGAGCACGGCGCAAAAACGTCACGCTCGGCTCTTCGAGCAGGTCGTCAACCATACTGGGTAAGCCGGCGAACACCAGCGCAAGACCGCGCTGGTCGCTATCGGACAAGCCCGTGGCATCCTGATCTCCGAGCACCTGCTGATAGAGAACGGCAAGAGCCGCCAGTTCCTCGATAGACGCAGATTGTGCCTCGTCAATCGCAAACAGTATGCCCTTGCCTGGACCGAGCTTCTTGAGGCGCTCGTTGACCAGCTCTCGCAACGTTTCGCCCTTTGCTCGCGCCGCCTCGACCGACATCCGGCCAAACGACGGACCGAATTCCATTGACGTCACAACGGGCTTATTCGAGCGAAGCGCGTCGGCCAAGCGGTCGCATAAGCCAAGCGAGGCGGAATCGGAGACAACCGCCCATCCGCGCTCATTGGCTAGACGTTGCAGTTCCCGCAGGAGAACCGTCTTGCCGCAGCCGCGGTTTCCCGTAATGAGCATGAGCCTGCCCGGCGCTCCGGCGCCGTTATCGAGCCCTTCCTCGAAATCTTCGATGACCGACTCGCGACCGATGAGTATCGGAGGCCGCTTGCCAGCCGTGGGCTTAAAGGGATTTAGATTCATGTCGGCCTCCTCAGATCGGCAAACACTGGTAATAGTTATACCAACTTGTACCGAGTTATACCAACTGAATGTGACAAAGGGGCTGCCCCTATGTCACATGTGGCCAAAAAACTCCGCGTCGGCCGCTCGCCAGGGGCGGAAGGTGGCAGGATCGACCTTTACGTGCGCCGCGGCGGGCACGTCGTACCATTTGACCGTGTAGCCGGCGCCGTGAGAGCAAAAGACCGAGTCGGGCGTGTTGGGCAGATCGGCCTCGGGTTCATAGGCCGCCGTCTCGATTACGCGCTCAGCATCATGACAGGGCGCGTAACCGGTGAACTCCAGGTACAGATGTCCGCGACCGCTCGTGTAGGCAGCCACCTCCAGCGCGTAATCCTGCACCTCAGACGCCGGTACGCGACCCACAAGCTTCGCCCGGTCGCCCGCCATCGTCGGCGGCTCGTACTCGGCACCCATGCGCGTGGCATCTGAGAGCGCCCGGCCCACGCACTCCCCAGGCACCTCGAGCTCAAAGTGGTACCACGGCTCCAGCAGTACCGCCGCGTCGGCCTCACGCGCCTGCATGAGTCCTTGGCGAATCGCACGGTACGTGGCCTGACGAAAATCACCGCCCTCGGTGTGCTTGGCATGCGCGCGGCCGCCCGTGAGCGTAATGCGCACATCGGTGATGGGCGAGCCGGTCAGCACGCCCAGGTGATCGCGCTCCATGGCGTTGGTGAGCGCCAGACGTTGCCAGTTAAGATCGAGCTCGTCGGTCGAGGTCACGGTGCCAAACTGCACGCCCGAGCCCGCCGGCAACGGCTCCAAACGCAAATGCACCTCGGCATAGTGGCGCAGTGGCTCAAAATGGCCCACGCCCTCGACCGGCTGCGAAATAGTCTCCTTATAGAGAATGCCGCCAGACTCAAACTCGACCGAAAGGCCAAAACGATCAGCCAACACCCGTTGCACGACCTCGAGTTGCACGGCGCCCATCAGCTGCAAATGAATCTGCTCAAGATGCGTATTCCAGCTTACGCCGAGCATGGGATCTTCGTCCGCCAACTCAGTCAATGCTTTGAACACCGTATGGACGTCGTGTTCGCCCGGCAGCACCGTATAGGTGAGGACTGGCGCAATGACGGGCGCATCGCCCGCGGGCTCCGCGCCCAGGGCGTCCCCTGGGCGAACGTGCGCAAGACCCGTCACGGCACAAATACCGCCAGCAGCAACTTCTTGCGCAAGCTCATACTTCTCGCCGTTATAGATGCGTACTTGATCGACCTTCTGCTCCCATGCCTCGGCACCGGAACGTCCGTCAATCATCTGCTTGGCGTGCAGCGTGCCACCGGTCACTTTAACCCAAGCCAAACGCTCGCCGCGATCTCCGCGGCTGACACGATAGACGCGCGCGGCAAACTCCGGGGACCACACCTGCTCACGCATCAGCGCGCATATGCCATCCAACAGCTCGTCCACGCCTTGGTCCTTGAGCGCCGAGCCGGCAAAGCAGGGAAAGAGCTTGCGCTCGGCAACCATGCGCGACAGCGTTGCGACGGAAAGCTCACCCGCTTCAAGAAACTCCTCGAGTGCCGCCTCGTCCAACGCAGCAGCATCCTCCTGAACGGCACCGCCCGTCAGCAGCTCGTTGGCATCCAGGCAGCCTTCGGAAAGACGTTGCCCCAGCTGTGCCAGCAAAACATCGCGACCGGGATTCTCCAAATCGATCTTGTTGATATAGACGAACGTCGGGATGTCATAGCGCGCAAGCAGGCGCCACAGGGTTTCGGTGTGCCCCTGCACGCCATCGTTGGCACCCACAACCAAAATCGCGTAGTCGAGCGCGCGCAACGTGCGCTCCGCCTCGGCCGAAAAATCGACGTGGCCGGGTGCATCCACGAGCATGACGTGGGTATCGCCGTGGTCGAGCACGGCCTGCGACGAGAAGATCGTAATGCCGCGCTCGCGCTCGATCGCGTTCGTATCCAGATGCGAATCGCCATCGTCCACGCGGCCACGCTTGCGAATGCGACCCGCATTGAACAGCATGGCCTCGGCCAACGTGGTCTTGCCGGCATCGACATGCGCCAGGATTCCAACGACCGCTTGCTTCGACATGGCTCTCCTCTTATTACGGTTGATTTCCGATCTCAGCCGAACACATTGAGCATATAGGCCGTTCCCGCAGT